>NZ_JBAKHS010000012.1:0-214744 GCF_036906795.1 Micromonospora sp. CPCC 205739 | reverse complement strand
AACCGTCGGTCAGGGCAAGGGTCAGACAGCCGGGTGACCGCTCCTACATCCTCACTGTCAGGGTAGGACGACCTCGGGTCAAGACATGTGCCCTCCAGTGGTCCACTCCCCTACGACTTCCGTCGAGGCGGGGGCCGATCGCCAGCGGAGGCGTCATGTCGGCAGCAGCGCTCCCCCCACCCCCGACAGAGCCGGTGTGGACACCGTGCCGCGACGTGACCGGTCAGCACCTCCCGCTCAGGTTCCGGGGCGTGCCCGCCGTGGCGCGCCACCGTGACGCCCCTCGGCCCGGCCGTCGCACCACTGTTAGTGAGCCTCTCTCGGCGTGACCTCCTCGACACGGACAGGAACCGCTGGGCGGTGTTTCCCTCCCATACACCCGGGTAGGCCCTACTCACCCCGCATGAATGGAGAAGGCATGTTCAATCCGTTGGATCACAAAGGGATCCCACTGGAGAGCCAGATCCGCAACTGGCGTGAACTGAACGTCGAGCCGATCGACCCGGAGGCGGTCGACCCGTACACGCGGTGCCGGATCATCACGATGAACGGCATCGAGGTGGAGGCGATCAACTTCCAGCACCAGTTCGCCCGCAACTGCCCGGACCAGGAGGTGCGCCGGCAACTGGCCTACGTCCGGTACGTGGAGAGCCAGCAGCAGCGGGTGGTGAACTGGCTGCTGCCCGGCGTGGCGAGCGTGCTGGAGACGACGCTCGGCTACGAGCAGGTGGCGGTCGACCTGACGGCGTGGGTGGCGCGACACGAGCCGGATCCGTACCTGAAGCAGGCGTACGAGTTCGGCGTGCTGGAGGACTTCGACCACCTGTACCGGTACGCCAACCTCTACGAGATGGTCGAGCGGCGTAAGGCCGAGAAGATCGTGAACGGGCTGACCGAGGTCATGCCGGGGCGGCCGACCGTGCAGGAGCACCGGCACCCCTTCGACGAGGTCCGCACCCCGTACGACCGCAACTCGGTGGACCCGCGCTCCAAGCTGCACGCGCTGACGATCCTCTCGGCCGAGCAGCAGGTGATGTTCTACTACATGAACGTCGGCCCGCAGTACATGGAGCCGATCGCCCGGCAGCTCTACCAGGAGATCAGCCTCATCGAGCAGGAGCACGTCACCCACTACGAGTCGCTGTTGGACCCGGGCGAGAACTGGTGGGAGCGGCTGCTGACGCACGAGTACAACGAGTGCTGGCTCTACTATTCCTTCCTCCAGCAGGAGAGCGACCCGCGGATCAAGGCCGTCTGGGAGCTGCACCTGCAGATGGAGCTGGCCCACCTCCAGCAGGCGGCCGACCTGCTGCGCCGGCACGACGGCCGCGAGCCGGAGGAGATCGTCGGCAGCGCCGGCCTGCCCGAGCCGCTGACCTTCGAACCCAACAAGGAGTACCTGCGCCACCTGCTGGCCACCCAGATCGACCTGACCAAGCTCGGTGAGGGCTACGTCCGGGAGGCGCACGAGCGGTTCGAGTGGATGCAGCAGCAGCTGCACGACGGCCAGCAGCCGCCCAGCGAGCAGGTCGTCGACATGCACCGGGAGCGGTTCGGCGACGAGTACCGCATCGAGACCGAGGGGCCGCATCCGGTCGAGGGGCTGCGCGCCCGGGAGGGGAGCCGCAGTGCCTGACACCGACGCCCCGGCCACCCCCGGCCCAGAGGAGGACGTGGTCGACCTGCTGCTCGCCCAGCACGCGCAGATCGAGCAGCTCTTCCTGCTCGTCATCGGCAGCACCGGCGAGACCCGGCGCGACGCCTTCGACGACCTGGTCAAGCTGCTCGCCGCGCACGAGACCGCCGAGGAGGAGGTCGTGCACCCCCTCGCCCGGAACCTGCCCGGCGGTGGCGGCGACGCGATGGTCGACGACCGGCTCGACGAGGAGCGGCAGGCCAAGGAGACGCTGAAGACGCTGGTCGCGGGCGGCGTGGACGCGGACGGCTTCGACACCGGGATCATCCTGCTGCGCGACGCCGTGCTCACCCACGCCCGCTACGAGGAGCGCTACGAGTTCCCGCAGCTGCGCCAGCACGTGCCGGCCGACCGGCTGCGCTCCCTGGCCGCCGCCGTACGCGCCGCAGAGGCCACCGCGCCGACCCGGCCGCACCCGAGCGCCCAGTCCGCCAAGGGCAACCTGGCCGCCGGCCCGGCGCTGGCGGTCATCGACCGCGTCCGCGACGCGGTCCGCAAGCCGTCCGCCAGCTGACCCCTGCCGGCCCCGCGGAAGTAACCAGAAAGGACAGAGCGTTGAGCGGCAACCAGTATCAGGAGCAGGACCCCAAGGAGCAGTACCGCGGGCCCGACGAGCAGACCGGTGGCCAGCAGTCGCCCCCCGGTGCCACCCGGGAGATGCCGGACGAGCCCGACCACGGCGAGGAGAGCTACCAGGGCACCGGCCGGCTGACCGGCAAGCGTGCGGTGATCACCGGCGGTGATTCCGGCATCGGCCGGGCGGTCGCCATCGCCTTCGCCCGCGAGGGCGCCGACGTGCTGATCGCCTACCTGCCCGAGGAGGAGGACGACGCGCGGCAGACCGCGCAACTGGTCGAGAAGGCCGGTCGCAAGGCGGTGACCGTCGCCGGGGACATCCGCGACGAGGCGCACTGCGAGGAGATCATCTCGCGAGCGGTGAGCGAACTCGGTGGCCTGGACATCCTGGTCAACAACGCGGCGTACCAGATGTCGCAGCCGGGCGGCATCACCGACATCAGCACCGAGCAGTTCGACCGGGTCCTGAAGACCAACCTGTACGCAATGTTCTGGCTCTCCAAGGCGGCCGTGCCCCACCTGCGGCCCGGCTCCACCATCATCAACACGGCGTCGATCCAGGGTTACCAGCCCTCCCCGACCTGCTCGACTACGCCACCACGAAGGCCGGCATCATCGCCTTCACCAAGGGCCTCGGCGAGAACCTGGCCGAGAAGGGCATCCGGGTCAACGCGGTCGCCCCCGGACCGATCTGGACCCCGCTGATCCCGGCCACCATGCCGGAGGAGAAGGTCGAGTCGTTCGGCAAGGACGTCCCGCTGGGTCGCGCCGGCCAGCCGGCCGAGCTCGCCCCGGCGTACGTCTTCTTCGCCTCGCAGGAATCTAGCTACATCACCGGCGAGGTGCTCGGCGTCACCGGCGGCAAGCCGCTGGCCTGACGTCCACCCGATCCGTCGACCGGCCGCCCACCCCTCGGTGGGCGGCCGGCGCCGTGACGGTCGCCGACTCGATGACCTCGCCGCGGTCGACCGCTGGGGTCGGCACAATCCCGGTGGCGCTCCGGAGCGGCCGTTGCGAAACTCTCAGCTGTGCGAGAGCCCGACCGTTTCCGAGCCGCCGTCAGCACGTGGGCGGCCGGCGGCACCGACTCCGCGGCGGCCGCCACCGTGGCCCGCGAACTGGCCGAGGACGGCCTGACCACGGTCGTCCTCGTCGAAGGGGTCAGCGACCAGAGCGCGGTGGAGGCGCTGGCCGCTCGGCACGACCGAGATCTGGCCGGCGAGGGCGTGTGCGTCCTGCCGATCGGAGGCGCGATGGGCGTCGGTCGGTTCCTGCGGCTCTTCGGCGCGCAGGGGCTCGCCGTGAACCTGCGCGGGCTCTGCGACGAGGCCGAAGAGGGCTACTTCCGGCGCGGGCTGGAGCAGGCGGGTGCCGGTGCCGGCCTGACCCGGTCCGGAATGGAAGCGCTCGGCTTCTACGTGTGCGTCGCCGATCTCGAGGACGAACTGATTCGCGCCCTCGGCACGACGGGGGTCGAGCACGTCCTCGAAGTCGAGCAGGATCTGGCGAGGTTCCGGGTCTTCCAGAACCAGCCCGCGCAACGCGGGCGGGCGATCGAGCGGCAACTGCGCCGCTTCATGGGTACGACCAGCGGTCGCAAGGCGCGGTACGCCCGCGCGCTCGTCCGCGCCCTCGACCCGCACCGCATCCCCCGGCCGCTGGATCACCTGCTCGCCGGCTAGGGCCGGATACGGCGGTCTGACCATCACGACCTGGGCGGGCGAGCGCGTCGTCGCGTGGGCGGTGCAGAAGTTCAACCTCGCCACGTGGACCGGCAGGCATACTCGGGCCGACGAGGTGGGGTCAGACCACCGTGAGCATCAGCCTGCCCACGAAGGAGGTCTGCAGGCGACGGTGCGCCTCCGCCGCCTGCCCCAGCGGGAACTTCTCGGCGACGTGCACCTGGAACGGTCCCGCCTCGATCAGCTCGTTGAGGCGCTGCAGCTGCCGAGGACCGGTCTCGCCGTCGTACGCCCGGACCGTCACACCGGGCCGCTCGCCCGGTTCCGGTTGCACCCCGTGGGGGTACCCGAGCACACCGCCGTCGCGCAGCGCCTCGGTGAGCCTGTCCAGCGTCCTGCCGCCGACCATGGCCAGCAGGCCGTCGACGCCGTCCGGCGCCACCTCCCGGATCCGCCCGAGCACCTGGTCGAGGTCACCGTGACCGTCGAGGGCCACGTCGGCGCCGAGGCGGGTCACCAGCGCCACGCCCTCCGCCCCGGACGCGACGGCGACCACGTTGAGGCCCTGCCGCTTGGCCAACTGCACGGCCAGGTGACCCTGCCCGCCGCTCGCACCGAAGATCAGCAACCACGCGCCGGCGGAGAGGCCGAGCACGTCCAGGCCCGTCAAGGCGGTCAGCGCGTCGGTGGGCATGGCCCCCGCGTGCTCCACCGGCAGGCCCGCCGGCAGCTTCGCGACGTACTGCGCCTTGGTCGCCGCGTACTCGGCGTAGAAGCCGCCCTTCGGCCGGGTGTAGCCGTACACGTAGATCAGGTCGCCCACGGCGACGTTGCTCACCTGCGAGCCGACGGCGGCGACGGTGCCGGCGGCCTCGGCGCCCGGCACCATCGGGAAGGAGGCGCCTTCGGGCACCAGCGCGCCCTCCCGGTGCAGGGCGTCCCACACCCCCACGCCGGCGCTCCACACCTTGATCAGCACCTCGTCGTCGGCGATCTGCGGCACCGGCAGCATGCGCAGAGTGATCACCTCCGGGCCGCCGAACTCGTCGAAGGCCGCGGCCTGCATCCGCTCCGGCACGTCGCCGTCTGCCATCTGAAATCCTCTCCGCCCCGCCTGTCGTGCCGGCACCGGCATCGTCGAACGCAGCATGCCGTGCCCCCGTCGCCGCGGGTTCCGGCCCGAGCGCCGTTCACCCGGTCGGGCTACCGGCCGCGCGCCCGCCCGGCCCGCGCCGCGGACGCCTCCTGTCCCTGATCCCTTCGGCCTGCAGGGGTCCTGCGATCGATCGGCAGCGGTAAGATCGCTGCCACCCCGGCGAAGACTGTCGCCTCCCCCACCCGGAGTCCGCATGTCCGCGCAGCCAGCCGCCGACGTCACCCGCTCCCGCAGGGGTCGTCTGCTGCGTGGTCCAGCCCCGGTCGGTTTCCTTCGCCGGTGCCTGGCCGATCGTTCGTACCGAGGTCTGCGCCGAGCCCTGGCCGTCGTGTGCCTGATCGCCGCCGCCGGGGTGCCGGCCGGATCGTCGGTGGCCGACACCACCGGATCGACGGCCCTACGGGTGCTCCAGATGAACCTCTGCAACAGCGGCCGCGCCGGCTGCTACACGGGCCGATCGGTGACCGAGGCCACCGAGGTGATCAGCGCCGAGGTACCCGACCTGGTCACCCTCAACGAGATCTGTCAGGACGACGTGGCCACGCTGGAGCGCGCGTTCGCGGGCGTCCACCCCGGCGGCCCAGTCGTCTCCGCCTTCAAGGCTGCCGGTGACCGCCCCAGCGGCGCCGTCACCCGGTGCCGCAACGGCCAGCCGTACGGGATCGGACTGCTGACCCGCCTTCAGGCCCCGTACCCGGGACACACGGTGCACAGCGGGATCCACCCGACGCAGGACGTCACGGACCCCGAGGAACGAGCCTGGCTCTGCGTCCACGTCCCCGGCGCCCTGCACGCCTGCACCACACACCTGGCGGCCACCAGTGCCACCGTCGCGCTCGCCCAGTGCGCCCACCTGCTCGACACCGTGGTGCCGATGATCCGCAGGAGCGCCGGATACGCGCCGACCGTGCTGGGCGGCGACCTCAACCTCCGGTACGGCGGCTCCCCCGACGTGCGGTCGTGCGTGCCGCCGGGCTATCTGCGGATCGACGACGGCGCGGTGCAACAGCTCATGGCGACAACCGACGTCACGATCTGTTGCAACAGGTCGGTGGGCATGCGCGGGGCGACCGACCACCCAGGGCTCCTGGCCACCCTCACGATCGACGGCCGACGACCCGCCTGGGCCGGCACCGCGCTGCGCCGGACACCGGTCCGCGTCGCCTTCGGGCCCGCCGGGTCACCGAGCAGGCTGTTTCCCGGCAGCACCGGTCAGGCGGCCGTCAGCGGTCGCTGACGAGCGCCTCCGGGGCGCGCATCCGCCAGGCATCGGTGACCAGCTCCCGTAGGCGCTCGACATCGACCTTCGCCAGCCGCAGCATCACCAGCGGCCACCCGTCGTAGCCGGGCGTGGTGAAGAAGAGGTCGGGCTCGCCGAGCAGGAGGGCCTGCTTCTCGGCCTCGTCGCCGACGAACAGCACCGCGATGTCGGTGCGGATCACCCGTGGCTTTCCGGGCCTGCGCTCGGGGTAGGACCAGACGAAGCCTTTGTCGGCGACCCGGAAGTCGAAGCCGTCGCTGTCGTTCTCCACGACGTGCGGCAGGGCCAGGGCTATGCGGCGGACATCGTCGGCGTCAGCCATCGGCGTCCCTCCCGGGTCGGATCCTCACAGGGGTGGAGGCTACGCGTCGGCACCGACATCCACACCGAGGATGCGGTCAGTCAGGGGTCGCCGGTTCCGCCGCGCCCACGGCGGTGAACGAGGGCCACACCTCGCTCGGGGTGCGGTCGTTGTGCGGCCGGCGGCGCCGTCCCGCCGATTGAGGACGTCGCCGCCGAACTGCGCTCCGCTGTGCGCCGCGTCGCGGGGCGGTAGCCTGCCCAGACCGCGGCGGCCAGGCAGATCGCGGCGGCCGCGAGGAGCGTCAGGCGGTCGCCGAGGTGAACGGTCGCGGAGCCGAGGGGGATCGCCAGCGCGATGGGACCGAACATCGCGGTGTTGGCCGTCCCGGCCACTCGGCCGAGCATCGCTGTGGGCGTGTGGGTCTGCACTGCGGTCACCGCGGCGACCAGGGCCCAGGGCAGGCCGATGCCGACGGCCACCGAGGCGGCCACCGTAGCGGGCCACCAGGGTAGGCAGCGGACCAGGCAGCCGACGGCGAACAGCGTCGTGCCCGCGACGCCCACGGTGACCGGGCTCCATCGGGCGATGAGCCGGCCGACGACGAGGCCGCCGACGATGGAACCGGCGCCCTGCGCGCTGAGCAGCACACCGAGGAACGTCGTCGGTAGGCCCAGCTCCTCGGTGACGACCGCGTAGGTGGCGGCCGTCGTGAAGCCGGACATGGCGATCGACACGGCGGCGAGCGCCACGGTGACGCGCGTGGCCCGCTGCGCGAGCAGCATGTCGAGCCCCGCGCGCACGCCGCGTCGCCGCTGGGTCGGCGGCTGGGACGGCGTCTGCTTCAGTCGTACGGCCGCGTACAGGAGGGCAACCAGTACCGGCATCGCCGCGCTGAGCAGGACGACCGCGTGTCCGCCGCGCCACGCGTAGAGGCCCGCGCCGACCAGGGGCGCCACGAGCTTCATGCCCTCCTGGGCACTGGAACGCCAGCCGTTGACGTCTCCGAGTTCCGTCGGCGACAGCGCGGAGGGCAGCAGCGCCGACTCGCCCGCGTCGATCAGTACGTAGCTGACGCCGTAGGCGCAGGACACCAGGAAGATGAGCCACGTCTGGCCCGGTCCCCGAACCGTGAGGAGACTCAGCAGCACAGTGGCCAGTGCGAGGTTGACCGCCATGACCAGCGGCCGCCTCGGCGCCCGGTCGAGCAGGCCGCCCAGCCAGGGACCGGCGAGGACCGGGGCGTACACGCAGAGCCCGGCGAGGGCCGCGAGGCTGGTCGAACCGGTGAGGTCCAGAATCCAGATTCCGGCCACCAGCGACATGGCACTGCTGCCGAAGCCGGACAGCAGCGAGATCGCCACGAACAGCCCCGCGTTGCGTCGCATGCGCTCTCCAAGGTTGAGCCGAGAGGACTCAAATCCTCAACCTTGAGCGGGAGCCAGGCAATATCGCTCGAACCTGTCAAGGTTTCGTTGACAGAAGCCCGCCCAATCTCGTGGCGACCGCCTGCACCGGCGCCGGCAACCGTTCACCTCCCGCCTGCGTCAGGTCGACCGCGAGCAGCGCGGCCAACGCGTACAGGGAACCCGGATCGGCGTCGAGGGCCACCTCCGCGGTCTTCCTCACGAGAGCCGCACGCCGGAACCGCGTGTCCCAGCGCCGGTCCGCGTCGATCCACCGCTGAAGGTCGAAGACCGCACTCCGGATGGCCGCGATCCGTGTCGAGTACGCGAGGTCCCGTTCCTGTCGGCGCGATCGTCGTACGGCCGCCAGGCGCTGCCGGCGCTGCTCGGCGGCCTGCCGACTGCCGAGGCCGAGAG
Organism: Micromonospora sp. CPCC 205739; assembly: GCF_036906795.1. NCBI lineage: Bacteria > Bacillati > Actinomycetota > Actinomycetes > Micromonosporales > Micromonosporaceae > Micromonospora > Micromonospora sp. CPCC 205739. Next base: position 206,249 of record NZ_JBAKHS010000012.1, on the reverse strand, counting down.
CGGCAGCGATCTGAGCCCACGTCGCACCCGCGTGGCGCGCCCGGTCGATCAGCTCCAGCTCGCGCTCGTCCAGCCGGGCGCGCTCGGTCCCGACGTGGGCCAACTGGGTCACCTCGGGCGTCATCCGTCAACGTTACATTGACAGACTCCCCTGCCTTCCGTGCTGGCCGGCCGCGCCGGAGGGCTGCCGACCGGCGCGCAGCAGCGTGCCCGGACGCGCTCGTCGAAGCGCAACAAAAGGTTGCGCTTCGATATCCGACTGTTGTAGGTTGACGCAACCAAAGGTTGCGAAAGGTTGATGAGCATGGAGTACGGAACCATCGAGCGCGACATCCACGTCGACGCTTCACCCGAGGTGGTCTTCGAGGTGATCAGTCGGCCCGAGCACATGCGGGAATGGTGGCCCGACGACGCACGGTTCGCGCCGGTCGCGGGCGCACCCGGCGAACTCGTGTGGCGCAACGCCGATACCGGCGAGACGACGACCGTCGCCCTCGCCGTCGTCGAGGTCGACCCGCCGAAGCGATTCTCCTTCCGGTGGTGCTTCGCGGACCCTGACCGGAGTGGGCCCTCGCTGCTGGTCACCTTCGACCTGCTCCCGACGGGTCCGGGGACCCGGATCCGGATGACCGAGACCGGGTTCCGCGAGATGGGATGGGAGATCGCCCTCCTCGAGGAGCAGTACCACGACCACGAGACCGGCTGGGACCACTACATCCCCGCGCTGGGCACGTACGTCACGCGGCTGGTATCCACCTCATGAGCACGGCGGTCGACGACGACCTGTGGTCGGCCATCGGCGACCCCGTCCGGCGCAGGATGATCGACCTTCTGCTCGCCGAGGGTCCCGGCACGGCCACGTCACTGAGTGAACGACTTCCCGTCACCCGCCAGGCCGTCTCGAAGCACCTGGCCGTCCTGGGCCGGGTCGGTCTGATCCACTCCGCGCCGGCCGGCCGCGAGCGTCACTACCAGGTCGACGAGGCGCAGCTCGCCCGAGCTGTCGCCCAGTTGTCGGCGGTCGGCGCCACCTGGGACGCCCGACTCCGCCGGATCAAGCGGATCGCCGAGGCGATCGAACGCAACCGCACCGACAACCAAGGAGAATGAAATGGTCGACATCCTGCACCGGGTCGGCGTCGTCGCTCCGCTCGACGACGTCTACCGCGCAGTGGCAACCCCAGACGGCCTCGCGGGCTGGTGGACGACCGACACGGTGGGCACCAGCGAGGTGGGCGGGCGGTTGGCCTTCCGGTTCGGCGACGTCGGCGGCTTCGACATGGAGGTCCTGGAGCTCGATCCCGCCGGCCGCGTCCGGTGGCGGGTCACCGCCGGCCCCGAGGAATGGGTCGGAACCGAGATCGACTGGCGTCTGGACCAGCGCGGCGAGTACACGATCGTTCAGTTCAAGCACGAGGGCTGGCGCGAGCCGGTCGAGTTCATGCACCACTGCAGCACCAAGTGGGCGACGTTCCTGATGAGCCTCAAGGAGCTCGTGGAGACCGGGCGGGGCAGGCCGGCGCCGGACGACGTCTCGATCAGCGATTGGCACTGATCGCGGCGACCAGGCTCCCGCCCGACTCCGGCAGCAGCGGCGGTGCTACGCCGCCGCCGACCACGCCGTGCCGCTGCCCCTCGGCGGCCCTGGCCCGGTCGGTTGCGGCGCGTGACGGGCGAGGATTGCGGAAGTCCGGCAGGCTGCCACCGAACCTTCGGATAATGCGGGAGTGAGGCGGTGTGCCGTCCCCAGCAGGGCGGTCGGCGGGCCGATCGAGATGCGGTCCGGAAGGAGCAGCCGTCGGATGAGCACGATGCATGCCGTGAGAGCTCACGCCAGGGGCGGTCCTGAGCAGCTCGTGTACGAGGAGGTGCCACGGCCCGAGCCGGGGCCCGGTGAGGTGTTGGTCGCCGTGAAGGCCGCTTCCATGACACCCCATGAGCTCACCTGGCCGGCGACCTGGACGCACAGCATGGACGGGTCAGGACCCGAGCGCACCCCGATCATCCCGTCGCACGAGTTCTCCGGAGTCGTCGCGGCGTCGGGGGCCGGGGTGGAGAGCCTCACGGAGGGAGAGGCCGTCTACGGGTTGATTCCCTTCACGCGCGACGGGGCGGCCGCCGAGTACGTCGTCCTGCCCGCGGACGTCGTGGCGGCCAAACCCGCCACCGTCGACCATGACCACGCCGCAGCGCTGCCACTGGCCGCGCTGAGCGCCTGGCAGGCCCTGGTCGACCACGCCGACCTGCAGGCCGGCCAGCACGTGCTGGTGCAGGGCGGCGCCGGCGGCGTGGGGAGCTACGTGGTGCAGCTCGCGGCCGGCCTCGGTGCTCACGTGAGCGCCACGGCGGCGGCGGCCGACCTGGAATTCGTCAAGGATCTCGGTGCCGAGCAGGCCATCGACTATGCGCAGGACCGCTTCGAGGATCACGTCCGCGACGTGGACATCGTCGTCGACCTGGTCGGGGGATCCACCCAGTCGCGGTCGTGGTCGGTCCTGAAGCCGGGCGGCATCATGGTCACGCTCTCCACGCCTCCCGACCAGGAGGAGGCGGCTCGGCACGGTGTCCGGGGGGTGTTTTTCGTCGTCGAGCCCGACCGGGACGCGTTGCGCTCCATCGCCGAACTCGTCGACAACGGCCGGTTGAGGCCGGTGCTGGACCGCGTCCTGCCCCTCACCGAGACACGCTCAGGTTATGAGGCGCTCGAGACGGGCAAACGCCGCGGCAAGATTGTCATCCACGTCGCCGACTAGGGCGGGTCCTGCCGATGGCGCTTCTGCAAAGGCCGGTGGTCGCCCGCCGTTGCTGCCCCCCGGGCTGCAACGGCGGGCGACCTGGTCCGAGCGTTCCGGGATGACGTGCCGGATCCCGCGAGCGCGCAGAGGTGGTACACGCCTAGCGGGCAGCCCGCTTGTGGAACGAGCGCTTGGCCCACAGGTAGGACAGCAGCGAGATCGCCGCACACCAGGCCAGCGCGATCGTCGCGCTGTTCCCGATTCCTGAGTCGAGCAACAGCCCGCGCAGCGTCTCGATCACCGGCGTGAAGGGCTGGTAGTCGGCGAACCACCGCAGGCCGGCCGGCATCGTGTCGGTCGGCACGAAGCCGCTGCCCAGGAACGGCAGGAGCGTCAGGAACATCGGGGTGTTGCTGGCGGTCTCGACGCTGTCGCTGACGAGGCCGAGCGCGACCGACAGCCAGATCAGCGCGAACGCGATTGCGGTGAGCATGCCGGCGGCGGCGAGCCACTCGATCGGGGTGGCGGTGGGGCGGAAGCCGATGGCCAGTGAGATGGCGAGCACCACGGCGATGCAGAGCAGGGTCTGCACCAGGCTGCCGAGGACGTGTCCGGTCAGCAGGGAGGCGCGGGAGATCGCCATGGTGCGGAAGCGGTCGACGATGCCCTCGGTCGTGTCCATCGCGATGGAGATGGCGGTGCCCTGCGCGGCGCCGGTCACGCTGAACAGCAGGATGCCGGGCACCAGGTAGTTGATGTAGGCGCTGCGGTCGCCGCCGCCAGGGAGTCCGGCACCGAGCGTCGCGCCGAAGACGTAGACGAACAGCAGCAGGAAGACGACGGGGAGGCCGATCAGCATCGCCGTCAGCGAGGGGTAGCGCTGGATGTGGCGGATCTGTCGGCGGAACATGGTCGCCGAGTCGGTCAGGGTGTAGGCGAGGCTGGTCATCGGTGTCCCTCGGTGCTGTCGTGTCCTGCGGCGGCGGATGCGGGCGTGCCGGTGAAGGCGAAGAAGACGTCGTCCAGGTCGGGGGTGTGGATCGAGAGTTGGTCGACCTCGACGTGCGCGTCGTCGAGTCGATCGAGCACGGCACGCAGTGAGCGGACGTCGCCGTCGCTGGGGATCTGCAGGGTCAGGGCGTCCTCGTCGCGCTGGGCGACGGAAAGTGCGCGGGCGGCGGCGTGCAGCGCGGTGGGGTCGGTGAAGCGCAGCAGGATGTGTCCGCCGGGGATGCGGCGCTTGAGTTCGTCGGGGGTGCCCTCGACGACGATGCGGCCGTGGTCGAGCAGGGCGATGCGGTCGGCGAGCTGGTCGGCTTCGTCGAGGTACTGGGTGGTCAGGAACACGGTGACGCCCTCGGCGACGAGTCCGCGGATGATCTGCCACATCGCGTGCCGGCTGCGGGGGTCGAGGCCGGTGGTGGGTTCGTCGAGGAAGATCAGCCGCGGGCCACCGACCAGGGTCATGGCCAGGTCGAGACGGCGGCGCATGCCGCCGGAGTAGACGGAGGCGGGCTTGCGGGCCACCTCACCGAGGTCGAAGCGGTCCATCAGCTCAGCGATGCGGCGTCTGCCCTCGGTGCGGCCGAGGTGGTGCAGGTCGGCCATCAGCTTGAGGTTCTCCTCGCCGGTGAGGAGATTGTCGACGGCGGAGAACTGGCCGGTCACGCCGATCGCCGCCCGTACTCCGTCCGGCTTCTTGGTGAGGTCGTGGCCGGCGACGCGGATCGATCCGGCGTCGGCGGGCACCAGGGTGGACAGGATCCGCACCACGGTGGTCTTGCCCGCGCCGTTGGGTCCGAGCAGCGAGAAGACCGTTCCCTCGCTGACCATGAGATCGAGGCCGTCGAGGACGACCTTGTCCCCGAACGTCTTGCGCAGGCCGGACACCGAGATGGCCGGCCGCGTCGCGGTCGTTACCGCCATTGCTTCCTCCACTGATCGAGGCTTTGCACGAATACGGAGGCGCACGTCATCGCCGGTCAGGCCGCACGGGCCGGACCGGGACACGAAGGTGCGCGTCATCCCCGGTCGTGGCGGACGCCCGCGACCGGTCACACAGGTGGTGGGATCAGGAGCGGTGGATGGCGATGTCGCCGAAGGCGGTACGAGCCCGCACCTCGGCCTTCTCGTCGGTGTCGGCGGGACCGGCGGTGGCGTCCAGGTCGTTGCGAACCTTGCCGAACTGGGTGTGCAGGTCGAGCCGGGCCGCGGTGCCACGCCGAATCCCGACCTGGATGCGCCCGGCCGCGGTGCGCAACGTCGCCGATCCGCGGACCAGCTCACCGATGCGGATGTCACCGTTGGCGGTGGTCGCCGTGACCGAGGCGGCGGCGTGCTCGGCGGCGACGTGGCCGTTCGCGGCGTTGACCCGCAGCTCGCCAGCCGCCTCGCCGATCCAGGTGTCGCCGTTGCCGTTCTTCAGCACGGCGCGCCCGCCGACGGCGCGGACGCTGAGCTTTCCGGAGCCGGTGGTGACCTCGGCGTCGCCTGCCACGTTCTCGGCGATGGCCGCGCCGAAGCCGGTGTGGAGGCTGAGTTTGCCGGTGTCCTCGACCTGCAGGTCGCCGGCGCCGGTCTTGAGACGGCAGTCGGCCAGCGAGCCGGAGCAGCTGATCGCGCCGACGCCCAGCTTGCCGTCCACGCCGGAACCGGCCGGTAGGTCGATGGTCACCTCGACCGAGCCGGTCTTGCCGAAGATGCCGAGGCCGGGTTGCCTGGGGCCGCGGACCACGAGGCGGCCGGAGGCGTACTCCACCCGGGTTTGCGCGGCCGCGCGCACATCGCGGTCGTCGGATTCGTCGGCCGGCCGCACCTGCACCACGCTGTCGGTTCGTGGACCGGCGGTGATCCGCACCTCGCCGACGATGAGTTCGACCGATGCCGAAATCGGTCCGGGGGTGTCGAAGGATGGCATGCTGCTCCCTCTCGGGTAGTCGGTGGGGCCGGCGCTGCTAGCGCACCCAGCCGGTGAAGCGCTGACCGCCGGTGGCGGCGGATCGCCGGGGCGTGTCGGCCCGGTGCTGCTGGTTGTCGGTGTCGACGGCAGCGGCTGCCGCCCGGATCAGCCAGGTGTTGATCGAGACGCCGGCGCGGGCGGCTGCGTGCTCGACGCGCGCCTTGAGGTGCTCCGGCAGGCGCAGGCTGATCCGCACGGTCGCCTCGTCCTCGCCGTCCGCGGGTGGTTGCGGCACCGGACTCGGCGGGGCCGCCGCTGCCGCCTCCGTGTCGTCGGCCCACTGCTCGGCCGGCGGTGGCGTCACCACGAAGCTGGGCTCCCGGTCACGCAGGCGCAGGTCAACCGAACCGGGCGCGAGATCGCGAGTGATCTCGGTGGCCGCTTCGGAAAGCGCGTCCAGCAGGGCGAGGCGGACGGCGGACTCCAGCGGTGCGGTGAGCCGCTCGGCCAGTTCCCGGGCGTCGTCACCGCCCGCGGCGGCGGCTACCGCGAGCTGATGGCGGATCGCGTCGACGTAAGCGCGGAGTTCCATGACGCCACTATGGCATCACCTTGATGCCATGCGCAAGGAAAGTGATGCCACCGCGCCCAGGGTTTTCATTCGAGCCAGGCCGAGCGTGGGTCGGGAAAGTTCACCCGCGCACGGTCACGGGAATGCTCCCGGCCGGTCCGGGTAGTCGGGCGGGTGCCATACGCATCCATTGGTGACCATGGGTTCTTGGCCGATGGCCTCAGCGCTGTCCTGGTAGACCGTGGTGGCTCTGTCAACTGGTGGTGCCCCACACGCTTCGACGGCCCGTCGGTGTTCGGACGACTGCTCGACGAGGGTGCCGGGCATTGGACGATCCGACCCGAGGGCGACTTCGGCGTGGAACGCGCCTACCTGGCCGGTTCACTCGTGCTCCGTACCGTTTTCACCACACCGACCGGATCCGTCGCGGTGACCGACGCCCTGGCGTTGGCGCCGGGGGCGCGGGGCCATGACGTGGGGTGGGGCTCGCCCCGGGTGCTGGCGCGCGTCGTGCGCGGGCTCTCCGGCGAGGTGCGGATGGGCGTGCACTACCGGCCACGGTTCGAGTACGGGCGGGTGACACCGCGCCTGATGCAGCAGGATGGTGCCCTGGTCGCCACCGCCGGCGCAGATCGCCTCGACCTGCGTGCCAGCACACCCCTGTCGCCTCGCTCGGGTGAGGCGACAGGGACGTTCACCGTGCGCGCCGGAGAGGTTCAGAATTTCACCCTCGGCTACGCGCCGGCGTACGCCGCCGCACCGCCCGCCGTGTTGGAGGCCGAACAGGTCGTGGCGAACGCGGTCGCCGGCTGGCGCTCCTGGGCCGGCCTGCACCCCTACCAGGGCCGGTATGCCGAGCAGGTGCAGCTCAGCGCGTTGGTGGTGCAGGGCATGACGTACCGGCCAAGCGGCGCCGTGGTGGCGGCGGCGAGCACCTCCCTGCCGGAGGAGTTGGGCGGGCAGCGCAACTACGACTACCGCTACGTGTGGGTGCGGGACTTCAGCTTCACCCTCGAGGCGCTCTGGCGGACGGGCTGCTCGGAGGAGGTCAGCCGGCAGTTCGGGTGGATGGCCCGGTCGATGGGCGTGGCCGAGGAGTCGACGGTGCCCATCATGTACGGCGTCGAGGGCGAGCGTGATCTCACCGAACACAGCCTTGAGCACCTGGCCGGGTACGCCGGCAGCCAGCCGGTGCTGGTCGGCAACGACGCGTGGCGGCAGCGGCAGACCGACGTGCTCGGGGAGGTGCTCTGCGCGGCCTGGCTGATGCGGGAGCACCTCGACCCGATGGAGCCGGAGATTCGTCACTTGCTGCGGGCGATGGCCGACCGGGCGGCGCGGGAGTGGCGGCTTCCGGACTCCGGGATGTGGGAGGCGCGGGGCCCGGAGCAACACTACGTGTCGTCGAAGGTGCAGTGCTGGACGGCCTTGGACCGGGCGGTCCGCTTCGGGCCCCGACTCGCCGCCCGCGAGGACATCGCTCGCTGGGCGGCGGCCCGGGACGAAGTGCGACGAGCGGTGCTGACCCACGGCTGGAACGACCGGATCGGGGCCTTCACCGGCACCTTCGACAGCGATGATCTCGATGCCTCGGCGCTGCTGATGCCGCTGGTCGGGTTCCTGCCCGGCGACGACCCCCGGATACGCTCCACGATCAGGGTGGTCGAGCAACGGCTGGCCCACGACGGCTTGCTACGTCGCTGGGCGGACGATCCCGCCGGGTTCCTGATCTGTTCCTTCTGGCTGGTGGGCTGCCTGGCGCTGGCCGGCGAGCCGGAGCGAGCCGCCCACCTCTTCGAGCGGCTCGCCAACCAGGTCAACGACCTGGGCCTCTTCGCCGAGCAGCTCGACCCGTTCACCGAACAACCGCTCGGCAACTTTCCGCAGGCCTTCTCGCACATCGGCCTCATCAACGCAGCCGTGGCACTCACCGACATGGACGCCGGGCACCGGACACTGTCCCCGTCGCCGGAGCGGGGCATCCCCGCCGACTGGAGCGCACGGTCACCGGGCGGCGTAGGGAAACTATGAGTGCGACGCGGGCCCGCGCACGGTGCGCAGATGGCTGCGGTAGAGGCTGCGGCCGACCAGTCGCCACATGAGCCGGGCCGGTCCGGGCAGTTCGTGCAGGAACCACCGGCGCTCCGCATCGGTGCCGTCCTCCAGGACGGCACCGGCCAGCAGCAGCCCCGACCTCGGGTTCTTCGGCAGGTGCTTTTCGGCGTCCTTGACGGCGGCGGTCCACTCGTCGACCGTCAGGTGTTCCCGGATGAGGGGTAGGACTTCGCGTTCTTCGAGGTCCAGGTGCTCCTGCAGGACGGGGTGCAGTGCCACGAGCAGCGCCACGATCCGGTCCCGCGTGGGGACGTCGGCCTGTCCGCCCCATCGCTGGATCAGGGGACGCACCTCGGTGACGAGTTCGTCGACGGTGTGATGCTGGCGCTGCATGACGTCGACGATGTCCGTGGTCACCTCCGTTCGCCGCGCGAGGTTCGGCCAGATCAGCCGGTCCTCGCTGTCGTGATGCGTGTGCAGGAACCTCAGCTGCAGCTCGGCGTGGGCCGCGACGCGCCGGGCGCGGCTGCGGTCGCCCGCCGGGACCCCGGCGACGATCTCCGGCAAGAGCCGGAACTCCCGACGGAGCGCCTTGTGGATGACGATCATCTGCGCCACCTCCGGCTTGCGCCGGGGCGCTGTCTCATCGATGCGCACCGTGTACCCCTGCCTGGCTGCCGAACAATTGGGGTAATGGTACATGCATTGAATACACATGCAGACACCTGAACTTGGGTATGCTCGGCCGGTGACCGAGCGGCGCAGCTACATCTCGCCCCACCGCGACAAGGCGGCGGCAGCGACCCGTGCCGCCGTGCTGGACCACGCCACCTACCTGTTCGCCGAACACGGCTACGCCCGCGTCACGGTCGCCGACATCGCCGCCGCCACCGGCGTGGCGGTGAAGACGGTGTACGCCAGCGTCGGCAACAAGGCCGAGATCCTCGACCGGATCGTCGACAACGCGGTGGCCACGTCCGGTTACCTGCAGACCGTCGAGCAGATCCGCGAGCTACGCACCCTCGACGAGGTGCTGCAGGCGCTCGCGCACGGCACCCGGGTCGGCAACGAGAGCCACGCCGCCGTCCTGACGGCCGTGCGCAAGGCCCTGCCCGTGCACGAGTCGGGCGAGGCGCTCTGGCAGCGGGCGACGTCGGCCTACCGGCAGGCCCTGCACGTCGTCGCCGCACACCTGGAAGCCCTCGGGCAGCTACCGCGATGGCTCGACGCCACCCAGGCCGCCGACCTGCTCTGGCTGCTGTTCGGACCCACCAGCTGGCACACCCTCGTGGCCGAGTCCGGCCGGACCTGGGCGGCCGCCGAGGCGTTCCTGCACCGCACCGCCGTCGCGGCCCTGACCCCTTCCCCCTGAGGGTGGGGATCGTGCGGGCCTGGTAGCTCGCGGTGCCAGGTACCCATGCAGGGTTTACAGCCGGGCGCCTGCCCCGACGGCCAGCACCAGAAGCAGCAGGGCGCCCATGGCGGCGCTGAGAACGGCGACTCGCGACGCCCGCACGGGACGGGCCGCCAGCCGGTGCGTCCCGAAGGCGTACACGGCACCGCCGCACGCCGACAACGCGGCAACGGTCATCAGGAGCAGCACGCCGTCCGGCATCACATGACCGCCTTCCCTCTCGTGCCTCACACCCAGCCAACCTCCCCTCGCCGTCGAGCGCCTGAAAACCCGCGGAACAGCAGGTGTGCGCGGGATTTCACCCGCTCGCCGACGCGGGGTTCGCCGTGCCCTCGGCAGCCAGCGCGAGAACGTCGCGCGCCACGGGCAGCGCGGCCTCGCGGTGCGCCGGGACGAGTCCGATCCGGGTGCGTCGGTCGAGCAGGTCGTCGACGGTGAGGGCGAGTTCGTGGCGGGCGGCCCAGAGCAGTTCGGCGCCGGTGACCGGAATGTCGGGGCCGATCGGCCGGCGGAGTTCGGCCGGCGCCTCGGCCAGCACGGCGACCGCTTCGGTGCCGTACCGCTGGACGAGCCGGCGTGGCGCGGGAACCCGGGCCAACTGGGCCCTGCTCGCGGCGCCGGGCAGCGGGAGACGGCGGGTGCGGCAGGCGCCGGCGGCGAGGCGGCGCTGGCGGACGGCGGTGTCGACGGCGTCCTCCGCCATCCGTCGGTAGGTGGTGAGCTTGCCGCCGACCACGCTGATGATCCCGTCCGGGTCGTCGATGACGGCGTGCCGTCGGGAGAGGTCGGCGGTCCGGGCGTCCGCGTCGGCGAGCAGCGGGCGGAGTCCCGCGAAGGCGCCGAGCACGTCGGTGGGTCGCAGGGGCTGGTCCAGGACGCTGTTGAGCACGTCGAGCAGGAATGCGACGTCGGCGTCGGCGGGCTCCGGCACGTCCGGCACCGGTCCGTCCACCGCTTCGTCGGTCAGCCCGGCGTAGACCAGACCGTCGGTCTGGGGCAGCGCGAAGACGTAGCGGGTGAACTGCCCGGGTACCGGGATGGTCAGTCCGGTCCAGAGCCCGCCCAGGCGGGCGGCGGACAGGACGATGTGGGTGCCGCGGGACGGGCGCAGGCGTACGTGCGGCGTCAGGCTGCTCGCCCACACTCCGGCGGCGTTGATCACGACGCGCGCGGTGACGTGCAGCCGGGCCCCGGTGAGGGTGTCCTCGATGGTGGCGCCGTCGCGGTGCAGTTCGGTGGCCCGGCAGCGGGGCAGGATGCGGGCAGATCGCGCCGCGGCGGCGCGGGCCAGGCCGACGACCAGGCGGGCGTCGTCGCAGAGCTGGCCGTCCCAGGACAGGTGGGCTCCGCGGAGACCGGCCGGGCGCAGCGCCGGTGCCATCGCGCTCGCCTCGGCCGCGCCGAGCCGGCGGGTGCCCGGCAGGGTCCGGCGGGAGGTTCCGGCACAGGTGCGCAAGAGGTCTCCGGCGCGCAGGCCGGCCGCCGCGGCGCGGTCCTGCCAACCGGTGGTGTAGCCGGTCGCGGCGAGCAGCATCGGCAGGGGGCGCGTCAGGTGCGGGGCGGTCCGGGTCAGCAGGACGTGGCGTTCGACGGCGCTCTCGTAGGCGACCCCGACCTGGCCGTGGGCGAGGTAGCGCAGGCCGCCGTGGACGAGCTTGGAGCTCCACCGGGAGGTGCCGTGGGCGAGGTCGTTGGCGTCGACGGCGACCACGGACAGGCCGCGGCTCGCGGCGTCGAGCGCCACCCCGGCGCCGGTGACGCCGAGCCCGACGACGAGGACGTCGACGACGTTGCCGGCGGCCAGCTCGGCCAGGTCCCGGTCACGGCCTGCGCCGGTCAGCGATGCGTTCACACGCCCTCCTTGCGCTCAAGTGACATCCGATGTAACTCTGTCACACATGGATGTACGAGGGGAAGCGTCGACCGCCGGCTGGGCCCGCTGGGGAACCGCGAAGGACGTGCAGCTGCCGGACTCCGCGTCGCGCCTGCTGGCGCAGGTGCTCGACCTGACGCCCCCGCCGTCGGTCGTGGCACTGGCGGCGGTTGCGGTGCCGGACTGCGAGCTGGACGGCGCGGTCCTCGACGCGCTGCGGCAGGTGGTCGGCGACGGGCACGTGATCACCACCCAGGAGGTCCGGGTACGCCACGCCTCCGGAATGTCGACGCCGGACCTGCTGCGGGAGCGACACGGTGACGTGCGCGTGGCCCCGCAGGCGGTGATCCGCCCGGCCGACCACCGCCAGGTGGTCTCCGTCCTCGACCTCTGCTCCCGGCTCGGGGTGGCCGTGGTCCCCTTCGGTGGCGGCACCTCGGTGGTGGGTGGGCTGACCCCCTCCGCGCCTCGGCACGTCGTCCTCGACCTGGGCCGGCTGAACCAGGTTCTCGCCGTCGACCCGGTGTCCCGGACCGCCACCCTGCAGGCGGGGCTGCGCGCCCCGCAGGCCACCGAGCTGCTCGCCGAGCACGGATTCACCCTCGGCCACGTCCCCCAGTCCTACGAGTACGCCACCATCGGCGGATTCGCCGCCACCCGCTCGTCCGGCCAGGCGTCGGCCGGCTACGGCCGCTTCGACGACATGGTGATGGGGTTGACCGTCGCCACGCCCCGGGGCACCGTCCGGGTGGGCCGGGCTCCCGCCTCGGCCGCCGGTCCCGACCTGCGACAGCTCTTCCTGGGCAGCGAGGGCACGCTCGGCGTCATCACCGACGTCACCGTGCGGGTACGTCCGCTGCCCGCGCGGTCACATTACGAGGGCTGGCGGTTCGAGTCGTTCACCGACGGCCTGCACGCGGTACGGCGGCTGGCGCAGGACGGACCGCGACCCACGCTGCTGCGGCTCTCCGACGAGATCGAGACCATGATCGGGGCGGCCGGCTCCGGACGCTCGGAGGGAGGCTGCCTCCTGGTTGCCGGGTACGAGGGCGCGGAAGTCCTGCCCACCGTCGAGGCCGCCGCCGATGTGCTGGCCGCGCACGGCGGGGTGCCGCTGGGTGAGGAGGCCGGGCAACAGTGGGCACGGCACCGCTTCGACGCCCCCTACCTGCGGGACGCGCTGTTGGACGCCGGGGCGTTCGCGGAGACGCTGGAGACCGCGGCGTACTGGTCGGCGCTGCCGGAGGTGCACGGCCGGGTCCGCCAGGCGATCCTCGACGCGCTGCCCGACGGGGCGCTGGTGCTGGGCCACGTCTCCCACGTCTACGAGACCGGCGCCTCGCTGTACTTCACGGTGATCTGCTCGCCCGGATCGGACCCGATCGGCCGCTGGCGGACGGCGAAGGCGGCGGCCAGCGAGGCGATCGCCGCCACCGGCGCCACGATCAGCCACCACCACGGAGTCGGCGCGGACCACCGCACCTGGTACGCCGCCGAGATCGGAGACGTCGCCGTGGACCTGCTCCGGGCGGTCAAGCAGCACCTGGACCCGGCCGGCATCCTCAACCCCGGCATCCTGGTGCCGTAGGTGCGCGCCTTCACCGTGATCCTCGGGCCGGCCGCGCGCCGAGGACTGTCCCGCGTGATGCCGGTGGCCCACCAGCTCCGCGCCGCCGGCGCGCGGATCCGGGTGGAGTACACGCAGACCGTCGAGCAGGCCCGCCACCGCGCCGCCGCCGCGGTGCGGGACGACGAGGTGGTCGTCGCCGCCGGCGGTGACGGCACCATCCGGGTGCTCGCCGGCGTGGTCGCCGACCTCGGCGGCCTGCTCGGCGTCATCCCGGCCGGGCGCGGCAACGACTTCGCCCGCCAGTTGCGGTTGCCACACTCCCCCGACGCCGTCGCCGACCTGCTGCTGCACGGCCCGCCCCGGCACCTCGACGTGCTCCGCGTCGCCGGGCAGACGGTCGTCGGCAGCGTCTACACGGGCGTCGACGCGGCCGCCAACGAACTGGCCAACCGGTCGCGCCTGCCCGCGTCGCTGGTGTATCCCACCACCGGGCTGCGAGCGCTGCTGCGCTGGCCGCGGACCCGGTACACGATCACCGTCGACGGCCGGACGGAGGAACTGCACGCCTACACGGTGGTGGTGGCCAACTGCGGGTACTACGGCCGCGGGCTGCACATCGCCCCGACGGCGCGGCCCGACGACGGCGCGCTGGACGTCGTCGTGATCCGGCACGCGCCGAAGCTGCTGTTCCCGGTCGTGTTGCGGCAGATGCGCGCCGGCGGGCACCTCGGACGCCGGCAGGTCACGTCCTACCGCGGCAGCTCGGTCACGGTACGCGCCGACCGGCCGGTGGTCGCGTACGGCGACGGCGACCCGGTCGGCCGGGGCGACCGGATGCACGTCGAGCTCCGCCCCCGCGCACTGCGGATCATCTGCGGCTAGGGCATTGGTCGAAGCCGGTCATCGCCACCCCGCCGATGGCACCGCGAGCGGCTTTCGACACCGACCTATTCCGGCCGCAGGTAGCCGTCGACCAGGCGGGCCAGCTCGCGGTCGAACTCGGCGACCGGCACGTCGTCGGCGACCGTGCGGAGGGACAGCACGAAGGACTGCGTGGTCAGGTAGACCATGCGGGCCAGCACCTCGGCGTCGTCGGCGCGGATCGAGCCGTCCTCGTGACCGTCGACCAGCGCCGCCACGAGAAATTGCAGCATCTCGTCCTGGCCGTTGCCGCGCCGGTCGAGCAGGTACGGCAGCAGCACCTCGGGATCGACGTCACGGATCTTGCACAGCAGCGGGTGACCCCGCAGCACCCGGGCCGCCGACACCACCCGCGAGACCAGGCGGGACCGGGCCGAGCCCGCGTTCCCGTCGTCCGCGGCCTCCATCAGCACCTGATGCCACTCCCGGCTCATCAGGTCCCCGATCAGCGACTGCACGTCCGGCCAGCGCCGGTAGACCGTCATCCGCGAGACCCCGGCACGGCGCGCCACGTCCGTCAGCGTCGTGCGACGCACCCCGTAGGCGAGGACGCAGTCCCGGGCAGCGTCCAGGACCGCGTCGTCGACGCCGCGCTCGCCGGGCTGGCTCACCTCCACCACGCGGAATGTCTACCACGCTCCCAACCGATCTTGTCGGTGGCGGTGGTTAGCGTGTGCTCACTGTCGCCGCGCCGGCCACGTCGGGCCGGTCGCTGACCCCTCGGAGGCCCCCATGTCGCAGGAGACGACCTACCTCGAACTGTCCGAAGTGGACGGTACGCACAAGTTCTACGAGGTCGTCGTCGAGGACGCCACCCTGACCGTGCGCTACGGCCGGATCGGCGACCAGGGCCAGGTCAAGGCAAGCGCCTACCCGGACAACGCGCGGGCCCGGGCGGCCGCGGCGAAGAAGATCGGGGAGAAGATCCGCAAGGGGTACGCCCCGGCGGTGCCCGGCGTCAGGCAGAAGCGCAGCGTCTCCCGGCGCCAGATCGTCAGCACCCGCTCCACCGCCCGCACCGCCCCGGTGCTCTGGCGCTACGACTCCGGCGCTCCCGCCTTCGGCATCTTCGTGGACGGGCAGCACTGCATGGTGGGCAACGAGCACGGGGTGATCACCACCCTCGGCCACGACGCCCAGGTGCGGAGCCAGGTCCGCCTCCCCGACGGGGTGAAGTGCATCGTCGCCGACGACGCCTGGATCTACGCCGGCTGCGACGACGGCAACGTCTACGACCTCTCCGGCAAGGTGCCCCGGGTGGCGTACGCGATCGCCCCGGAGATCGACATCTACTGGCTGGACATCCACGACGGCGTCCTGGGCGTCTCGGACGCCGACGGCGGGATCGCCGCCATCGACCACGAGGACGAGTTCCTCTGGCGCCGGCCCGGTCGGGGCCGCTCCGCCTGGATGGTGCGCTGCGACACCGACGCGCTCTACCACGGCCATTCGCAGGGGGTGACCGGCTACGACTGGCGTACCGGCGGCGAGCTCTGGCACACCAGGACCGGCTCGGTGCTGTTCGGGTGGCAGGAGCGCGGCAGCGTGTTCGCCGGGACGAGCACCCGCGAGGTGGTGCGGCTGGCCAAGGACGGCCGGGTGGAACGCAGCTACCGGTGCGACGCCCCGGTCTTCTCCTGCGCCACCGCGGAGGGCGGCCGGTACGTCTTCGCCGGCGACAGCCAGTCCTCGATCTACTGCTTCGACGCGGCGGGCACCCGGCTGTGGAAGCTCGGCACCGGCTGCGGCTCGGCGTACTCCATGCAGTACCACGACGATCGGCTCTACGTCGTCACCACCGGCGGCCATCTGGCCTGCATCGACGCCAGCGAGCCGGCCATCCGGGCGGCCCAGGTCGGCGACGTGCCGCAGGTGCGGGACGTCAAGGCGCCCCGCCAGGCACCGCGGACCGTGGAGCCGACGGTGCTCGAGGTGACCAGCGACGCCGGCGCGGGCGTCGTCGTGCAGTGCCTGGACGATCGGGGGCGGCTGCGGGTCCAGGTGGTTTCCGACGGCTACCGGCGCGACTGGTCGGTGCAGTTCCCCAAGGGCATCCGCGAGCCGGGCGCCCGCTACCTGGTGACCGAGGTCCGCGAGTCCGGCCGAGGTGGGTTCTACCGGGCGTACGGCGACATCCGCCGGCTGCGCTGAGCGGCCGTTCGGACCGGCCGGGATCGGCAACGGATCGCCCGCCGTCCTGGTCCTGGCCCCGCGCGGGCTCGGACGACTGGGGCGTTGTCGAGGCCCGATGGGTCGGCGTCGGATTAGGCTGCGAACGGTGAGCGGACCGTCGCGAGGCACGATCGGCAGCTCCGGCCGACGCCATCGGATCGGGTGGCGGTGTCCCGACATCCTCGACAGGGCCGGCATCTTGAACCGGGGGTAGTGGTGGGTGACCGGTACGACTCCTACGCCGAGCTGGCCGCCGTCGAGGAGGAGGGCGTGGACTACACCCGGACGGTGCTCGACCTGCCGTCGACGTCGTGGGCAGCCGTCGCGATCCACGGCGGCAGCATCGAAGAGGGCAGCGGAGAACTGGCGCTGGCCGTAGGCGACGGACTGATGGCCACCTACGTGTTCGCCGGCATCAGATCCCGACACAACTCCGATCTGCACATCACCTCGGTCGACTTCGACGATCCGCAATGCCTGGCCGTGGTCGGAGGAGCAGACAACACCATCTCCTTCCACGGCTACACCGGCCCTGCCGACGAAGCCGAGACCGCCGTCGGGGGCATGGACAGCGACCTTGCACGAGCAATCGCGACCGCGCTGGCCAACAGCGGGTTCACGGTCACGTCAGGTTCGAGGGAGATATCCGGAACCAACCCCCGCAACATCTGCAACAAGAACCGGCGAGGCGCCGGGGTGCAGCTGGAGCTGTCTCAAGCCCTGCGCAGGTCGTTCTTTCCCGGCGGCGATCTGTCGCGGGCGACCAGAGAGTCGGGGCAACGGACGCAGCGCTTCCACGACTACGTGGAGACCGTCAGGTCGGTGGTCGGGGCACCCTGACCCGGCCCGCGGCAGGGCGCGACGGCTTCCCCGGCGAGGGGACGCAGGAACGGCACACACCCTCTGCTGTGCCGCCGGTGGCGGGATGGCGGGGGGTGCATGGCAGGTCCCAGGTGGGCGTCAGTTGCCCGCGGTGGCCTCGGTGACGAGGTTGGCGATGACGTCGGGGTGTGAGACGGCGACGGAGTGCGATGCGTTCCTGACCTGGATGGTGTGGCGGGAACCGGCCCGGTCGGCCATGAACTGCTGGGCGGCGACGGGGATGTTGTTGTCGGCTCCGGCGAGCACGAACCAGGACGGGATCGACTTCCAGGCGGGCGCGCCGGAGCCCTCGCCGAGAGCGGCGTCGCGGATCGGGCGCTGGGTGGCGGCGGCGAGGGCGGCCTCGGCGGGCGGGAGATCGGCGGCGAACTGGCGGTGGAACGCGTCCTGCCTGATGTAGAGATCGTGGCTGCCGTCGCCCAGCGGGACCGGCGGAGCCAGGGCGTCACCGAGCGTGCTGCCGGGGAACTGGCTGGACAGGCCGAGGGCGGTTTCCCCGGCGTCGGGGGCGAAGGCCGCGACGTACACCAGCGCCTTGACGTCGGGGTTGCCCACCGCGGCGTTGGTGATCACCGCTCCGCCGTAGGAGTGGCCGACGAGTACGACCGGGCCGGGCTCCGTGGCGAGCAGCTGCTTCAGGTAGTCGGAGTCGGAGGTCAGGCCGCGCAGGGGGTTCGCCGGGGCGACGACCCACGCTCCACCACCGAGGCAGCGCTCTCCTCTGTCGACCTGCAGAAGATCATGGCCCCGGTCGACGCCACCAACGTCTGGGCCGTCTTCAAGGCGTACCTCGACGCCGTGGCCGCCCAGGCCGCCGATGAACTCGTCCCGCGTTGGAACCAGCGTCTGGGCGGCGCCGACCTGTTCACCCTGCCGAACGCTTGGGCAATGGCCGAGGCCCTCCGGCTGGACTACGGCAGCATGGGTCCGTTCGGTATCGCGCCCTGATTCGCCCAGCGACCCCGCACCGGCCGCGCGGCGCGTACCCCCGCTGACGCCGCGCGGGCCGGCTGTGCCGCGCGTCGGAGCGGCACAGCCGGCGTCGCTTCGGAGTCGCGGCCGGGGCGGGCGTCAGCCGATGCGGTACTGGTCGCCGTAGACGGCGAAGACCAGCGGCGTGTTCAGGTTGAAGTTGCCGTTGTTGAGGAAGACCCGCTGGGCCGTGTCGACGCGGGAGGTGTCCGAGTGAGCCGGCTCCTTCCTCATCTCGACGACCCGCTCATCGAGGAAGGCGTTCAGCCAGGTCCGCTCGTCGCCGCCCTGGGCCGGCGGCTTGGCCCGCGCGAGGGCACGGCTGCGGATCCACCGCATGCCCTCATAGCCGTGCATCACCGCCGCGTCGTAGTAGGCGAACTGCCCGAGCGCCCGTACCCCGTCGGCCTTGCCGTCGCGTACCGACGGGTTGAAGTACACCCGGTCCCGCTCGGCCTCCTGCGCGGCGCGGAACACCGGGTCGGCCGCGGCGGTCCGCCAGTCGCGGGGGAAGTTCGGGTCGAGGCCGGCGTGCGAGTCACTGCCGTTGACGGCGCGCAGGGCCGGCAGGTACCCCGCCAGCACGTTGCCCGGCTTGGTCCTCGTGTAGGCCTCCACCAGTTCGAGCATGTCGCCCGTGCCGGAGCAGAATCCGATGATGCCGGCGGTGTAGCCCCGCCCGTCGCCGATGTCCTCGATGTAGGAGAACTGCGCGCGCCAGTCGAGCGAGGAGTTCTCCGCCGCCGAGACGAGCTGCATGGCGACGTCCTTCTTCGCCGGGTCGTCGAGAGGGGTGCCGGCCGGGGCGGTCGGGCTGGGCGTGGCACCGCCGCCGGGCAGGACCCACCGCTGGTTGGCGTTGCCGGAGCAGCTCCAGATCTGCAACCGGGTGCCGTTGGCCGTGCTCCAGCCCGTGGCGTCGAGGCACTTGCCCGAGCCGGTGTTGACCAGCGCGCCGTTGCTGGCGGTCCACTTCTGGGCGCCGGTGCCGTTGCACTCGTACAGCTGCACCTTGGCGCCGTCGGCGGTCGACGCGGCGGTGACGTCCAGGCACTTGCCGAGCGCGCGGACCGAGCCGTCGGTGTTGCCGACCGTCCATGCCTGGGCCGCGGTGCCGTTGCAGTCCCAGAGCTGGACCGGCGTGCCGTTGGCCGGGTTGGCGCCGGCCACGTCGACGCACTTCCCCCCGAGGCCGGTGATCGGCCCGGCCGACGCGGCGCTGGCCGACGAGAGGCCGTAGCCGACTGTCGCGGTGGATACCAGCAGAGCCGCTGAGAGGTGGGCGACTGTCCGCTTGCGAAGCATGGGCTCTCCTCGGATGGGGGTGCGGTGCTACCGCCCTCCGGTTGGTGGCCTGCGCCGCGTCGGACGGTCCCGGTTACCGTCGTGACGCATCAGATAACCTTATTAACAGATATCAGTACGTCTATGCGCTGTCAATCTGTCGACGGCGCCGGTGGACCTGCCCGCCTGCGACTCGTAGAGCATGCCGATGGGCCGCTGGGGCACGGCTCGCGCCCCAACGGCCCGTCGTCGTCAGCAGTCGTCAGCCGTTGTCGATCAGGCCGGCGATCTCGTTGTAGATCAGGTGCGCCTTCGCCCCTTGGTTCGACGGGCAGCCGCCGAGATGGTGCAGGGCGATCACCCGGTGGCTGGCGTTCAGCACCGGCGAGCCCGAGTTGCCGCCGGAGGTGTCACAGCTGTAGCTGATGTTCCAGGTGTTGTAGTTCGCGTTCCGCACGGTGCACGTCGTGCCACCCTGGGTGTTCTCGTAGATCGACAGTCGCTTCGGGCTACCGTCGCCGTGCCCCGGGATGTACATCCGCGTGCCGGTGCTGGTGGCGGTCGTCGCCAGGTACAGCGTGCCGAAGCTTTGGATGCTGGTGAAGTTGTTCACCGAGTACAGGGTGTAGTCCAGCTCGCCGGAGCCGCCGGAGCTCACCTTGTAGAGGGTGGCGCCGCTCACCTTGGTGCCGGGGCCGGGGTTCGCGCCGCCGCAGGTGGCGCACTGGTAGTTGAACTGCATCTCGCTGCCGCTCACCGCGGACTGCGTCGAGAAGCAGTGCTTGTTGGTCAGCATGCGGTTGGTGTTGCCGACCCGCCAGGTGGTGCAGAGCCCACCGCCGCTGATCAGCAGCCGCGCCACCGCGTTGCCGCGGGCGTACTCACTGGGGTGGCTGCTCTGGTAGCAGACCACATCGCGGCGCGCGTCGGTGCTGCAGACGGACTGCGTGGAGAAGTTGTGCTGCGTGATCTCCGTGCGGTCGTAGCCGCGCCAGAACCGGTCGATGGTGGCGGCGCTGCCACGGGAGGAGCGGCTGCTGTGCAGCGTCACCACCGCGGTGTCACCCTCCACCGACATCGCCCAGAACCCCGGCTGCCCGTCGACGGTGTAGTCCGAGCCGGTCGCCCGGTTCAGGTAGCGGTCGTATCGGTAGCTCTCCACGCCGTCGGGGCTCGACACGGTGACGTAGTCGCCGTGGGCCAGTCGCAGTGAACTGAAGTGCACCTTGACGTAGGCCGCGCCGGGGTGCCGAATGACCTGCGTCCGGCCGCCCCGGGCGTAGGACAGGGAGCCGTCGACGGTGCGGAGTTCACCGACCGTGGTGACGCCCTCGGCCGAGAACTGATCCGATTCGGGTGCCCGCTCGGAGTGCGGTGCGAGAGGTTGCACCGAGTACGCCTCGGCGGCGGGTACTGACAGCAGGCTCAGCCCAAGTGTGCAGGCGCCGAGCGCGACCGCCGCCGTTCGTAGGCGGCGCAGGGCATGTTTCATCGTCGCTCCTCCCCCGGAACCAGCATCCGGACGTGCCTTTGACCCTTCATACACGCAGTCCATAGAGAGATGCAAGTACGTCGATGTAAAGGCCAGTAGGACGACGCGGTGGAGCGCCCACCTCAGCTGATCTTCCGGAAGAAGTCCCGCAGGTCGTCGGTGAAGAGCGTGGGCTGTTCGGCGGCGAAGAAGTGCCCACCCCGGTCGTACTCCGACCAGTGGACGACATGGTGGTCACGTTCGGCGAATCGGCGGACCGTGACGTCCTTCGCGGCCGAGACGAGGACTCCGGTGGGTACGGCGCCGCGGGTGGACACCGCCCAATCCCCGGCCCCGGCCCCGGTGTCGTCGGTAGTCCCGCCGTCGGTCGGCCAACTGTCGGTGACGGTGCTCCAGTCCGCAGCGGTGATGTCCTCGTAGTAGACCTGGGCGGATGATCCACCCGAGCCGGTCAGCCAGTACAGCGTCGCGGTGGTGAGCAACGTGTCTCGGTCGACGCCGAAATCGACGTCGGCGGGGTGGTCGGTCAGCCGGTGGTACAGCTCCGCGATCCAGGCGAGCTGCGCGGTCGGCGAGTCGGTCAGCCCGTACGCCAGGGTGTACGGCGACTTGGCCTGGATCTGGAGGTAGCCATCGTTGTAGCGGTCCATCGCCGCCAACCGCTGTCGCTCGACATCGGTGAGCCCGTCCATCTCGCCGTCCGCGCCGGTGGGGAAGGTGAGCAGCGCGTTGACGTGGACACCGAGCACGCCATCCGGGTTCTGCCGGCCCATCGCCGGGGCGACGTACGCGCCGGTGTCCCCACCCTGCACCCCGTAGCGCCGGTAGCCGAGCCGGGCCATGAGGCGTACCAGGGCCGCAGCCATCGCCTCGCTCCCCCAACCCGGCCCGGCAAGTGGCGTGGAGAACCCGAACCCCGGCAGGGACGGCACGACCAGGTGGAACGCGTCCGCCGGGTCGCCGCCGTGCGCCCGTGGGTCGGCCAGCGGTGCGATGACGTCGCGGAACTCCAGCACGGAACTCGGCCACCCGTGCAGCAGCACCAGCGGGGTCGCGTCCGGCTCCGGTGAGCGGACATGCAGGAAGTGGATCGGCTGGCCGTCGATCTCGGTCGAGTACTGAGGGAAGGCGTTCAGCGCCGCCTCGTGGACCCGCCAGTCGAAACCGGTACGCCAGTACTCGGCCAGCTCGCGCAGTCGCGTCACGGGCACGCCGCGGTCCCACCCGAGCTCGGGCAGCACCGGCCAGCGGGTGTTCGCCAGCCGCGCGGCCAGGTCATCCAGCTGCGGTTGAGGAACGTCGACGCGAAAGGCGCGAATCTCGGACTTCACATCTGTCATGACGGGCACGCTAGGTGCCGGTTAGGTCAGTACCTGTCCGCACCGACCTGGCAGGCTGGTGGCATGGTCACGTCGGCCCGCTTGTTGAAGCTGTTGTCGCTGCTGCAGACCCACCGGCACTGGTCCGGCGCGGAGCTGGCCGACCGGCTCGGCGTGACCCCGCGCACCGTCCGGCGGGACGTGAACCGGCTGCGTGAGCTGGGCTACCCGGTGCACGCCACCCAGGGCAATCCTGGCTACCGGCTGGGGGCCGGGGCTGCCCTGCCGCCGTTGTTGCTCGACGATGACGAGGCCGTCGCGGTTGCCATCGGGCTGCGTACCGCCACGGCCAGCTCGGTGGCCGGCATCGAGGAGACGTCGCTGCGCGCTCTGGGCAAGCTCCACCAGGTGCTGCCGTCGCGGCTGCGGCACCGGGTCCGCGCGCTCGGGCAAGCGACCGTCCGGGTCGGCGCCGACGGCCC
Organism: Micromonospora sp. CPCC 205739; assembly: GCF_036906795.1. Classification (NCBI taxonomy): domain Bacteria; kingdom Bacillati; phylum Actinomycetota; class Actinomycetes; order Micromonosporales; family Micromonosporaceae; genus Micromonospora; species Micromonospora sp. CPCC 205739. The sequence goes on along the minus strand of NZ_JBAKHS010000012.1, from coordinate 183,608 downwards.
CCGGGTGGACCCGGACGTCCTGCTCGCGATCTCCGAGTCGGTCGGCCGGCGCGAGCGGCTGCGGTTCGACTACACCGGCCACGACGGGACGGCGACGGTACGCGACGTCGAGCCGCACACCGTGGTCAACTGGGGCCGGCACTGGTACCTCGTCGCGTGGGACACCACCCGGGACGACTGGCGCAGCTTCCGGGTCGACCGGCTGCGCACCCGCACGCCGACCGGCCCGCGCTTCGCACCCCGGGAACCACCGGACGGCGACGTGGCCGCGTACCTGGCGCGGCAGCTGTCCACCGGGCCGTGGCGGGTACGGGCGACCGTGGTCCTGCACCGCTCCGCCGAGCGAGTGGCCGGCCTGGTGTGGCCGGGGATGGGCGCAGTGGAGCCGGTCGATGACGAAAACTGCCTGCTGCATCTCGGCGCCGACTCAGCTGAGGACCTGGCGTGGATGGTCACCTCGGTCGGCGTCGACTTCACGGTGACCGACCCGCCCGAACTGGTCGCCGCGATCCGAGACTTGGCCGACCGCTGCCGCCGCGCCACCTGACGGGAGGTACGGCGTCCAGCACGCCACCGCACGGCAGGTTCGAGGAGATGTACGCGGGGTAGGCCCGTTCCGCTGTCCCCACAGGCCGAGATATTGCGCGCGGAGGTGTCGTCCGGCGGATGCGTGACGCGACGGTGGGTCCGGGCGGGGCTCGGATGCGGTGGGTGGAGGTGTCCGGCGGCGAGCCGGTCGGGGTGTACCTGCACGGTTTGGGGGCCATGTCCGCGCCGTACTTCGTCCCGGTGGCCACCCACCCCGACCTGGCCGGGCACCGGTCACTCTTCGTCGACCTGCTCGGCCACGGGCTGAGCGATCGACCGGTCGACTTCGGCTACACGCTGGAGGAGCACGCCGCCACCCTCGCCGCGGCCCTGGACAGCGCGGGGGTCCGAGCGGCGGATGTGGTGGCGCACAGCATGGGCGGCGGGGTGGCGATCGTGCTCGCCGACCAGCGGCCCGACCTCGTCGGCCGGCTGGTGCTGGTCGAGGCCAACCTGGAGCCGAGCCCGGCACCGAAGGCGGGCGGCAGCGGCATCAACACGTACACCGAGGCCGAGTTCCTGGCCGGCGGTCGTGCCGAAACCCTCGACCGGGTCGGACCGCAGTGGGCCGCCACCATGCGGCTCGCCGATCCGGTCGGCCTGCAACGCAGCGCGGCGCATCTGGTCGCGGCGACCCGACCCACCATGCGGCACATGCTGGTGCGCCTACCGATCCCCCGCACGTTCATCAAGGGCGAGCAGGGCTCCCCGGTCCGGGACCCGGACGGCCTCACCGCCGCCGGGGTGAGAGTGCTGACGGTGCCGAACGCCGGGCACAACGTCATGCTCGACAACCCAGAGGCGTTCGCCCGGGTGACCGCCGCCAGTCTGACCGGCCGGGCCGGGTGCTGACCGGGACGGTGCTGGTGCAGATGTCGGTGTGCTCAGCCGACGAGGACGCCGGGGTTCAGCACGTTGTGCGGATCGAGCGCCGCCTTGGCCGCGCGCAACGCGATCGCGAACGGTTCCGGGCGCTGCCGGTCGTAACCGGGCCGGTGATCCCGGCCCACGGCGTGGTGATGCGTCACGGTGGCGTTCAGCCGGGTGAGGGTTTCCATGGCAGCGACCTTGATGTCGTCCCACATGGCCAGCTCCTGCCCGCGCCGCCCGGCCGCGATGACCGTGAAGTAGGGCGCGGGACCGTCCGGGTAGACGTGCGAGAACCGGCAGTTGACGATGCCGGGTGCCCCGGTGACCTTCTCGATGGCCGCTCCGACGTCCGCCCGCACGGTCTCGTACAGCTCGGCGGCGCGGTCCCAGGTGCAGGCCGTCTCGAACGTCTCGACGATCGCGCTCATCCGGGCCAGCCCGTCGCGGACGTACGGCATGCGCAGGAAGGACGAGCGCCAGGCCTCGGCGGCGCGGTCCATCCCGTCGCCCGCGTCGCCGGCGCTGCGGGGCTTGCCGCCGTGGTCACGGGCGATCGTGAGGAGCTGGGCGAGCTGCGAGTCGACGGGGTGGTGGGCGGACTCCACACCCACCACGAGTACCGCCGCGCCGTTGCGTGCGGCGCCGGACAGGAAGGCTTCGCCGGGGTCGAGGAGCCGGCAGTTGGCCGGGTGCAGACCGGACTGGGCGATCGCCCGTACGGCCTCCATGGCTGCGGTGACGTCATCGAAGGCCACGGTCGCCGACGCCTTGTGGCACGGCCTGTCCTGCAGCCGCATCCACGCCTCGGTGATCACCCCGAGAGTGCCCTCGGAGCCGAGGAAGAGGCGGTCCGGGGAGGGGCCCGCCCCCGAGCCGGGCAGTCGCCAGGACTCCCCGACCCCGACCGGCGTCACCACGCGCATCGACTCCACCAGGTCATCGATGTGGGTGTACAGCGTGGCATAGTGCCCGCCGGCTCGGGTGGCCAGCCAGCCGCCGAGAGTGGAGTACTCGAAGCTCTGCGGAAAGAACCGCAGCGTCAGCCCGTGCGGGCGCAGCTGATCCTCGAGCACCGGACCCCGCGCGCCGGCTTGGATACGGGCGGCGCGGCTGACCGGGTCCACCTCCAGGACGCGGTCCATCGCGGTGAGGTCCAGGGACACGACTCCGCGATGGTCGGCGCTGGTCCCGCCGGGGCGGTACTCCACGCCGCCGACCACCGAACTGCCCGCGCCGTACGGGACGACGGCCACCCCACTGCTTCCCGCCCAGTCGAGCACGTCCACGATCTCCGCCTCGGTGCGCGGATATGCCACCAGGTCGGGTGCGCCGGTCAGGTCGCCGTACAGGGCGCGGACGACGTCCCGGTAGGCCTTGCCGTAGGTGTGCGCGGCACGGTCCGTCGGTGCGGCGGAGAAGCGGTGAGCCTGGGCGGCTGGTGGGGTGATGCGCGGGGGCGCGAGGGTGAGCCGGGTCAGGTCCGGCGCGGGCAGCGGTTCCGCCGGCAGCCCCGGAAGCTGAGCGGCCAGCGCGGCGCACTCCGCGTCGGACAACGCCTGGTCCGCCCGTCCCCATCCCCACCAGGACCGATGCTTCATGTCACCGCACTCTCAAGCGAAGGAGTCGAACTGAACCTTGGTCAAGTTCGCATGACGACCCCCACCCTGCCCGGTGGCGCGGCATCGCGGAAGAGGCTGCGCGACCCCGCCGCCAAAGAACAGGCTGCGGCGCGCGGCGCGCCGAGGTCAGCGGTTGCGTGGGGCGACCAGGCCGGATTCGTAGGCGAGAACCACGAGTTGGGCGCGGTCACGCGCATGGAGCTTGGCCATGGCCCGGTTGATGTGGGTCTTCGCGGTCAGCGGGCTGATCACCAGGCGGTCGGCGATCTCGTCGTTGGACAGGCCCTGCGCGACCAGGGTGACGGCCTCGCGTTCGCGGTTGGTCAGCTCCTTCAGGACCGTGTCGGCAGTCATGCGGAGCGGCTCGGTGACGTACCGGTCGATCAGCTTACGGGTGATCGACGGTGCGAGCAGGGCGTCGCCGCGCGCGGCGACCCGTACGGCGTGCAGGAAGTCCGCCGGCTCGATGTCCTTGACGAGGAACCCGGCGGCGCCGGCCCGCAGCGCATCGAAGACGTATTCGTCCAAGCCGTAGTTGGTCAGCACGACGACGTGCACGCGGGCCAGGGTCGGGTCCGCCGCGATGCGCCGGGTCGCCTCGATGCCGTCCATGACCGGCATCTGGATGTCGATGAGCGCGACGTCGGGCAGGTGTTCCTTGGCGAGCGCCAGACCCTCCTTCCCGTCAGCGGCCTCGGCCACCACCTCCATGTCGTCCTCGGCGTCGAGGAGGGCGCGGAATCCGCTGCGAAGCAGCGGCTGGTCGTCGACCAGCAGGAGACGGATCATGATGTTCGATCCACGGGGAGCTCCGCTCGGACGGTGAATCCGCCCTCGTGGCGTGGTTCCGCGCGCAGCCGACCGCCGAGGGCGGTGACTCGTTCGCGCATCCCGAGCAGCCCGACGCCGGGGATCGCGCCGGTGTCCGGCGTGGCCGTGCCGTCGTCGTCGACTCGGATGGCCAGGCGGTGCGGACGGTAGTCGATCACGACAGACGCCGTGGCGGCGGAGGCGTGACGGGCGATGTTGGTGAGCGACTCCTGGACGATCCGGTAGGCGGTCCGGTCCACGGCGGCCGGCACGTCACGCTGCTGTCCTTCGATCGTCAACGTCGTGTGCAGGCCGGTCATGCGGGCCCGTTCCACCAGTTCCGGGACATGGGCGAGCCCATGCCGCGGAGCCTCACCGTCGTCACGCAGCGCCTCCAGGGTCGCCCGTAGTTCCCGGGCCGCCTCACGACCGGCCTCCTGGATCGCCAGCAGGGCTTCGGGCACCCGTTCTCCCCGCTTGCGGGCCAGGTGGACGGCGACTCCGGCCTGCACCTTGATGACCGAGATCTGGTGGGTGAGCGAGTCGTGCAACTCCCGCGCGATGTGCAGCCGCTCCTCGTTGGCGCGGCGCAGCGCGGCCTCCTCCCGGGTGCGCTCCGCTTCGTCCGCGCGCCGCTCGGCCTGCCGCAGCGCTTCACCAGCGGCACCGGCAGCGATGAGCCATGCCAACTCGAGGGCACCCCGGGCCCGGGTGAGCGCCTCGCCCACGGACATGTCCTGTGGCAGGGCGAGGGCCGCGAGCGGCAGAGCGGCCAGCATCATCACCGCCGCCACGACCGTGACCAGACGGTGCCCCGCCCGCACGGCGCCGTACACCGCGATCAGGAACGCGACGGCGGGCACGTCAAAACCGATCGCCTGGTAACCCACCGCGCACAGCCCGGTGACGGCCAGGACGGGAACCGGAGCCCGGCGGCACGCGGCCAGCGCGAGGCCACCGGCCACCAGCAGCCCGTACCCGAGCAGGTCGGCATCCGTGGCGGAGCGGTTCCCGGACAGCCCGACGACCAGCAGCGTCGCCGCCACGCCAACGGCGACCGCCCACTCTCGGACACCGGTCGGAACGTCGGACCGTCCTGTGTACATCGCCGCACATTATCCGGAGCTTGCCGCGGGCGACTCCTCCTCACTGACGAGCAGCCGCCTACCGCACACGCAGTAGCACCCCGGTGCCTGCGGCGTCCGCAGCAGCCGGATGCGCCACCTGCAGCAGCCCGAAGTGCCTGCGGCTGCGGGACGACCGGCGGTGCGCCCGGCGAGATGATCAGGCGACATCGAACCTCGGAAACGAGACGCACGACGGAGGGGATGGACATGAGTTCGTCAGCAACCGGGAAGTCGGTCCGACTGGCGCTTGCCGCCGGCGCAGCCGCCCTGCTCGGGGGGATCGGACCTGCCGCACCGGCGGCCGCGCACGTCTCGGCCCAGCCGGCCGCCGCCGGTGTCTACACCATGAGCGCCGGGCGACTCGGGGCATCGCTGGCCGCCGTGCTGGGGCTGACCGGCGTGATCATCGGCGGGCTGTCCCTGGCGCGCTCCCGCAGTCGCATCGGCACCGGTAACGGACGACTCGGAGCGACCACGGCCCTGGCGGCGGGACTGATCGGCATGGCCCTCGGCGGGCTGGTCGTGGCCACCTCCGACAGCGGCATCGGCACCGGCAACGGGCGAGGCGGGGCCTACGTGGCCCTGGTCGTGGGACTGATCGCCACGATCCTCGGTGGACTGACGCTGGCACGTGGCCGCCGGGCTGCCCCTTCGTCACCTCCGCCTACGCCGCGGTGACCGGGCTGCGGTGACTGCCAAGGGCCCCACCCACCTGGCGAACTTCCACTTGGGGCCGCCTCAGCGTCAGCGGCACCGCACCGCATCGGCTTGAGCAAGTAACGCCCCGGGCCTTGGTTGCGCTGAGCCCTCCGGAAGATCATTACGGAGGGACTCAGCTGTGAGATTGACGGGGATCCGCTGGAGCCGCCGGACGGCCGGCATCGGGGCCGCGCTGGTGGCCACCGCCGTGGCCGGAACGGCCGGCCTGGTCGTGGTCGGCCTCGGCGAGCACGGGGCCGAGTGGGCAGCCGCGGACGGGCCGGTCACCACGGCGCTGCACACCGTGGACTTCCCGGCCGCCGACGACCGAGAGGTGGCCATCGCGCAACGGGAGACCGACCGCTTCGCCATGGTCGGGGTGACCTGGGCGAACCCGAAGATCGACTTCGAGGGCACCATTTCCGTCCGGACTCGGGCCGTCGGCGGCGGCTGGTCCGGCTGGCTGCCGCTGGAGGTGCACAACCACTTCGGCCCGGAGCCCGGTGCCGAAGCGACCTCCGGCAAGGCGCGCGGCAGCACCGACCCGCTGTGGGTCGGTCCCTCCGACGCGGTCGAGGTACGCGCCAAGACCGCTGGCGGCCGCGGCAGCGACCGGCTGCCCGCCGGACTGCGCCTGGAGCTTGTCGACCCGGGCCAGCCGAAGCGCCGCAAGGCCACCGCGGCCGGTGCCCCGCAGCTCCGCCCACAGCGCCTCCAGCCGGTCGCCGAGGTGCAGGCGCTGGAACCCACCTCCACCGACCCGGCGCCGACCGACGCCACGACGACCGAGCCGGCGCCGACCGACACCACGACAACTGCGCCCGCGCCCACCGACACCACGACGGCGCCGGCCGAAACCACCGCCCCAGCGCCGACCGACACCACCGCGCCCGCGCCGACCACCACCTCCGCGCCGGCGCCCACCACCAATGCACCCACCGCGTCGCCCAGCCCCAGCACGCCCCCCAACCCGATCCACGCACCGAAGGTGGTCACCCGCGCGGGGTGGAAGGCCGACGAGTCGATCGTGCTGAGCCCCCCGACGTACGGAACCGCGGTCAATGCGTTCTTCGTGCACCACACCGCCGGCACCAACACCTACAGCTGCAGCGACTCGGCCGCCATCGTCCGCAGCATCGAGGTCTACCACGTCAAGAGCAACGGCTGGAACGACATCGGCTACAACTTCCTGGTCGACAAGTGCGGCGTGGTCTTCGAGGGCCGCAAGGGCGGCATCGACAAGCCGGTGACCGGGGCGCACACCTACGGCTTCAACACGAACACCGCCGCGATCGCCGTGCTCGGGACGTACATCACCTCCGGCGCGCCGACCGTCGTCCAGGACGCCGTCGCGCACGTCGCGGCGTACAAGCTCGGCCAGTACGGCAACGACCCGTACGGCAAGGTGACCCTGGTGTCCGCGGTCGACGGCAAGTACGACCAGGGTGAGTCCGTGGTGATGAACCGCATCTCCGGTCACCGCGACGCGGTGGCGACGGAGTGTCCGGGCGACTCGCTCTACGCCCAGCTGAGCGGAATCCGGACCAGGGCGGCCAAGGTTTCCGGGCTGGCACTCGCCGGCCTCACCGGCCGCAGGTCCGGCACCACCTACCACACCCGGGGCACCTTCTCCGCCTCCTGGTCGGTGGGCACGGCGAGTCACCTCATCAACAGGTTCGAGGTGCTGGTGGACGGGAAGGTGGTGGCCACCACGGCGGGCACCGCCCGCTCCGCCACGGTCACGGTCACGCCCGGCGCGCACACCCTGCAGATCCGTGCCGTGCACCGGCTGGGGTGGACCGACACCACCACCGCCCAATCCGTCATCGGCGACACCACCCAGCCCACCATCGGGACGCAGCGGAAGACTCGCTGACCGACGTACGCGATCGAGTGATCCGCTGACGTGTCGGGGAGGCGTTCCACGTTCGGAACGCCTCCCCGCCGCAACCCCGGCCGCTACGGAGTGCTCAGCGCCGGACGCGGAACGACCGGGTGGACGTGGCCGTCGACCTCGCGTCGACGGCCACGTCCGTCAAGGTGGTCGTCGTCTCGCCGGTCGACGTCGTCGCTCGGTCTGGCGTTGTGGCTGCGCGGCGCACCGGTGGCGAGGCAGGCGCCGGGGTTGCCCGTCGCTGACCGCGTGGCATCGGCGGGCCCGGTGGTCGTGCCGGGGGGCACTGGTCCCGCCTCCCAGGGTTAGAGCCGGTCGGGTGGGGTAGACCCGCCTTCCACTCGGCTGGCGAGACCATCCTCAGCCCGCCACCTGCGGTGGGACTGCCGAGATGTCTCGGAGGGTCGATGTCGGATGAACCAGCGGGGGTGAGCGGGCCGGCGACGCCGAACGACGTGGTGGAGTTGCGCGTGCACGGGATCGCCGCCGCAGGTGCGAACCAGGTGTTGGGCCGACCGCACGTGCAGCAGGTCGCGGGGGATCGCAGCGCGGGCTTCTACCGGCCACAACCCGGCTGCTGCGCGAAGGTCAGCGGCCCGGGCGGGGTGACCCTGGAGGCGTACCGGTGGAGTGACCTGCCCTCCGGCACCGTGGTTCGGACCCTGTCGCTGCTGTTCCTGCTGCCGTTCCTGCTGCTCAACGTGGCGATCTGGATGCGCCCGGGAAACGCGGCCTCCGACGCGGTGGTCAGGTCCCTGTGCCGGGTGCTGGGCCTCACCCTGACCGCCCTCTACGTGCTTGCCGCCGTCGGCGTCGCGCTGGACCTGATCGCCTGGCAGTGCATGTCCTCCTCGGCCTGTCTGACTGGTCGTAGCTGGCTGTCCTGGCTGGGTGAACGTCCCACCGGGTTGCGGCTGGCGGTGCTGACGCTGGTGCCGGCCGCCGCCATCGGCGTGATCTGGTGGGTCAGCACGCGCCCGGGACGGTCGTTCACGGCGTTCCGCGCGCCGGACCGCACGGTGTCCGGGCACCCGCTCAGCACGGTCGGCCAGTGGGACGCCGAGCCACTGGTGGGACGGCTGCGCTCGATCCACATCGCTACGGCGTTCGCGACACTGGACGGCAGCCTGCTCGCCGCTCGGGCCGCACAGGGCGCCTCAGCCATCACCGTCGTGTTGGCGGTGGCAACGGGAGGCCTCCTGGCCACCTGTGTGGCCCTGCTCTGCACTCCCCCGCTGATCGACCGGGCCCCCGCGAACCGGCGACTCGACGGTGCCGCCCGCCTGCTGCGGACGATCGCCGTCGGTCTCACCGTCGCGGTCTGCGCCCACGTCCTGACCAGCCCCACGCGCTGGCAGGAGGGGGGTGGCCTGCCCGGCTACGGTTCGACCCTCACCTGGCTGTTCGTCGCTCATGCCGGGCTGCTGGCCGCCCTGGCCTTCGCGCTGCTGTGGCGCCCGGACCGGCAGCCGGGTCACCCGCCGCTCCTCGGGCTGGGCGCGCTGGCGACCGCGACCGCGGCCGCGGGTCTCGCGGTGGCGTTCTCCGCCGAACTCGTCCACCGGGTGGCCGACTACCTGGACCGCACCGCATCAGCCCCACAAGACCTGGTCCCCCGCTCACCAGCTGCGTACACCTGGGCGATCTACGGCTTCTTCCGGGCGGCGCTGATCACGCTGCTCGTCGCCGGCGTGCTGACCCTGATCTCCCGGCGCGATCGCTCCCGCGCGGCGGCGGCGATCGTCGCACGCGACTTCCCGGACCCGCCGGCAGAGGCCGCGCCCCGGCTGCGGCAGGTGCAGCAGGCGATCGTCCGGGCCCGGTTCACCGAATGGCTGATGCCGCTGGGCGTGGTCTACGCCTGCCTCGCCGGACTCGGCGCGGCAACCGCCGCACTGGACCTGCTCGGGCTGTATCCGGGCGCCGTGATCGAGCGGAATGTCGGGGTGCCGGCCGGCCTGGTCAACTTCGGCATCGGGGTGGGCAGCTACCTGATCGCGGCGACCATGCTCAGTCTGGTCATCGGCGGAATCTTCGCCTACCGGACCGCCGGGTTCCGGCGCCACGTCGGCGTGCTCTGGGACCTGGCCACCTTCTGGCCCCGCGCCGCCCACCCCTTCGCGCCGCCCTGCTACGCCGAACGGGCCGTGCCGGAGCTGGTACGACGCATCACCTACCTGGTCGAAAGCGGCAACGCCGTCCTGATCGCCGGGTACAGCCACGGCTCCGTGCTGGTCACCGCCACCGTTCTCCAACTGCCGCCCCACGTCAGCGGCCGGGTCGCCCTGCTCACCTACGGCTCACCACTGCGGCGGCTCTACGCCCGCCTCTTCCCCGCCTACGTCGACGACGCCATGCTGCACGAGGTGGGTGGTCGAGTCGGCTGGCGATGGTTGAACCTGTGGCGCGACACCGACCCGATCGGCGGATGGGTCTTCTCCGCCCACCGGCAAGACGAGCCGCTCACCGTCACCGGCCCCGCGGCAACGGTGGACCGCCGCCTCCGAGACCCGAGCGACGTGGTCGTCCCACCCAGCGACAGCGTCCCACCACCGATCAAGGGACACGGGCCCCGCGAGTCCGACGAGCCGTACATCGAGGCGGCGCGCGATCTGGTCGAGCGCCTCCGCAAGCCGATGGATCCAGAGCCTCATCCGGCCGACCCACCGGCCGGACGATGAAGTCGACGCCCCGGCCTCCCCGGTCAGGCCCAGTCCCTGACGCCCAGGCGTCGGGGTCTGCTTTCCACGCCGGTGGCGGGCTGCTCCAGGCCGGTGGCGGGCTACCGGATCACAGCCGCCCGGCCGACGCATCCGGCGTCAGGCGCGGATGATCGGCGCTATTGCCGGTAGGCCCGCTTCGCCGGGCTTGTTGCGACGGATCCGGCAGCCTGCCGAAGGCGCACCGGACCCGCCTGTTGGCTTCCGCCTGAGAGAGACCGGACGCGACGAGCAGGTCGCTGGCCGTGGTGCGTATCTGGGCGAGGACGACGGTCCCGGAGAAACCAATGTCATCCCCGTACGCTGCGCCGGCATGTTGAACGGCGTGCAGGGCTTTCGCCCGCGCATCGTGCGGCTCACGTCGAGCCGCAAACTCATCCCGAAGTATCCGCACCGTCCCGGCAAGAGCGAGAATCGCGTTGATCATTGCCGCCGGGACCGGCTCCTTGTCCTCAATGACAGTGACGGCTCGACGGATCATTGTCCCGCTGTTGCCCATCGCCCGCTCCAACGGTTCGGCGGTTCGGGCGTAGTGACTGAGCACGCCGTGCCGGTGCCGCCATGACAACGGAGACAACCGGGTAACCTCCCGTGCGCCCGCCACCGCCTCCCGCAATACCCTGAGTTCCTCCTGGTTACCGCGCAGTCGGTCCCGAGCACGGATCGCCCGCTCGATATCACGCTCGCACAACGCCGCTGCCGTTTCCGTCAGTTGTTCGACCAGCGTTCGCAGTGCCGGTCCGGCAGCACGCCTGACCACTCTCAACGGGTTGACCGGCAAGAGGATCGCCGTGGCCAGTGCGACACCACCGCCGAGCAGCGCGTCGACGAACCGGGAAAACTCCACGTTCGGGGCCTGCGGGCTCAATGTGGTGATCAGTACTGCGGTGCTCGCCGTCTGGATCACCACCGCCGCCCGACTGCTGAGTGCAAAGGCTGTGAGGATCGACATCACGACAACCAGGCCGAGCTGCCAGGGCCCGATGCCTATGAGAGACAGCAGCGCATCCCCAACCAGCACCCCCAGCGCCACGCCCACGACCAGCTCGACGATCCGCCGTACCCGCTGCCCTACCGACACGGCCAAAGTCCCGACCGCAGCGAGCGGAGCGAACACGGGACTGGGATTGCCGGTCAGTTCGTGCGACAGCAGCCAGGCGGTTACCGCGGCGATGCCCGCCTGTAGGGCCACGATGCCTCCGCCGTACACCCGGACCGCCCGCTCTCGCACCTTGAGCCGTTGGACGAGCCGGTCCTCGGCGGCACCCCCTCCACCCGCCCGCACGAACCGCTCCCAGCGCGAGCCGGGACTCCGCTTCAGGTCTCGGCGCCGTGGCACCTGTTGACGCATGCTGCGCTTTACCCGTGACTGCGCGCCACACACGGCCAATGGCGATCTGCGAGCGGAATACCGCGACCGTACGAATAACGGGTGATCGACCGATCAAGGGAGAGACGCCAGATGACGACCCTTCAGGTCACCGGCCTCGTCCGTTCAAGACAGCGGGTCGTCGGTTCTCGCAGTCGCGCTGAGGCGATCCCGGATCAGCGCGATCACGGTGTCGGCTGTGCGGTCGAGGTAACTGCGGCCATCGGGTAGCCGAGCCTCCGGGCTGATGTAGCTGCGCGGACCGACATGGGTGGCCGGGTCGAGCCAGTGCACCGTGATCTTCCCTGCCCGGTCAGCCCGGTTCCAACCGCTCCACCGGAACAGCCGCCACCGCTGCGGGAACATCCAGTTGCTGACTCGCTCGATCCGGTCGCCGGCACTGGTGAGCCGGTCGAGGTGCTGGGCGTGGCTGATGTCGTTGGCGCCGTTGTGGAACCCGCCCAGAGTGATCAGCCAGAGCGGGGAGCGCAGCTGGGACCACAATTCGTCCACCGCGCCGGTGGCGACCTGGGCGCCGCCGCTGTAACTGAGCATCACCACGGGGATCCCGCTGTCACGCCGGTAACCGGCGAGCCGGAGCTGAGTGGCGATCTGCGAGCCGACGGCGCGGTTGTACAGGGGACGGTACCGGCGGTCGGCGGCGACGAAGATCTGCATCACGTTGTGCAGGAACAGCACCAGCCCGATGTGGCGGCGCAGCCATACCCACACCGGCCGGTCGGCGAGCGGAAGGGCCAGCGGGGAGTAGGGCTGCACCTGGCCCAGCACCCTGAGCTCCGGCGCCCCGTCGATCAGGGACTTGACCAGTCGGCCGCCGTCGCGGGTGTCGTGGAAGCGGCGTTTCCCGATACCGTCCAGATAGACCAGGTATGCGTCCGGGGGGCGGTCCGGGTCCGCGCCCCGGGCGGGGGGCATGCCCTTGGGGCGTGCGATGGTGGGAGTCCGCCAGCCCGCGGCATAGACCAGCACCTCGTAGCGGGCGAGCAGAGCTTCGGCGAGCAGGACCAGTCCGATCCCGCCGAGCAGCAGCAGGAGCGCAAGCTCGATCATGTTTGCGGCTCCGGTGCTCTTGGCCTGTTGAGCCTCACGACCAGGCGGCGGATGCCCTCGACGGCGACGCCGAGCCCGACTCCCGCGATGGCTACGCAGCCGGCGGCATCCCACCAGCCGACCCCGGCCACCGTGGCGAGCGCACCAGCGAGGCCGGCCCCCACTCCCACCATGAGCAGCAGGTGCAGCAGCGGCCCGAGCAGCGGGAACGCGAGGACTGCGGCAAGCAGCAGCGGGGCAACCAGGCCTGGTGTCCAGACCAGCGCGGCCTCGTCGGACGGTGCGGTGGGCAGCACCAGCTCGGCAAGGGTCCACGCGGACAGTGGCCAGAGCGCGAATACCGCGCCGTCGACCACGGCGCCGGCCAGCATCAACCCGACCACCCTGGTGCGCGACACGCCAGACAGGCGTGCCACCACGGGCACGAGACGCCCGGCGGCTTCGGACAGCCCGGCGAACAGCAGCAGGATGGCGACGAGGGGGGACATCGGTCAGCCCTGCGGTGGCAGATCGGCAGAGACCGGCTGAGTGACCCGGCCGGTCTGCTGCACATAGCGCTCGAGTTCGTCGGCGGCGCGCGAATAGCCGCCTGCCTCGCGCTGGGCGACCCGCAGGGTGCTCGCGGCGGCCCGGAATCGGGGCTCGTCGAGCAGGCGCCGGGCGAGGGCGCGCACGACCTCCGCGTTGACGTCCTCGGTGCGGATCGCGAGGCCGGCATCGAGCTCGACGATGCGGGAAGCCACCAACGACTGGTCAGCGCCCTGCGGGACCACCAGCATCGGGACGCCGGCGTCCAGAGCCTCGTTGACGCTGTTCACCCCGCCATGGGTGATGAACAGCGCTGCGCGGGACAGCACCTCCAGCTGCGGTACGGAGCGGTGGGCGATCACGTTCGCCGGCAGCGGACCGAGCGCGGCGGGATCGGTGGGTCCGGTGGCGACGATCACGGTGCCACCCAGCGGGGCGAGCGCGTCGGCAAAGCTGCGCAGCAGCCGGGGGTCGGCGCCGAACACCGTGCCCAGCGAGGCGTACAGCACCGGGTCCCGCAGCCGGTCGACCGGGAACGACGAGTCGGCTGGGCGGGCGCCGGTGCTCGGTCCGACGAACCGGTAGGACTGGTCGAAGCTGTCGGCCTCGGGGTGGAACGCCCGCGAGGTGTAGACCAGGTTGAGCGGCTGACGGATGTTCGCCAGGTCGACCAGGGGTATCCCACGGGTGTCGTACCGGCGGCGCAGCTCCCAGCGCGACCTCAGGTATCCCCCGGCGGGGCGGGGCAGGGCCGCCGCCGCGGCGAGCAACTCCCAGGAGCCGCGGGTGGGGCTGGGCACGTGCCGGTTGAACGCGAACGTGGTGAACGACGACGCCGCCGGCACGTCGAGTTCCCGGGCGGCCACCGGCCCCCACAGGCAGGCGGAGTCGTGCACGATCAGATCGGGCCGGGCGCCGCGCAGATCGGTGAGGACGGCGGGCAGCACGCGTACGGCGGTGCGCGCAAGCTGCTCCATCAGCGTGACCGGCGTTGGCGGGCCGGAAAGCGGTATGTCATCCCCGGAGTAGAGGAGCACTCGCGCGCCGGTGGCCGCGATCTTTTCTGAATAGGCGGGCGTCGTGTGGTAGGTGACGGAGTGGCCACGACGAACAAGCTCGGCCACGATCGGCAGCGTCGGGTTGATGTGCCCGTGCATGGCGATGTTGAGGAATGCGACTGCGCTCATCGGCCGACCCCGGACAAGGAAGGCGTCAGTGCCCGGCACCATGTAACGATCATGATCCGCCCTTCTCGGTAACAGCGTAGACGCCACCGGACGGGACAGGGCGCGGACAAGGTACTCGCCTCGTTTCGCGGGCAGGTTCGAGCGGGTCGAGCCGCACCACAAGGCCATCGATCTTGAGGTCACGACGTTTCGGCAGCTCACTCACCAGGCCGGACATGCCGCCCGGATGCGATGCGACGCCTGTTGTAACGGGCGGTGCGGGACGCCGACGCGGTCCGCGACGACCTGCGAGCCCTGATGGCCGAACGGCTCGGCGACCCGGGGTGCGGTACTGGTCCCGGACGAGACCTTTCGAGCGTGACGTGCGTCAGCAGTTCCGGATTGCTCGCCTGACGGGCCGCGCCTGCCCTCACCTTTTTCGGCAAGGGCCAGTCGGTAGCGGGTAATGGGCGAAGGGCCAATGCCATGAGCTAAACAACCGCGCGAAGAATACGGTCGGGTTGGTGACGCAGCCGCTCCATGGCCCGCGCCGTCGCGTCATCAGCGGGCAGGAGAACGACCAGCTCCTGTGCGTCGTTTTTCGGCAACTCGAGCTTCTCTCGCTGCCACCGAAGCTCGTGCGCAATGGGGTGGTTGACCCGAAGCGGGACGTGCGGTGGGGGCAGGTGGCGGTTGAGTCGTCGGGTGAACTCCTTGCCGGCCAGCGGGGCGAGCTCGGCCCTGAACCATTCGGAGGTCTCCGCAGACGGCCCGAGCCACAGTTCGAACGCTCGTTCGTCGGCCACCTGGTCCCAGTCCGGGAAGAAGATCCGGGCGTGCGGATTGGTGAACACGTAGCGCGTCAGGTTCGGCGTCCCGCTCTCGAGCAGCCCGATCCCACGCATCAGCAGCTCGAACTCGCGCGTGTATGCGAGCACGTCTCCCAGGCGGTTCGTGACGAATGCGATGCCGGGCTCAAGGAGTCGGAGGGTCTCCAACACGGTGGGCCGGACCTGGCGGTTGGGCGGGGCCGGCCGCCCGCGCCCTGCGCACCCTCCACCGGTGATCTTGGCGAGGTGGCGCAGGTGATTGCGTTCGGCGGCATCGAGGCTCAAGGCGTCCGCAAGAGCATTGACCACCGCAGGGGACGGGTTACGGTCTCGTCCCTGCTCGATGCGGGTGAGGTATTCGACGCTGATCCTGGCGCGCGCGGCGAGGTCTGAGCGTCGTAGCCCAGGAGACCGACGGCGGCCACGATCAGGCAGTCCGAACGATTCCGGCTGGATGGTGTCGCGCTTGGCGCGGATGAAGTCGCCCAGCGGCGTGCTCATGTTCGGGAGCCTAGCGCGGTCTCCCCGGCGCATCGAACCCCGCAGGGTGGCCCCACGAGGGCCAGCCTGCGCCCGGTCTGGTTGCCGACGTCCGGACGATGGACCGTGGAGCCCATGAGCGAGAAGCACAAGTTGGTCATCATCATCGGGAGCGTTCGAGAGGGCCGGTTCGGGCCTGTCGTCGCCTCCTGGGTCGCCGACCAAGCGCGCGAGCACGGCGGGTTCGACATCGACGTCGTCGATCTCGCCGACGCCGAGATCCCGCTGTCGTTGCCGGCAGCCTCACCGAAGTTCGCCGGCGACTCGTACCCGCGCCCCGACGAAATGGCGTCCTTGACGTCCCACCTCACGGACGCGGACGCATTCATCATGGTCACGCCGGAGTACAACCACAGCTACCCCGCGTCCCTGAAGGCCGCCATCGACTGGCACTTCACCCAGTGGACGGCCAAGCCCGTCGCTTTCGTCAGCTACGGGGGTGCGGCTGGCGGGCGCCACGCTGTCCTCCACCTGGAGAACGTGCTCACCGAACTGCACGCCGTGACAATCCGCGATGGTCTGGCGTTCCCGAACTACCGCACAGCGTGGGAAGACGGTCGGCCGCTGGACCCCCAGGCGCCCGGATATGCCAAAACCCTGCTGGACCAGCTCGCCTGGTGGGCCGCCGCCCTGGGTGCGGCACGCAACTCGGCGCCATACCCGGCCTGAAGGGATCACTCAAGGAGCAGGCCAGACTCGCCCGGCCAGCGGTGATGCCCGCCCCAGATGACCGAATCCCATCGCAGGCGAGCCCCGGTCGATCGCTGGTGGATCGACCGGGGCTCGTCGGCTGGAGCCGGGTCAGGCGAGGTCGAACCGGTCGAGTTCCATGACCTTGGTCCAGGCCGCGACGAAGTCGCCCACGAACTTGTCGCGCGCGTCCTGGCTGGCGTAGACCTCCGCGAGGGCCCGGAGCTGGGAGTTGGAGCCGAAGATGAGGTCGACCGCGGTGGCGGTCCACTTCACCTCATCGGTGGCCAGGTCCCGGATCTCGTACACGTGCTCGTCCGACTCCGACGCCTTCCACCGGGTGCCCGGGGAGAGCAGGTTGGTGAAGAAGTCGTTGGTGAGCACGCCGGGCCGGTCGGTGAGGACGCCGTGCCGGCTGCCGCCGGCGTTGGCCCCGAGGGAGCGCAGGCCGCCGAGGAGGATGGTCATCTCGGGCGCGGTCAGGTTGAGCAGGTAGGCGCGGTCGACGAGCAGCACCTCCGGCTGGGTCTTCTCGCCGGACCGCAGGTAGTTGCGGAACCCGTCGGCGCGCGGCTCGAGGACCCGGAAGGACTCGACGTCGGTCTGCTCCTGGCTGGCGTCGGTGCGGCCCGGGCGGAACGGCACGGTCACCTCGACGCCGGCGTCGCGCGCCGCCTTCTCGACGGCGGCCGAGCCGGCCAGCACGATGAGGTCCGCGAGCGAGATCTTCGCACCACCGGCGGCGTTGAACTCCCGCTGGATGCCCTCGAGGGTGGCCAGGACCGTCGCGAGCTGCTCGGGCTGGTTGACCTCCCAGCTGCGCTGCGGCTCGAGCCGGATCCGGGCGCCGTTGGCGCCGCCGCGCTTGTCGGTGGACCGGTAGCTGGCGGCGGAGGCCCAGGCGGTGGAGACCAGCTGGGCGGTCGTGAGCCCGGACTCCAGAACCTTCGCCTTGAGGGCGGCGACGTCGGCGTCACCCACGAGCTCGTGGTCGACGGCCGGCACCGGGTCCTGCCACAGCTGGGGCTCCGCGACCCACGGCCCGAGGAAGCGGCTGACCGGACCCATGTCGCGGTGCAGCAACTTGTACCAGGCCTTGGCGAACGCCAGCGCGAACTCGTCGGGGTTCTCCAGGAAGCGGCGCGAGATCTTCTCGTACGCCGGGTCGACGCGCAGCGCCAGGTCGGTCGTGAGCATCGTCGGCTTGTGCTTCTTCGCCGGGTCGTGGGCGTCCGGGATGATCGCCTCGGCGTCCTTGGCGACCCACTGCTTGGCCCCGCCGGGGCTCGTGGTGAGCTCCCACTCGAAGCCGAAGAGGATCTCGAAGTAGCGGTTGCTCCACTGCGTCGGCCGGTCGGTCCACGTCACCTCGAGACCGCTGGTGATCGTGTCACCGCCCTTGCCGGTGCCGTACGTGCTCAGCCAGCCCAGGCCCTGCGCCTCCAGCGGGGCGCCCTCGGGCTCGGGGCCCACGTGGTCGTCGGCGGGGCCGGCGCCGTGGGCCTTGCCGAAGGTGTGGCCGCCGGCGATGAGGGCGACGGTCTCCTCGTCGTTCATCGCCATCCGGGCGAAGGTCTCGCGGATGAAGTGCGCCGCCGCGGCCGGGTTGGCGTTGCCGTTGGGACCCTCGGGATTGACGTAGATGAGACCCATCTCGGTCGCGCCGACGCCTTCGGCCATCTCCTTCTCGGAGACGTAGCGCTCGTCACCCAGCCAGGTGTCCTCCGGACCCCAGAAGATCTCCTCGGGCTCCCAGACGTCCTCCCGGCCGAAGCCGAAGCCGAAGGTCTTGAAGCCCATCGACTCCAGGGAGACGTTGCCGGCGAGCACGAGCAGGTCGGCCCACGAAATCTTCTGGCCGTACTTCTGCTTGACCGGCCACAGCAGCCGGCGGGCCTTGTCGAGGTTGGCGTTGTCCGGCCAGCTGTTGAGCGGAGCGAACCGCTGGCCGCCGTCACCGGCGCCACCGCGACCGTCGTGGATGCGGTAGGTGCCCGCGGCGTGCCAGCTCATCCGGATCATCAGGCCGCCGTAGTGGCCGAAGTCGGCCGGCCACCAGTCCTGCGAGGTGGTGAGCACCTCGGTGATGTCCCGCTTGAGGGCCTCGACGTCGAGCTTGGCGAACTCCTTGGCGTAGCTGAAGTCCGGCCCCAGCGGGTTGACCTTGGACGAGTGGGCGTGCAGCACCGAGAGGTCGAGCTGGTTGGGCCACCAGTCCCGGTTGGTGCGCGGACGACCTCCGGTCTTCGGGGTCGGCGAGTCGATCGCCGGGTTCTCGCTCTCGCTGCCGTGCGCGGTCACGGAGTCGTGCGCGACCGGGCAGCCGGCCGCCTCCTTCTTGTCCACGCCCTGGGCGCTGGAGGGCCTGTTCTCCTGGGTGTCGCTCATCTACTTCCTTCCGAGCTGGCTGATCACTGGGAGGTGCGTTCGGCCGCACAGTCGGGGCAGGTGCCCCAGTAGACGACCTCCGCCTCGTCGACCACGAACCCGTGGTCGTCCGAGGCGGTGAGACAGGGGGCATCGCCGACAGCGCAGTCGACGTCGGCGATCGCGCCGCAGGAGCGGCAGACGACATGGTGGTGGTTGTCCCCCACCCGCGACTCGTACCGGGCGGTCGCACCGGCAGGCTGGATGCGCCGCACCAGACCGGCGTCGGTGAGCGCGCGGAGCACGTCGTACACCGCCTGGTGGGAGACCGTGGGCTGATCCGCCCGCACCAGCGCGATCACCGTGTCGGTGTCGACGTGCGGATGGTCGCGCAGCGCGGCGAGCACCGCCAACCGGGGCCGGGTGACGCGCAACGAGACCGCCCGCAGCTGGGTCTCGAAGTCGGACGTCATGTGACGAACATAGTCCACTTTTCTGGAATGAATCAAGTTCTTCGCCAGTCTCGACCCGCACATCTTCGACGCAGACCTGGTCGAGCAGACCCGGGCGGCCGGGTCGCCGCTGACCGGCAGCGGCGACCTGCCGCAGCAGCTCACGAAGCGAGTCCTGGAATCAGCGCTCGAGTGCGAGATCGCCGACCACCCGGGCCATGATCAGGCGAACTGCGGCCCGCGAGACTCGTGGCGCCGTTCGAGCGTGAGGTGCGCGGAGAGCGCGCGGAGGAAGTCGGGCGCGTCGAAGATGGCGCCGGCAGAGGCGACGCCGCTCGTCCTCGTCCGACCGCCGAGAATGCGATGGACCGCTTCGACGGCGAGGGGTGCGCTGATGGCGTAGATGTCCTGACCCCTGGCGACCACGCGTCGCTGCGTGTCGCCGGAGCGCACGACGACGTCGACGGTGAACGTCTGCGCGGACCGGCCGCGCTCGTCGACCGCCGTCGGTGCTGACGTGTCCGGAGCGGCCAGGTCCTCGGCCGCGCCGGTGGTCATGTACGTGCGCACCTCGGGGATGGGCAGGTGGCTGGGGACGGTGACGACGTCGGCCATCGTGAACTCGCCGAGGACGGTCCGGCGGCCCAGCGGAGCGGGAAAGTCCCATTCCATTCTCGGCAGGTCGCACTCGTCGACGTAGTACTCCAGCCGGCCACCGGTGTAGCGGACACGTTGGCCATCGCGCCGTTCCCGCGAGACGGTGCCGGAGGCGAGGGTCCCGGCCGTGGGGTGCCAGCTGCTCAATCCGTACGCGACGTGCGCCTCGTCGGCCGCCGTCCAATCGCCCATCGCCGTCGTGACCAGCAGATCGCCGAGCCCGCCGAAGAACGCCATCGCCGGGACCACCGCCACGCCTGCGGCCTGAGCGCGGTCGGTGAAGTGCGTGAACGTGTCGAGGTTGGCCTCGATCTCGGCCGCCACATCCACGTACGGGACGCCGGCGCTCAGGGCGGCCTCGATCACCGGGCCCGCGGTCGAGGCGAACGGGCCGGCGCAGTTGACGACCGCGGCCGCGCCCTTCAACGCCTGGTCGAGCGAGGCCGGATCGTCGACCGACGCCACCCGGTACTCGAGCCCCGGATGCGACGCCGCCAGCGCCTGGAGCCTGCCCGCGTCGCGACCGAGGAGGAGCGGGACGAACCCGCGATCGCGCAACTCCGTCACCACGAACCGCCCGGTGTGTCCGTACGCCCCGAACACCGCCACGATCTGACCCGATTCCATCTGCAGTTCCTCTTCTCGAAAGATCGACTGAGAAGATCCTCTCCGCAGCGGCCGACGCGGACCAGTGTCTGGAACGCCACGCCCCATACAATTCCGGACATGCCCACCGTCGCGCTCGCCGCCACCGACGCGATGCTGCACTTCGAGCTCGCCATGGCCTGCGAGGTCTTCGTCCGCGACCCCACCGGCCTGGCAGACCCGTGGTACGACCTCGTGGTCTGCGGCGCCGGCCCGGTCCGGATCGGCAGATTCCACATGGAGCCTGACGACGGGTTGGACCGACTGGCCGGCGCCGACACCGTGATCATCCCTGCCGTGGAAGACATCGACGCGGAGCTGCCACCCGACCTGCTCGACGCCGTCCGCGCCGCCCACCAGGCGGGCGCTCGGATGGTTTCGCTGTGCACCGGTGCGTTCGTGCTGGCCGCCGCCGGGGTGCTGGACGGGCTGCGCGCGACCACGCACTGGGCCCACACCGAGGAGCTGGCCGCCCGCTATCCCCGGGTGACGGTCGACCCGGACGTGCTCTACGTCGACAACGGCAACGTGCTCGCCTCGGCCGGCAAAGCCGCCGCGATCGACCTGTGCCTGCACCTGATCCGCCGCGACCACGGCTCGACGGTCGCCAACGCCGTCGCCCGCCGCCTGGTCGTGCCGCCGCATCGCGCCGGCGGCCAGGCCCAGTTCGTCACCACCCCGGTGCCCGCCCGCGACGACCATCCCCTCGCCAATCTGTTCCCCTGGGCGATGGAACGGCTGAACCGTCCGTTGACCGTGGAGGACCTGGCTCGCCAGGCGAACATGAGCTCGCGCAACCTGGCCCGCCACTTCAGGTCGACGACAGGCACCACCCCGCTGCAGTGGCTGTCGACGCAGCGGATCCGCCGGGCCCAGGAGCTGCTGGAGAACACCGACCAGAGCATCGACGCCATCGCCCAGGCGGCCGGCATGGGAACCGCCACGACGCTGCGCCGACACTTCAGCCGCACGGTCGGGGTACCTCCCGACGCCTACCGCCGCACCTTCCGCAGTGCCGGGCCCTCGGCCTGAAACCGCCCACGGGCCAGAAACAAGAACAGTGCCACCACGGTACGGCCGGACTGAGCAGGGCAGCCGTCGGCGGGGTTGTCCCGGCAGAATCAGGGCATGGGGCGGCGGAGGGCCGGGAGGGCCCTGGCGATGTCGGGCACAGCCGTCATGCTGCTGGCCGGATGCGGTGGCTGGCAAGACAATGAGGACCTGGCCCAGGCAAAGGAGCGCACCAGGGACGACGCCTGGCTGCAGATGAGCGACGTGCAGCGAATGATCGGGTACGACCGTCCCGACCGGGCGGATCTCTTCCTCCGCACCGCCGGAGGAGTAAAGGGCGTCGAGGTCATGCAGATCAGCGGATCGAGACCCGACACGGCCGACGGCGTAGTGCTGGTGATTCGCGTGCACGGCCGGACGCCGATCGTCGACTCGCGGAACCGGCGCACCGGTGAGGAGCTGGTCCTGCCGTACTGCTTCCGGCTCGTCTACGACCGCACCCACGACGATGGACCGGTCGACGGAGACCATCCAGCCGACCTGGTGGAGTGCCCCACCACCGCACCGCTCAGCATCCCCGCGGCTCCCGAAGTGCCTGCCGACGCCGGCTGACGACAGCCTCCCTGCCGAACTGCGCCGAGCAACCGATCCAAGGCACCAGCTTCGTAGCGCTCGGGGCCGGAGAACGCTCCCCCAGGCCTGTTCGAACAACGCCCCCGTCGTCCCGCGGATTCACGTGGTGGTCCCGGGCTGAGCGGCGGCCGGATCCGGTGTGTCGGCGCGGTGTGCCGGTGGGATGGGGAAGTTGCGGTTGAAGACGTTGTCGGGGTCGTACGTGGCCTTGACGGCGCGCAGCCGGCTGAGGGTGGGCTCGGGCCAGGCGTCCAGCAGTCGATCCGGATGGGTGTCGGACTCGAAGCTGAGATACATGCCGTCCAGATGCGGGTACAGCTCGGCCCACAGCTTGTCGAGTGCGACTCTGCGGTCCGGGACCGTGGCGGCGAGTACCGAGAAGTTCTGCTCCCGGTGCGGGTAGGCGGTCGCGTCGCGGGCGACGTCGTTGACCGCTCCGCCGGCGGATCGGAACTGCATGATCATCACGTCACCGGAACGGATCATGGTCGCCATGAGGTCCGCCGCCTGCGGTGTGATGTGGTGCAACAGGCCGCTGCGGGTGTCGTTCAATCCCTGACCCCGATGCCGGTTACCGGGCGGCGCGACGATCGCCGGGTACGGCACGAGCTGCGCCTGCTGGTCGAGGATCGGCCCGACCTCCAGGAACGGGCTCAGGGCGGACTGCGCCGCCTCGATGTCGTCTCCGGCGTAGACGAGGGTTACCTGGGCCATCGCGGGGTTGCCGCGGCGGCCGGGAAAGAGGGCGAGGAAACTGGTCAGGTCCCGGGGCGCCTTCTCGACGAGCCGGCCCCAACGGCGGAGCAGACCGGCGGTGTCGGTCGCGTCCACGACGAGCTGGGCGTAGACGACGTTGTCCACCTCGTACGCCTCCAGCTCGAGGGCGGTGACGACGCCGAAGTTGCCACCGGCGCCACGGATGGCCCAGAACAGGTCGGGGTGATGCTCGTCGTCGACGCGGAGCAGGCGGCCGTCCGCGGTGACGATCTCGGCGGCGACGATGTGGTCGATGGTCAGGCCGTACCTGCGCACCAGGTATCCGATGCCGGCGGTGGTGGCGAGGCCGCCGACCCCGACGTCGCCGTAGTCGCCCGAGCTCATCGCCAGGCCGTACGGGGCGAGCGTCTGGGCCACGTGCCCCCAGCGGGCGCCCGGCTCCAGCCGGATCCGGCGGGTCGTCCGGTCGAGCACCTCGACCTTGTTCATCCTCGACATGTCGATGACGATTCCGCCGTCGTTCGTCGACCGGCCGCTGATGCCGTGCCCCCCGCTGCGCACGGAGAGCGGGACGTTCTGCGTCCGCGCGTACGCCACGGCATCGACCACCTCGGCAGCGTCCTGCGGGCGGATCACCAGGGCCGGCGATCCGTGCCAGCTGTAGCTGTCGCGCACGTGCTCGTACTCCGGGTCGCCGGGCTCGACGGACCTGGTGGTCAGCGACGCGGGCAGCGCGTCGTAGTCGAGGCCCGGCTGACGCTCGGCCAGGACGGCGGCCGTGCGTGCCCGTCCGGTGCCGGTCCCGCTCCCCGTGCGCTCCTTGGCGACGGCCTCCCGCAGTGCGGGGGCGATCTCCTGCCCGAAGGTCTGGATGAGTCGTGGGTCGTCCCGGCCGATCAGAAAGGCGCTGAACCCCTTTTCGAGAACCAGCGGGAGGAGCTGGTCGACCCACTGCTCGGGGGGTCCCTGCAGGAAGCCGCGATTGCGCGATGAGACGTCGACCTTGAACAGATTGAGCAGCCGCCGGACCTCCCGTGGGTCGCGTCCCGCCGCAACCGCCGCCTCGTCGATGAGCCGGTTGCCGGTCACCCGGTCCGGCGACCGCAGGTATTCCAGCGTCGGCAGCCAGCCGTCGGCCTTCTGGCCGGTCAACGCCAGCATCTTCGGCTGGTAGGCGCCGAGCCAGATGCCGATGTCGTGCGCCGGCACGGGGCCGCGCTGCATGCCCGGGATCGGGTAGTACTTGCCGTCCCGCCGCAGCGGCCCGGAGGCGGCGTCGTCCCAGACCCCGCGCAGGACGTCGATCGCTTCCCGCAGCGCCGCGACGCCCTGCCCCGCCGTCAGGCGGCGACCGCCCATGCCCTCGATCCCGTCCCAGAACGCGCCGGCGCCGAGGCCCAGTTCGAACCGGCCGTGGGACAGCCGGTCCAGGCTCGCCGCGGCCCGGGCCAGCACGGCCGGCGGGCGCAGCGGCAGGTTGAGGACGTTCGCCGAGACCCGCAGCCGTTCCGTACGGGCCGCGACCCAGCTCAGCAGGGTCCAGGTGTCGAGGAACCCAGCGTTGTACGGGTGGTCCTGGAAGGTGGCGAGGTCCAGTCCCGCCGCTTCGGTCAGCTCAGCCAGCGCCACCACCCGGTCCGGGTCTTCAGCACTCGGCGTCAGGAACATCCCGAACAGGAGCTCATGCCCGTAATCAGGCATTCGTTCACCATCCTTTGATCATATGATCCGCAAACTATCGTCGCTGCACATCTTATGCCTCTCAACTTAGTTGTCGGACAGCTCATTCCCCGACGCCCGCGGACGGTTCGTTCCGGGAGCGGGCAGGGCAACGCCCCGGACCGGATGAGTCGCGGTCACAACATTGTTCGCGGCCAAACTTCGTAGTGATCAACGCATTGCGGCTAGCATGGGACGCATGTCCGCCACCGACCCCTGCGAGCTGCCGGCTGACCGCAAGCGCGGTTCGAACTTCGGCTGGTCCCTGGGCATGGTGCTGCGCCGCTGGCATGAGTACGTCGAGGAGGGGCTGAAGGACCTGCCGCACGGCAGCCGGGGCTACCACATCCTGGCCGTCGTCGTGCACGAGGAAGTGCCCACGCAGGGGGCCCTGGCCGCCCGCCTGGTCATCGACCGCAGCGTCCTGACGTACGTCATCGACGACCTGGAGAACGCCGGTCTCATCGAGCGGCAGCTTGATCCGCGCGACCGGCGCGCCCGGCGCATCGTGGCCACCGAACGCGGGCGTCAGGCACTCGCCGAGGCCGAGCGCCGGGTCGCCCACGCCGAGGACCACGTCCTGGGCGGGCTGCCCGAGGAGCAGCGCGACGTCTTTCGCGACCTCGCCGCGCGCGCCGCCGAGGCGATCCACGCCGCCGCACCCCGAACGGACCCGTGCGCCGCGGTGACGAGCGTCCTCTCCCCGGCGGAGCGATCCGCCCGCTGACTCAGGCCCGGCCGACCGCCACCGCGGCCGGATCGTCACCCGCGACACCGCGACCTCGCTCGGGTAACGGTCCGGCGCGTCCCGCCCGTGCCCCGGTGCCAAGGACTGGTCGGTGCATCAGCTCAGGGATGCCTCCAGGTCGAGCTCGCCAGCGGGCACGCTCCACCAGGGCCGGTGTAGTTTCGGCCCCGTGCAAAGAGTCTGCGTGGTCGGGGCCGGCGCGGTCGGCGGCGTGATCGGCGCGCGGCTGGCCCTGGCCGGGCTCCCGGTGTCGGCCCTGGCCAGGAACGAGACGCTGGCCTCACTGCGTACGCACGGCTGGTTGTTGAGCTCGCGCGACGGCGGGCAGCAGGCCGCCCCGGTGGCCGCGGCCACCGACGACGCCGCGGCACTGGGCCCGCAGGACCTCGTGATCCTCGCGGTGAAGGCGCACCACCTGCCCGCGCTGGCGCCCACGCTGGCGCCGCTGCTCACCCCGGAGACCGTGCTGGTCCCGGCGCTGAACGGGGTGCCGTGGTGGTTCTTCCACGACTTCGGTGGCCCGCTGGCCGGCACCGGCCTGGACGCGGTCGACCCCGGCGGCGTCGTCTCGAAGGCGCTGCCGCCCGAGCAGGTGACCGGGTGCGTGGTCTACCTCGCCGCCCGCACCCTCCGGCCCGGGCACGCCGTGCACACCGCAGGTGACGAGCTGATCATCGGCGAGCCGTCGGGCAAGGCGTCCCCGCGGGCGGCGGCGGTGGCCACCCTGCTGCGCCGCGGCGGGTTCACGGTGACGGTTTCGGAGTCGATCCAGCGGGACGTCTGGTTCAAGCTCTGGGGCAACATGACCATGAACCCGATCTCCGCGCTGACCGGCGCCACCGCCGATCGCATCCTCGACGACGCGCTGGTCAACACGTTCGTACAGCGGGTCATGACGGAGGCGGCCGAGATCGGTGTGCGGATCGGCTGCCCGATCTCGCAGACCATCGCGGAACGCACCGAGGCCACCCGACGGCTCGGAGCCTTCAAGACCTCCATGCTCCAGGACGCCGAGGCTGGTCGCACCATCGAGCTGGACGCCCTGGTCACCGCCGTCGGTGAGATCGGCGCGCTGACCGGCGCGCCCACCCCGCACCTGGACGCGCTCCTCGGCCTCACCCGCCTCGCGGCCCGCGAGCGCGGCCTCTACTGACCGAGGCCCGGGCACGGCGCTCGCGCACCGTGGCCCGCCGGATAGGGCAGCGCCGGGCCGGGGCGATCGTCACGGTCAGCTCCAACGCGGCGTTCGTGCCCCGGGTGGGGATGGCCGCCTACGCGTCGTCGAAGGCGGCGGCCACCACGTTCACCAAGTGCCTGGGCCTGGAGCTGGCCGGAATTCGGCATCCGGTGCAAGGTGGTGTCGCCCGGCTCGACCGACACACCGACGCTGCGCGGCATGGGGAGTGACGACCGTGACCGGCCGCGATCCCGGGATCGAAAGATTCCTGGCCGACACCGAGCCCGACGGCTGGATGTCCCGTCCTGCTGGCCGCCGTCGCCCGGGCCTCGTGGTGGAGGGCGATCTCGACGTCGTTTCCGATGCCCCCGAAGACGCGGACAGCGTCGATGGCGGGTCCAGGGACGGGCTGGGCGCCTGTGACGGCGACCACGGCGGTGCGACCCGGCGGCGGCAGACGTAGCTCGCCGGGTCAGCACCGCGCCGAATCGCAATCCGCCATTAGCTCGCGCCGGGCCGGCTCGGGTTACCCGCGCTGCAACCAGGGGTAGCGAGCGGTGTCCTGCCCGGCGTAGTCGGGATCGAGGTAGATGAAGACGCGCTGGATCTTCCAGTCGCGGATCTCGAACACGTCGCACCAGCGTCCGGCCCCCCACTCGGGAAGCCCTGCCCGCCACGGTCCGTCCCGGTGCTCGCCGTGGCTGGTGCCCTCGCAGACCACGGTGTCGGAGCCCGAGAAGATCCAGTTGAAGTGGGAGTAGTGGTGCTCGATCTGCTTGATCATGCCACCCACCTCGCCGAACAGTCGGCCGATCTGTTCCTTTCCGGTGGCCAGCCCCCACTTCGGGAAGTACACCTGGGCGTCATCGGCAAACAGGTCCAGAATGCTGCCCCCGGTGGAGGTCACCCCACCGTTGTCGAAGGCTTTCAAGTATTCCAAGGCGACCGACTTGCGCTGTTCATCGGTCATGGTCTGGGTGTTCAAAGCCATGGTCGACTCCTTCTCGATTCGATGGTTTCAGGCCTGGGCAGCGTTGTCCGAGGCTGCGTGTCAGGTGCCGGTCATCGGACTCATTCGCGGGTCCGGTCCAGCAGCGGCACCTCGAGAAGACGCGCCAGCTCGTCGAACGTGCAGTCGAACAGCTCCCGTACCGCCACGCCCTCGTCCTCGATGAGGAACACAGCGAGGTCGGTGTAGACGCGGCTGACGCACCGCACACCGGTCAACGGGTAGGTGCACTCCGGCACCAGCTTCGGGGCCCCGTCCCGCGACAGCAGATCCATCATCACGAACGTCTCCCTGGCCCCGATGGCGAGGTCCATCGCGCCGCCGACGGCCGGGATGTCGTCGGGCCGGCCGGTGTGCCAGTTCGCGAGATCACCGCGGGCCGACACCTGATAGGCGCCGAGCACGCAGACGTCCAGGTGGCCGCCGCGCATCATGGCGAAGGAGTCGGCGTGGTGGAAGTACGAGGCGCCCGGCAGTTCGGTCACGGGGACCTTGCCGGCGTTGATGAGGTCGAGGTCGACGGCGTCCCCCTGCGCCTCGGGCCCCATGCCCAGCATGCCGTTCTCCGTGTGCAGCACGACGCCGCTGGCCGGGGAGAGGTGGTTGCTGATCCGGGTCGGGAGCCCGATGCCGAGGTTCACGAAGGCTCCGTGCGGGATGTCGCGCGCGACCCGGGCGGCAAGTTCGTCCTTGCCGAGCCCGCGCCGGCTCACCCCGCTCATTGACCCGCTCCGACCGGCCCGGGCACCGGCACGGGTGCCGGCACACGGACGAGGCGGTCGACGTAGATGCCCGGCGTGACGATGACCTCGGGGTCGAGCGCACCGACCGGCACCAACTCCTCGACCTGCACGACCGTCGTCGTCGCGGCCGCCGCCATGATCGGCCCGAAGTTGCGGGCGGTCTTGCGGTAGACCAGGTTGCCGAGCTCGTCGGCCCGATGCGCCTTCACCAGGGCGTAGTCCGCTCGCAGCGGGTACTCCAGCACGTAGTGCCTCCCGTCGATCTCACGGACCTCCTTGCCCTCGGCCAGGGAGGTCCCGTAGCCGGTGGGGGTGTAGAAGGCTCCGATGCCGGCGCCGGCGGCGCGAATGCGCTCGGCGAGGTTGCCCTGCGGAACGAGCTCCAGCTCGATCTCACCGGCCCGGTACTTCTCGTCGAAGTGCCAGGAGTCCCGCTGACGGGGGAAGGAGCACACGATCTTGCGGACGCGACCCGCACGGATCAGCGCCGCCAGGCCCACGTCCCCGTTGCCGGCGTTGTTGTTCACCACGGTGAGATTCGTGGCGCCGCACGCGATGAGCGCCTCGATGAGTTCGACCGGCTGACCGGCGGTGCCGAATCCGCCGATCATCACCGTGGCGCCGTCGGGGATCCCCGCGACCGCCGCGGTCGGGTTCTCCAGGATGCTGGCCACGGCTCAGGCGTCCAGGTTCTCGAGAACCATGGCGAGCGCCTGCCCGACCCCGATGCAGATCGCGGCGACCCCCCACCGCTCGCCCGAAGCCCGCAGTGAGTGGGCGAGCGTGCCGAGCACGCGGGTCCCGGAGGCGCCCAACGGGTGACCGATGGCGATGGCGCCGCCGTGCGCGTTGACGATGTCGGGGTCGACGCCCCAGGCGTTGATGCACGCCACGGTCTGGGCGGCGAACGCCTCGTTCAGCTCGACCGCGCCCACCTCACCCCAGCCGATGCCGGCCCGCTTGAGCGCCAGGTTGGCGGCCTCCACCGGCGCGAACCCGAAGTACTGCGGGTCGTTCGCGGCAGCCCCGCGACCGGCGATGCGCGCCAGCGGGGACCGACCGACGATCTCTTCGGCGGACGGGCTGCCCAGCAGCACCGCGGACGCGCCGTCGTTGAGCGGCGAGGAGTTCCCGGCGGTCACCGTGCCGTCCTGCTTGCGGAACACCGGCCTGAGCGCGGCGAGCTTCGCCAGGCTGGTGTCGGACCGGATGGACTCGTCGCGGGCGAGTTCCACCCCGGGCACGCCGATGACGAGGTCGTCGTAGAACCCCGCCTCCCAGGCCCGAGCAGCCGCCTGGTGCGAGCGCAGCGCGAAGACGTCCTGCGCCTCGCGGCCGACCTGCTCACGGATCGCGAGCAGCTCGGTGGCCTCGCCCAGCGAGACCGTCCACTCCGGATTCATCCGCGGGTTCACCAGGCGCCAGCCCAGGGTGGTGGAGACCAGCGTCGCATCCCCGGCCGGGTACGCCTTCTCCGGCTTGGGCAGCACCCAGGGCGCCCGGCTCATCGACTCCACACCGCCGACCAGCACCACGTCCGCCTCGTCGAGGGCGATCTGCCGAGAGGCGACGATGGCCGCGTCCAGGCTGGAGCCGCACAGCCGGTTCACCGTGGTGGCCGGTACCGACGTCGGCAGGCCGGCCAGCAGGCCGGCCATCCGGGCGACGTTGCGGTTGTCCTCCCCGGCGC
The DNA here is from genome assembly GCF_036906795.1 of Micromonospora sp. CPCC 205739. NCBI lineage: Bacteria > Bacillati > Actinomycetota > Actinomycetes > Micromonosporales > Micromonosporaceae > Micromonospora > Micromonospora sp. CPCC 205739. Next base: position 153,519 of record NZ_JBAKHS010000012.1, on the reverse strand, counting down.
CGTTGGCGTTGCCGAGCACGATCTCGTCGACGCGGTCCGGTTCCAGCGCGGGCGCGCGCTCGACCAACGTCCGCAGCACGTGCGCCGCCAGGTCGTCCGGCCGTACACCGGCCAACGCGCCGCCGTACCTCCCGAAGGGGGTGCGTACGGCGTCGTACAGATACACGTCGGTGGGCATGGGTCAGGCCTCCTCGTGAGCCGCGGGCGCCAGGACGATGTCGAACTGCACGCGGGACCACGCCCGGTCGCCCAGGTCGCGGCCGTCGGGGGTGGGGGAACCGGCCGGCTGCGGCTCGAATTCCTTGACCAGCGAGTCCCGTACTCCGAAGACGCTGTCGCGGTCCAGCAGCTCATCCCCGCGGACGAAGATGTGCGTCACCAGGGTCCGGTATCCCTCCCCCTGGATCATGAAATGCAGGTGCGAGGCCCGCATCGGCGATCGGCCGGTGGCGGCCAGCAGCCGGCCGACCGGGCCGTCGTGCGGGATCGGGTACGGCGTCGGCGTGACCCCCCAGAAGCGGTAGTTCCCGTCCGCGTCGCTGTACAGGTGACCACGGGCGGCGACCCGGTCGTCGCCGTACTGGACGTCGTAGAAGCCGTCCTCGTCGGCCTCCCAGACCTCGATCCGCGCATGCGGCACCGGCTTGCCGTCCGTATCGGTGACCGTGCCCTCGACCCAGCACGGCTGCCCGGACGCTCCGGCCGCGATGTCACCGCCGAGCTCGATCTCCGGTGAGCCGTCGACGAAGAACGGGCCGAACACCGTTGCCTCGGTGGCGTTGCGGTACGCCTCGTTGTTGACGGTGATGGTCTGCATCGAGGCGCCCAGAACGTCGGAGAGCAGGATGAACTCCTGACGCCGGTCGTCGGTGATGTGCCCGGCGGCGGTGAGGAACTCGATGGCGCGCTGCCACTCCTGCTCGGTCAGCCGCACCTCCCGCAGAAAGGCGTGCACATGCCGGGTGAGCGCCTGCATCAGCTCCCTGAGCCGCGGGTCCGTCGTGTCGTCGAACGACGCGACCACGCGTTCGACGAGCTGTGACTCGCGGTCTTGCTGCTCCATGTTCATCGTGGCTCCCCTCCGTCCCAGGCTCGGCGTAGCAAATCCTCGAGGTTCTCGCGGGTGACCGGCGTCGGGTTGTTCGGCGGCACGGCCGCCAGGACGGCGTCGACGGCAGCCGGGATGTCGGTCTCGCGCAGCCCGTAGTCCCGCAGGGCGCGAGGTGCCGCCACCTGCTCCCGCAGGCGCTGCAACCCGTCCACGGCGGACGTCTCGCCGAAGGCCGACGCCATCCGCTGCTCGCTGTCCGGCACCGATGGTGCGTTGAGCGCGAGGACGTACGGCAGCACCACGGCGTGGGTCTGCGCGTGCGGGAGGTTGTACATCCCGCCGAGCACGTGGCAGATCTTGTGGTGCAGTCCGGAGCCGGCCGAGGCGAACGCCACGGCGGCCAGGTAGGCCCCGTACAGCGTCTGCTCGCGCCCCGCGATGCTCTGCGGATCGCGCACGACCTCGGGGAGTCCCTGGCGAAGGGCGCGGATGCCTTCCAACGCGAGCGCCTGGTCGATCGGGTCGACCCGCGGCGCCCACATCGAATCGACGCAGTGGGCCAGTGCGTTCAGTCCGGAGGCCACGCTCAGCGGCACCGGCAGGGACAGCATCAGGCTGGCGTCGTAGACGACGGACCGCGGCAGGACGCGGGCGTCGACCCCGGTGGTCTTGCGGCCGCCCTCGGTCAACCCCCAGACGTTGGTGGCCTCGGAGCCGGCGTACGTGGTCGGAACGGCGACGATGGGCAGCCCGGTGGTCAGCGCCACCGCCTTGGCCAGGCCGGTGGTGGAGCCGCCACCGATGCTGACGACGACGTCGACGTCGTGCTTCTCGGCGGCCGCGCGAGCCCGCTCGGCAACGTCGGTGGGCACGTGCATCGCCACCTCGGTATGGCGCACCGCGGCCGGCAGGGCAGCCATCAACGGGTCGGCCAGCGCGCTGTCGGCCTCCGCGGCGATCACCATCGGGCGGACGGCGCCGAGCCGGGCCACCTCGTCGGCGACGTGACCCGCCGCTTCGTACGACGCGAAAACCACCCGCTGCGGCAGCGTCTCGTGCCTGAAGCTGACTCTCACGCCGCATCACCCCGGCCGAGGACCGCCGACATCGCCTCGTGCAGGGCCCGCTCCGGATCGGCGGGCAGCCGCATCGACCGCCAGCCGATGTGCTTGTCCGGGCGCACCAGCAGCACGCCGTCCTCCTCGACCTCCCGCAACCGCGCCCAGTCGTAGTACAGGTCGGTCACCTCACGCCCGGGGCCGATCACCACGGCCTCCAGCGGCACGCCGAGCTCCTGGCCGACCTTCTCGGCGGCCGCCACCCACGGCTCCCCCGCGATGCCGGTCAACAACGTGAACCGGGTCATCGGCGCCAGGTCGAGCGTGGACACCTTGTGCCGGGCATCGCCCACCCAGGCGTGCGGCAGCCGGGATCCCGGGACGGTGGACGGCTCGTAGTACAGCTCCGGGTCCCGACGCGGTTCCGGCCGGCGGGTGCCGTCGGAGACCACCGCGTCGGACTCGTAGAACTGCCCCAGCTCGACACCGTGGGCGTTGAACTCGTAATGCTTCAGCTCCATGGCCGACATCAGCGCGGCCCGCTTGGCCGCCCCCTCGGGGGTGTTGGCCTTGCGCTCCTCGATGCGCGCGGCCATCTCGGCCTCGTCGGAGGCGTCGAGCAGGCCCAGCGCCTCGAAGAACTGGACGAACTCGCGGCTCGACTTGTTCGCGCGCTGAACGATCTGCCTGGCCACCGGCGCCCGTTCCGCCGAGTAGGTCTCCAGCAACGAAGGCGCGGCCTGCCCACGGAGGACGGCGGCCACCTTCCAGGCGAGGTTGTAGGAGTCCTGGATCGAGGTGTTCGACCCCAGTCCGTTGCTCGGCGGGTGGCGGTGGACCGCATCCCCGACACAGAACACCCGACCGGACTGGAGATGCGTCGCGTACATCTCGTTGTTGCCCCACAACGACGTGCCGGTGATCTCCACCTCGATGTCCGGCAGCCCCAGCAGGTTACGCACGATCTGGATAGCGGCGGCCTCGTCGACGACCGGTGGGGGTTGGCTGATGTCGTAGCCCCACACGACGAGCCACTCGTTCCAGGGCCGCACCATCCGCACCAGCCCGGCCCCGATTCCGCCGACGTTCGAACCGGGCTGGATCACCCAGTAGAGCACCGACGGCCGGTGCCCGCAGTGCGCCGAGATGTCGGCCTTGAAGGTGATGTTCATCGAGCCGGCGATGTCCATCGCACCCTCCATCGGAAGGTCGAGGTCGGCGGCGACCTTGGACCGGGCGCCGTCGGCACCGATGAGGTACTTGGCCCGGATCGTGTACTCCTCGCCGGTGAGGCGGTCCCGAACCTGGACGTAGACGCCATCGGCGTCCTGCCGGTGTCCCAGGTACTCGGTGGAGAACCGGGCCTGGGTACCCCGCACCACGGCGTTGCGCAGCAGGATCGGCTCCAGGTAGGTCTGGGGGATGTCGACCGGCAGGCACGGTGACGCGAGCTGGTAGTCGGCCCGCCGGGCGGGATGGGTACCCCAGGTGAGGATCCGTCCGATCTCCTCGCCGGCGATCGAGGTGCAGAAGACGGTGTCGCCCATCAGCTCGTGCGGAGTGGCGTCGGCGAGCACCTGGTCCTCGATGCCCAGGTCCCGGAAGACCTCCATCGCACGCTGGTTCGTGATGTGCGCCCGCGGCGTGTTGGCCGTCCAGCGGTACTTCGTGATCATGATGTTCGGGATTCCCAGGGTGGACAGGAACAAGGCCGCGCCCGCTCCCGCCGGACCCGAGCCGATGACGACGACGTCGGTCGTCACCATCGATCCCTGAGGTAGCGGCGTCTCGGCCATCCCGTCGCTGAACACTGCCATCAGATCCCCCACTCCACTGCTCGGCGTGTGGTCCTGGCCACTCGCTCGACAAGTGTGCGGCGGTGCTCCGCAGCCGCAGCAAGGGATGAGGCCGTAACACGGCGGAAAGACGAAGCTGTGGCGGAATTCGAGAACTACGCGAGCCGGCCCGCCCGGGCCTGGCGACGCAGGTCGGTGGCGCGCATGCCGAAACGCGCCCGGAACGCCTGCGAGAAGTGGGTGGCCGACCCGAAGCCACAGCGCGCCGCAACCTCACCGACCGGCGTCTGTGGCGAGGACGCGAGCAGCGCACGTGCGCGTTCCAGCCGCCGCGCCAGCACGAACTGCGGCACAGTGGTGCCGGTGGCGGCGAACGCCCGGGACAGGTGGCGTTCGCTGATGCCGATGCCGGCCGCGACCCGGGCAGCAGTCAGGCCGCTGTCGGTCAGGTGATCCTCGATGAAGGTACGGGCGTTGGCCAGATGCACCGTGCCGAGGTTGATCGGACGGCTGCCGGCCATGCCGGCCAGCAGGTGGAGCGCGATCCGTTCGTCGAAGGGCTCGCCCCCCTCGGGACGCAGGGCACGGTCGATCAGCCTCGCCAACGTCCGTGCCGGCACGTCACCTCCGGCGAAATCGCGCACCAGCGGGGTGCTGAGCGAGCCGAGGCCGGTCAACTCCCGGAACAGCGGGCGCGGCACTTTGATCGCGAGCTCTTCCAAGCCACGCGAGAAGCCGCGCATGAACGGACGATCGGCATCGCAGATCAGGGCCTGTCCCGGCCGAAGGGTGAACACCCCGTCGTCGTGGTAGAAGAACGCCTCCCCGACGAGGGTCAGGTAGACCGCGACCGCGTCCGCCGGATGCTTGCGGATCACTTCGGCCGGACGTTCGACCACGTGCGCGTTGCTGCGGACGCGGGCCAGGTGCATCTGCTCGAGCTGCAGGTTGAGCTCGGTCCCGTCGAACGCGGCCGGGCCCAGCGTGTGACACCGCAGGCCGATCAGTGCCTGCGCGTTGTGGTCCTCCCACAACGCGATCCTCTGAGCCTCGGGGAGCCCCGCTGTGCTGAAGCTCACCGGGCGCCGGGCCGTCGCCGAACCCGCCGTCACGGTCACCCCCCAACTGTCTTCGGGTGCAAATACTACTGCCGCCGCCGTGTGACGGACGACACACCATGTACGGCCAACCCGGTGATCGGTTCACCGCTCTGCTGCCCGCCGCCGGCTCCTGGCGCAGGTTGTGCCCAGCCGCTGATCCGTCGAAGGCCGTGCGGTGCGTACAGTTCCGGGTCGGACTTGGGGTGGGCCGGGAAAATCCGGCGCAGGGAACGGAATGAGACAGCGGCGGCATGACGGCGGACAACATTACTGAAAACAGTCAATACGGCATTGACCGCGGCCGACTGGAGACCTGTCTCAGCGTCTTTGAGGCGTTGGAGGATCTACCTCCCGATCACCCCGACGTGGTGCGGGTGCAACGGGCCACCGCGAAGCTCTACAAGGTGATCAAGCAGCGGCGACGCGAGGAACGGCGGAATGCCATCGCGGCGGCCGACCGCGCGGTGACGGCGGCCACCGCCACCGGCGCCCCTGGCCGGATCGACGACGAGACCCAGGGCATCCCGCTCGCCTCCCCCACCGTCGGTACCACAGCCGGCTTCCTGCACAATCCGCGCGGCTGCTACGTCTGCAAGCAGCGCTACCGCGAGGTGGACGCCTTCTATCATCAGCTCTGCCCGCCCTGCGCCGCGCTCAACCGGGAGCGCCGGAACGCCCGCACCGACCTGACCGGCCGGCGCGCGCTGCTCACCGGCGGCCGAGCCAAGATCGGCATGTACATCGCGCTGCGGCTGCTGCGCGACGGCGCGCACACCACGGTGACCACGCGGTTTCCACACGACGCGGTCCGCCGATTCGCCGCGATGCCTGACAGCGCGGACTGGCTGCACCGCCTGCGGATCGTCGGGATCGACCTGCGCGACCCCGCCCAGGTGATCGCTCTCGCCGACTCGGTCAGCAGTCAGGGCCCCCTCGACATCCTGATCAACAATGCGGCGCAGACCGTCCGCCGGTCCCCCGGGGCGTACGCGCAGCTCATCGCCGCGGAGGCCGCGGCCCTGCCGGACGGCCCGTTGCCGGAGCTGATCACATTCGCCAAGCCGGACGGGCAGGGCGGCCCGGTGGGCAGCCTGACCGCCGGGCCACAGTCGACCGCGCTCACCCCGCACGCGCTCACCGCGCTGGCGCTGACCAGCGGCTCGGCCTCGCCGGAACGGATCGCGGCGTCCACGGCCATCGACGCCGGGGGTCTCGTGCCCGACCTCGACTCGGTCAACAGCTGGGTCCAGCGTGTGCAGGAGGTGGACCCGGTCGAGCTGCTCGAAGTGCAGCTGTGCAACGTCACCGCACCGTTCGTGCTGGTCAGCCGGCTGCGCCCGGCGATGGCCGCCGCGAAGGCCCGCCGCAAGTACGTGGTGAACGTGTCGGCCATGGAGGGCCAGTTCGGTCGCGGTTACAAGGGGCCGGGGCACCCGCACACCAACATGGCCAAGGCGGCGCTGAACATGCTGACCCGCACCAGCGCCCAGGAGATGCTGACCGACGGCATCCTGATGACCAGCGTCGACACCGGCTGGATCACCGACGAACGCCCCCACCCGACGAAGATGCGGCTGGCCGACGAGGGCTTCCACGCCCCGCTGGACCTGGTCGACGGCGCGGCCCGGGTCTACGACCCGATCGTCCGCGGCGAACAGGGCGAAGACCTGTACGGCTGCTTCCTGAAGGACTACGCGCCCTGCGCCTGGTGATCGGCGCGCCCACCCCGCAGTCGGCCACCCGGGCTCAGGCCGACATCGTCAGCACCGCCGCCCCGTCCACCACAGGTCCAAGCTGCGGTGGCTGCCGCGATGGAGTCGTTCTTCGCCCTGGAACGAGTCCTCGGCCCGAAAGCCCAGCACAAAGCCGTGCTCGAACTGGCGTCACGCTGCGGCGGACCCGTCGGGCTGCGCGGCGCCGGCCGCCGCAAACTCATCTCCATCAGCCGCGGTCCACGCACCTCGCATGGGCGAGCGAGTCCGATGGTCCCCTGAAGGCTAAAGCGTGTCGGCGACGAGGCGGAGTTGTTCCAACGAGAGTTCACCTCCCAGGCGGCGGTAGGCGGCGATCGCAGGAACGTGTTCCCGGCTGGGTCGGCCACGTACTCCACTGACGGTGAACGGATACACCGACCGGCAAGTGTGGAACAAGCAGCGCAAGACGGAGGTACGCCACCGACCCCCGCATGGCGAGTCGGTAGTAAGGTCCAAGCCGAGCTGGTCATTGCCGAAGCGACCCTGGAGCGCCTCGGCGGACGCTGACCCTCACCACAGACGGATCCACCGTCGCCGCCCGGTCAGGCGGGGGCGGGCGCCGCCAGCAGCGCGCGCAGCTCGCGGACCGCTGCCCGCCCGGCCCGGTTCGCGCCGACCGTGCTCGCAGACGGCCCGTAGCCGACCAGGTGGATCCGGGGATCGGCGACCACCCGGGTGCCGTCCACGACGATGCCGCCGCGGGGACCGCGCAGCCGTAGCGGGGCCAGGTGGTCGAGCGCCGGCCGGAAGCCGGTGCACCAGAGGATGACGTCGACGTGCTGTGCCGTGCCGTCGCGCCACTGGACGCCGTCGGGGACGATCCGGTCGAACATCGGCTGGCGTCGGAGGAGGCCGCGTTCCCGAGCTTCGAGCATCTGCGGTGTCCACGCCAGCTCGGTCGCGCTGGCGATGCTTCCTGGGGGCAGGCCGGCGCGTACGCGTGCCTCCACCTTGGCCACTACCTCGCGTCCGTAGGCCGGCGTGAACGGCCCGTCCCGAAACACCGGCGGACGGCGGGTGACCCAGGTGGTCGTCGCCGCGACGTCGGCGATCTCGACCAGGAGCTGCACGGCCGACGTTCCGCCCCCGACGACAACCACCCGCTTCCCGACGAAGTCCGCCGGTCCCCGGTAGTGGGCGGTGTGCAGCTGCCGTCCGTGGAACGTTTCCTGTCCGGGGTAGTACGGCACGAAGGGCCTCGTCCACGTTCCCGTCGCGTTGATCAATGCCCGGGTGGTCCAGGTGCCCTTGTCGGTTTCGACGCGGAGTCCTCCGTCGCCGGCGTTCCGCACGGCCGCGACGGCGACCGGCCGCTGCACGTCGATGCCAAATTCGCCCTCGTAGGCCGCGAAATAGGCCGGCACCGCCTCGGCGGCCGGTTCGTCCGGCGGTGGAGGCGTGAAGTGCATTCCGGGCAGGTCGAAGATGCCGTGCACAGTCGCCATGCGCAGCGTCGGCCACCGGTGCTGCCAGGCCCCGCCGGGTGCCGCGTCGGCGTCCAGGACAGCGAAGTCAAGACCGGAGGAGCGGAGGTGGTACGCGCTGGCCAGCCCCGCCTGCCCGGCCCCGACAACCATCACATCCGTATCCAGCACGTGTCGGACAACGTCTCGGGCTCGCCCGGGCCTTCCCACGGGGATCGATCTCACACCGCCCGAAGGTGACCCGCCGAACCCGGCCCCTATGGGCCAACGCGCACTCGCATCGGCACGAGAGCACATCTCATGCTGATCACGTCACACTCTCGCAAGCCACGCCTACTACCGCTGCCGCTCCCCTAGGAGTACGCCCTCGCCAACCAGGTCCCACATCCCCGCAACGTGTACCTCCGCGAGGACGCCCTCACCGACCCGCTCGACACCTGGCTGGCCTCCGCCTTCGCGCCCCACCGCATCGAACAAACGATCACCGCGATGGCCGACGCCCAGCCCCTAGATCATCCGCCCACAACCGGCAGAGCAGCCCGACGATCATCACCGAGTGCGACGCCAAGTTGGAGCGCTACCGCGCCGCCCTCGACGCTGGTGCCGACCCCGCGGTAGTCACCGGCTGGATCGCCCAGACACACGCCGAGGCTCGGCGACATCACCGCCGTGCTCCGCGACGCCGAACCCGCCGACAAGGCCGAGGTCTACCGGCAACTCGGACTCCGGCTCGCCTACCAGCCCGAAACGCAAACGGTGCGCGCTGAAATGGACCTCAGCGCACACCGTCAGGAATTCATTTGTGTCCGAGGGGGGATTCGGCCACCCGTGCGTAGCACCCGTTATACAAACGGGTGCTCATGCGATAAGCCTAGCACTTCACGATGCGTAACAATACAGGCGTGAGCTCCACACGAGCACGCCACGGCTCAACTAATGCAATCAATTCTGCCGCCTGCCCCGGTGTGCCAGTACGGCCGTAGAGTCCGGAGTTCTTGAAATTGCCGTGTGGCGCACGTCGCTACGCGCCGAACAGGTCGTCGAGGGGGCCGGACAGCTCCCGCCACCCGTGTTCGAGGGCGATGCGGCATTCGGCGGTGAGGCTGCCCAGGTCGTCGTCGGTGCCGGTAGGCGGTACCTGCCGCCACCATAGCCAGCCACTCTCGATCTGCGACCCCGACCAGCCAAGCTGCTTGGCGTACGTCTCGAGTTGCTTAGTCATGGTCTTGACGAACCCGTTTCGCGCCAGGTACCTGAGCCCCTTTACCCGCACGCCCACATACGGCCACGGGTCCGCCTCGGTGAGCAGCTCGGCCGGTTTCCACTGCAGGGCGATCGCGGCGTGCACCTCGTCGCGTTGCCACGACGGCCGACGCAGCTCAAACGTCGGGTGAGTGTCGGGAGGCCGGGCAACCCAGACATGTTCGGCCTCCGCAAGAATGGCCGCGTCGAGGGTGCCCACCGCGTTGTCAACGGCGGCAGTAATCTCTCGCACTGCGCCGCCACGCAACGCCGCCCACTCCGACAACAGTCGCCAGTGGCGCAGGTAAAACCTTGTCTTTTCGTCCACAATCGAAGGCCCTTCACTCGCCATTGAGCATCTGCAGGGTTTCCAGGAAGTCCCGCGCGCCGGCCGATGCGTCGTCCGGCAGAGGTGCCATGAGGCCGGTGATATGGCGCCAGGTGATCTGGTTCCACCCTGCAGGGACCACCGAGCCGCCGGGCTCGTCCCTGTCGCGGGTCAGGTACACCAGGGTGGTTGCCTCGTTGGCCCAGAGTCGCGCAAGTCGGGCGCACTGGTCGCCGTGCTCGCCAGCGTTGACCTTCGCTTCGAGCAGCACGCAGACCCTTCCGGCCCGAACGATGAGGTCGGCCGGGGTCCGTTTGCCGTCGGGGGTGAAACGTGTCTCCTCGCGGCTCACTCGCACCCGGGCGGTCGGGTCAAATGGCAGGCCGAGCTCCCCAAACAGCCCCTTCACGACGCGGTTGCCCAGTCTGTGGTGGCCTTCGGGTTGCAGCACCCAGGCCAGGCAGGTGACGAGCTTACGTTCGAGCTCGTGCACACCGAGGACCTCCAGAAGGGTACGAGGGCCGGCTCGCCACTGGCCGGCGGCTTTGATCGCGGCGGCTTCCGTGGCGAGAACCCTCAGCTGCTTTTCCCACTGCCCTACCTGTGTCCGATTCACCGTGTCCCATTCGGCGGCCAGCTCACGCAGCCGTTGCTCGTCGGCGATCACCACACCAGGGTCGCAGACCTCTACGACAACCCTGCGTCAGACGCCCGCTTCTCCGCTTCGGCGCAACCATCACCCTCGCGAGCTGAGCACCAACCCGTACCCGGCAACGACTTCATGGGCGACAACCCAGAGCTGTGTCTGAATCGGAGGCAGCAGCCGGACCGCCGTGCGCCGACTGGGACGGTTGGCTTAAAGGCGGGGACGACGATCTGGGCCGGATGACCGTGTCCCGCAACGACTGGCGGACGACGTCCGATACTTCCGCGAATGCGGCACGGGGGGTGCTGCGCTCATCGGCTCGTCCCGGCCGTCCGATGGGGCCATGGTCCGGACGTATGCGGAGGCAGGCGCGACGTGGTGGCTGGAACACCTGCACGGCCGCCGCGGGGCCTACGAAGAGCTGCTCGCCCGCGTGGAGGCCGGCCCGCCGCCATGAACTACTCGGCCCACAACCTCGCCGGATGGCCCAAGCCGGGTTGGGCGAGAGACGTAGGCGGAGGCATGCTGACTTGCCCGGATGGTCGCTTGCCGGATGCGGTGGTCCACGGCTTCCTGCTGCGCGAGATCGCGGAAGACCGGGATGGAGTGTGGGTGTGCGCGCAGTGCATGCGCCGCGATGGCCGCGGCGGCGCCGGACCGTTCCGATAGCCAGGCGCGGATGGCTTCGTGGACCTCCCAGTGGACCCGGTCCCAGTCGTTGTTGAGGTAGAAGATGGCGTCGACCGTATCCTCGAGCAGGTCCCATGCCTCGATTGATTCGGCGTCACGAGCGATTTGCAGCAGCCAGAGGGTGAGGTTGTGGACGTCGCCGGCGTCGATCGTCATCTCGTACCCGCCTGTAGGTAGCTCCTGGATGCCTTGGACTACGGCGCGGGCGGTCGTGGGGTCGGCGGACACCGCCTGTTCGACCTGGGTGTTGTTGAGGTGGACCAGCACTTCCGTGTACAGCAAGTAGTCGCTGCTCGTGTCTGCGGCGAGACGGAAGAGGGCGGGCGGTGTTAGATCGCCTCCTTCGAGGGCCGCTGCGATGAGCGCCCGGCCACGGTTGACGGGGGGAATCGGCGGAGGGTCGAGTTCGGCCGCGATCAGCGCGAGGAGCTCGTCTACGGTCGCTGGGCGCTGGCGTGGGTCGTAATGGGTCGCGGCGCGTACGACCGCCCGCCAGGGGCCTGGCGGGGGGAGATGCGGTACGTTCGCGCGGGGATCGGTCTGCAGGAGTGCCCAGCCGATGATCTGGCCGATGCTGTAGATGTCGGTCTGCGGGCCGACCGCGTGGGCGTCGGTGTACAACTCGGGCGCGGCATAGCCGAGGCTGCCGTAGAGCTGGCCGACCTGCGTGCGTCCCGGCGCGGTGGTATGCCCGTGAGGACGGCGGCCCAAGCCCCAGTCCGCGACGACCCAGCGGCCGTCAAGCCACAGGATGTTGGCCGGTTTCAGGTCGCGGTGGATCCACCCGGCCTGGTGTGGCTCCCGCATGCCTTCGCAGATCGCCGTGATCAACTCCCGCAGCGGTCCGTCAACGCACAGGGAGGCCGCCATTTCCTCGGCCGAGTGATCCGCCAACGGCATGACGAGCCAGTCGAAGGTAGCGCTGAAATCCAGCACCGGCATCAGGTGACGGTTGGAGCCGAACATCCCGGCTGCGTCGACCTCACGGCGCATCCGCGCCCGCTGATCCTCTCCCGTCATCCGCAACCGCTTAAACGCGACGGGCGTTCCGGTGGGCTTGTGTCTGGCCGGGAACACCTGTGCCTGCCCACCGGTCTGGAGCGGTCGACGCTCCAAGGCATAGTCCTTGCGCTCACCATGCGCCACAAGCCGCACGGGCATGTACGGATCGGCGGTGTCCGCCGCGACAACCGAGAGGGCCGCCGCAGTATCGACCGGCGTTCCGCTCGCCACATCAGCCGCAGGCGGCTCAGCTTCGACCTGTGTCGCTGGCCCGCTGGTGCGGGCCGCGGTACGGATTCCGGAGCCCATGCTGATCTCGACGATGACCGGGTGTGGGACTTGGCTGTTGCCCCGCACATCGCCGAGCAGGAGCAGCCGCCCCTGCGCGGTGACGCCAAGCCCTTGGACCCGGTTGAGCTGCATCTGCGTGACAAGGCTGGTCGTTCTCGCGCCGGGATCAACACGATGCAGGAAAACATGCACGCCGGTACGACTGGAACCTGCGGCGATCACCTCGCCGCCTCCGGTCACAAGGTATTGGGGACTCGGCGGCGACTCGATCCAGTCTTCGCGCCGCACCATAGTGCTGCGCCCCAGGTCCACGACTGCGCTGTGGCCCTCCGCGCCGAGGAAGAAGCGCAGGTCGCCCAACCATGCCGCGCTGAGCACGTCCGCGTTGAACGAGATCGAGTAGCGTTGCTGATCACCGACGGTGCCACCCAGCCGGACCAGGCCCAGCGTCGCGCCGCCCAGTTCGGCGCCGTTGCCACACAAGGCCCACGCCTGCCCACCGGGACCCCACAACAGCATCCGGGTATCGCCCAGGTCCCCGGCGATCGGAGTTAGAACATCGTCCTTCCACTTGACGACAGCGGAGCCCCGCCGGACCAGGATCCCGCCGTCGGCCGAAGCCAGAACGCTTCCCGAGCAGCCCGCCAGCGGCAGGAGCCAGTGAGCGGTGCCGCGCAGGGTGTCGACCTCCACGACACCTTCGCTGGTCGTGATCAGCATCCGGGGGCCATCAACGGTGAAACCCCTGATCTCACCCCATCCCGCGCCTCCGCTGAGCAGATGCTGCAGCGAGACTTCGCCTGCGGCGGCGATCTCGAGTTCCCACGGCATCGGCGACCGGGTGAACGACACGAACGACGGCGGATCGTGACGCGGTGCCGTCAGCAGCAGGTCGGTCAGGGAGGTAAAGGCGGTGCCGTCGAAGTCCGCCCGGTCACCGACCTCCTGCATCGCCTTCTCGATCGGCAGCAGGCCGCACAGCGCGGCCTCGACATGCGTACGATCCAGCAAGACCACTGACGGGACCTGGGGGTCCATTGCCTCACCGGCGTGGGCGTCGAACCCCGACATCGAGATCAGCGCGACCTGCACATTGCTACGCTGCCGCGCGGCCTGCTGCCACATGGCGACGTCCTGCGCCGTCAGCGGCGAGTCGGGCCAAGTTAGACCCAGCAGCAGCTTCGTGTCACCACGCCGCAGACCCAGCGTCGGCCTCGTGCCGACAAGCGGCGCCGCTGGCCGCGGCTGAACGCCAGACGCGGTCAGGAGGTCGTGGAGGATGTCCAGCAGCAGCGCGCCGCGCTCCCGTTCGTCAGGACCGCCGCCCAGGAGCTGCGCGTACCGGGCGATCAGCGTAGGCACACCATCCAGATCGTCCAGGTCGGCGCCGCTCACTGAACCCCCTGACCGCATATCAGACATGACGCTGTGATTGTCTCCCGTCCGGTCCCCACTGAAGAAGCTGCCACCTCTTCCCTGGTACGCCGCATCTTGGTGCCGCTGCGGCTTGCTGGCGGTTGCCACCCGCGCCGGGGCCGATGTGGACCGCCTGGTTATCATGAGCGTCCTGGCGCCGCGGCCCGCACGGGTGCGGTCCCGTCCAACGTCCCAGGCGGGAGAGAATGGGGTTCTGGCACACGGGGTACATGGAGTTCCACGAGCTTCCCCATATCGTGCCAGAGCTCGGACCGCCACCGCCGCCCACATTCCCGTGCCCCAAGTGCGGCCTCGCATTCACGTCCGACGAGGACCTGCGCGTCCACCAATTCGGCGGGCATCACACGATGCAGCCGATGCTCGTCTTCCGGGGACGTGAATGCGGCCGAAGCCGACTCGCGATCTCCAAAGAGACATCTGCGTCCGATTGGGTGTTCCGGAACGCCAAGGCGATCAGCGTGAACGGCCGCGAGTTCTCCGCCGACACCGCGGCGACGTATCTGAGCGAGCAACGCAGCGGTGTGCACGACGTCACGCTGGTCAACGGCGAGGCCCGGCAGGAGTTCCAGTTCGCCTTCGCGTTGGCCGACGAGGAGGATCTGCAGAGCGTCGACGTGGCGCTGGGGCAGCTCGTGGACAGCGGGGAGCTGTCCCACAGCTCGATCGATCACTTCATCATGCGAGGCAAACACCTCCCGACCGCCCGCTCCTACCTGTCCGGACTGGCGAACTATCTGTACGGGGTGCTGGCGCGCGAGGGTTCGGCCGAGTCCGGGTTGGCAGATCGCCAGGGCGAGCAGGGATACGAGGGCCGGTACAACCAGGCCGTCACTACGCTCGGCGACTTCGACCGTCACCCTGCCGAGGCGATCTGCGGGATCGTAGCGTTCCATTACAGCCAGTTCCCGCGGGCCGCTGCCAGAACAAGGAGCCGGCGGGTGGCCGCCGTCTCTCTACGGTTCCGCGAGATCCTCGAAGGTGGATTGCCGTCAACCCGACGTGATCTGAGGGCCGAGTCGCACACGAGCTGGGATCATGTGCTCAGCGACACGGTCATCGAACGCGTCCTGGCGTGGAGCGCGCTGCCACTTGACGGAAGCGCGGGCGAGACCGTCGAGGAGTTTGGGTCGGTGGTCACCGCCCAGCGCCCCCACGACGCTTTCAAGCTTCGCCTGGTCGCTGCGGAGCACTACCTTGCAGTCGGCGACCACACCGCAGCGATCCGCAACGCCGACCTCCTGCGTCACGGACGAAGCACAGAGCGCTGGTATGAGAACTTTCGCACGCGAGTCCAAGGAGCGTTGCCCCAGTGAACACCGACCCGAACGGTGCCGGCACGGACGGGCCAGCCGGGGGCCCGGCGGACGAAGCCGCGACCGTGCCAAGGCTGGAAGGTCCAGACGCTTCCGCACCAACGGCTGACGCCGACAGCGCTCCGGCATCGCCTGGGCAGGCCAAGCAGGTGCCAGTGTCGGGCGAGCGGGAGTCCCGAGAGGGCGCGGCGAGGGCCGGTGCCAAGGTGCCGACGACGGCCGGGAAGAAGACGCCAGCGCGTGCGTTCAAGCCCGCCAATCTTCGCGAGCTGATCGAGCACGCTTACCGGGATCCTGGCCGACCTGTGCGCCTGTCGAGGAACATGCTGTCGGCACTGGTGGTCACGTCGGGTGCTGACGCGTTGGGCTCGCAATGGCTGTCAGACCTGGCGAGGAAGGACCCTTTTCTGAGAGTGCCGCCCCGGCTCCTGGCCGGGGCGGCGACCTTGACACCCAACGATCCCGTTCGGCAGGCCCTGATCGAGCTGACCCACAGGGTTCTGGCGATTCATCCGATCTACCACTACTACGTTGCCAACCCGACCGGCACGGACCCCGATCAGCCGCCCTTCGTCTCAAGCGCGAAGGTGTCGGATGCGGCCAAGAAGGTCACGCCCGACAGCCTCCACGTTGCGCCCAGCGCCTACCGGGACGCCCAACGCGGCCTGCTGAGAGACAACGCAGTCATCTCGTTCGCGTTGCTGTGGGTGTTGCAGGGCCATTGGACGTCCGCCCAGTTCATCGCGGAGATGACCTCGGCCGTGTGGAGCCGGCCGGCCACTGAAGCCGTGTCGAGCGCGGACATCGCAGTCGCCCTGGTCACTGCCGGTGAAAAACATGCACTCAACCCATTGGTCGGACACTTCCTAGTCGAACACCAGAAGCTGACCGCGCAGCTCAACCAGGCCAAGGACGAGACCAGCGCCGAGCGGCAACGAGCGGACCGCTCGGAGTCCGACAATCTTGCTCTTCGCGAAGCCATTGCGTCGGAGCGGTCACGCAGCGAGAGCCTGGCGGAGCAGGTCACCGCTCTGACATCCGACATCGAGACCGAGCGCACCAACCGTTTCGTCGACAAGAGCCACATGGTCGACGACTACGAGGTTCTGCGGACCCAGGTGATCCGGCGGCTGGGCAGCCAGGTCCAACTCCTCAGCGATGGCCTTCACGCCCTGCGTAGTGGCAGCACACCTGTGGCGGAAGAGTTCGTCGATCGCGCGTTGACAGCGATCCAGCAGGAAGTCGCAAGGCTAAAGGAACTCGGAGGAACACGGTGATCATCGGCTTCGACTTCGGGACCACCAACAGCCTGGTATCGGTAGTCGTCGGCGACCGTGTCATCGACGTGCTCGACGAGGAAGGTCTGCCCCACCCGTCCGTCGTCCGCTACGAAGGCGAGGAGATCATCGTCGGGCGGGAGGCCCGGCACGCCCTCGAAGAGGCTGGCGTCGGCGTCTACGGCAACACGGTCAAGTCGCCGAAGTTCCTGCTCGGCCAGGAGGTCGTCACCGTCGGCGGCGTGGAACGCAACCCGATCGACATCGTCGCCGACGTGATCCGTTTCGTGCGGAGCGAGTCGCTCAGGAGCGCGCAGCGGCAGGCACTCGGACAGCTCGACCGCGCGGTTGTGACGATCCCCGTCAATATGAATGGCCCCCGGCGCGCTGCTCTGCGGGAAGCGTTCGCTCGGACTGGCATCAGCATCGCCCAGTTCGTCCACGAACCGCTGGCGGCGCTCTACGGGCACCTGCGCGGCTCCACCGACCCGGAGGGGTTGACGAGGAGCTTGATGAAGCGCAACGTGCTCGTCGTGGACTGGGGCGGCGGCACCCTCGACCTCACCTTGTGCCGGCTCCAACCGGGTCGCATTCTCCAACTGCGCAACGGCGGCACCGACGAGGTCGGCGGCGACAGATTCGACCTGGTCATCCGCGAGGAGGTCGTCAAACGCTTCTCACTCAAGAACGGCATCACCGACAGCGATCACCCATCGCCCGAGGCCAGGCTCAGACTGCTGCAGGATGCCGAACGCAACAAGATCGCACTTTCCGAGCGCACGAACGTCACGTTCTACCGGCCGGGCTACTTCCCGGAGTCGGGGAAGACCCTTGAGTATCCGCTAAGCCGCCAGGAACTCGAGGAGATCACCCGGCCCCTCGTGGTCGGCGGGATACGCCACATCGAGTCGCTCCTGGACAGCGTGAACATGTCGCCTGCGCAGGTGTCACTGTGCCTGGTCGCCGGCGGCATGGCCGCCATGCCCAGCATCCGTGGCCGACTCCACGAGCTGTTCGGGCCAGAGAAGGTCGTCGTCCCCAGCAACAGCGCCACGCTCATCTCCCAGGGCGCCGCGTGGATCGCGAAGGACTCTCAGCGGCTGGTCCTGGCCAAGCCGCTGGAGCTGGAGATGGCACGAGGCTCGCGCCTCCCGCTGCTACACGCCGGCACCGAGATGCCTGGCGACGGTGAGGTCCGAAACGTGCGGATCCACCTGTACTGCACGGACCCGTCCGACGGCGTCGTCAAGCTGCCCATCGAGGCGCCCACGGCGCTGTCCGACCATCCGCAGACCAGCGACCCTCGGACCAACCTGGGTGTAGTCACCGTTCGGGTTGACGATAAGGCGCCACCGCTGGTCGAGAGACTCGAACTCGACGTCATGGTCGACGACGACCTGATTGTCGAGGTGACGGCCACCTCGAGCCAGAAGAAGGACCGGCGAAGCGCACAGTTCCACGACCTGGAGTTCGGAATCGGGCTCCCAGAGTCATCGACCGCCGAGAACCCACCCCCGAAGCCGAAGCGGCCCACACCGCGGCAGCGCGCCCACGGTGTGGGCATACGCGCCAACAGCGCGGCCGAGAAGGACCAGTCACTCGTGCCGGGCGACGTCCTGTACAAGCACAACCCGCGGGCATTCGCGAGGATGCGCGGCACCGACCAGGCAACCCAGGAGCAGTTGCGCGAACACCTCTACTACCAGCCCTGCGCGGTCTGCAAACGTCCCTGGGGCCACGAGGCCTGCCGATGCGGCTCGGCCCCGAGCCGGTCAACCGGCAAAGCCGGTCGCCCAGCGCGACGATAACGGGAGCTTCCCGACGAGTCACTACAGGAGCGGCGGGACTACTGCGGTTTGGTGGGCGGGAGAACGCGCGCCATTCCGATGATCAGGTCGACTACTCCCTGGTTAAGTGATCTTGAAGGGGACTCCCACGAAGGTCTTGCCATTCGGATCGACGGTGGTTGGCACGGGCAGAACGCGCCTCCTCCAGAAAGCCGGGTTGGTGCGCACTTCCTCGCTCGCGATCACAATGCCCACTATCCGGCACCACCCGGTCCAACGACGTCCCCGGCGGCCACGAAAGCAGCCATCCGAGCTGCGCTGCCCTGTCCTCAGCAGGAACCGGCGACAGTTGACTAGGAGATACTCACCGGACGGCCGTGTCAATATGCTCTCTCACCAGTCACGCCGGCCCTTCATCGAAACGCCGACGGCTGGCCGAACCCGACTTCAATCTCCTGCAGCCGCGCAGGGATCGTGCTGGCGCCGCGGCGCAGATAGAACTCGGGCCGCTTCGGGTTGTACGCGTACCAGCGGCCACCGGCGCTCACCTCGACGATTAGGACAGTCTTACCGTCCAGCGACACCGGACGCACCGTGACAGGAGGGTCAGGGTCGGTGCTGTCGCAGGGCGGCCTGGTCGTCGCGTTAAGTACGGCTGGTCTCGCCTGCCGTCACCATGTCGACGGCGATCGCGGGTGGAGGGCGGTCGTTCTGCTGGGGATGATCTCAAAAATCTGCACGGGCCGGACATCGAGGTTCCTGCCGCCGGTGACTGAGGTAGTGGCGCGGATGCAGCCGGAGCGTGCTCCGGCCACCCGCTACCGTCAGGTCATGGTTGATGACCCGACCGGTGAATTGCCGATCAAGGTCGCGGACTCAAGCGGTCGGCCCCGCGGCGCCCTATCCCCAACCCGACCGGCGGGCCTTCCCCGAGTTCTGGCCGCGATCAGGCCTCAGCGGAGGTCCAGCCCTCAGCAGCCGATCGCGGCCCCGATCCGGCCCGGCACCGACTCGCAGACCTCGGTGCGGTCGGGGTGCCAGTAGGGATCCAGCGACCAAGACCACTGCCGCTCCTGGTAGTGCAGCACAACCCAGTCGATCGGCGTGGTGCCCTGGACCGGCGCGTACGCGAATCCGGCCTGACAAACGACTGCACCGGTGACCTTCAGATTCACGCCGCTACCCTCAAAGATCCCTGGGCCCAGGGTGTCGACCCGCTTCGCGAAGGCGTCTCTGGTCAGGCACGGTCCGGTGGCGGCGCCGCGGGGCTTGCCAGTCGGTGAGGCGGTCGGGTCGTTGCCGGGCGGCGCGGCGATGCTGCGGACATTCGAGGCGATCTTCGTGCCCTTTCCGGTGATCTCGCTGTAGAGCTTGCCGCCGTCCGGGATCACGACCGCCTTGAACGACTTGCTGAGCTGCCGGACCGCGGCCACCGGCCCGCCGTCAACGCTGACCCACCTGCCGTCGTCAAGTCGCCACAGGCTGGACGGCATCATCGGAATTCCGCCGTACGGGTCGCAGAGGTAGCTGCTCATCGTCGCGTACCAACGCCCGTCCCGTCCCTGCCACGCGTCGTCCAAGAAGACCTCGGCGTTGTCGGTGGCGAGCGTCGCGGCGTTCGTCGTCTTCGGCGCGCCACCGGCTATGTCCGCAGCTCGGATCGGACCGGGATGGGCGCAGTCGCCCTGGGATGCGATGACTTGGTAGACGAGTTTGCCACCGCCGGCCGCGATCGCCATGGGCTCGGCCAGCTCCGGGAACTTCTCGATGGCCCTGGTCTGACCGCCTTCCGTCACCCAGCTCAGGGTGCCTCCGCCGCCGCTGCGGGTAAGCACCGCGAACCCACCGTCCGCCCCGGCCACGGCCGTCTTCTGCCCACTGGGGAGGGTCGTCTCGAGCGTCCGCGACGATCCGCCCGCGAGATCCTGCAACGTGACCTTGCCGCCGGAGTCCGCCCAGGCCACGGTCGATCCGGTTACTGGCACGGCGTCGGTGCACCGGCAGCGCACTTTGCTCGCCTCGGTGCCGAGCACGTAGAGGTAGCCGTCGCTGCCAGCCGCGAACGCGTACCGCCCGTCGGCGGTCCAGCGCGCCTCGCCAGTGATCGGGCCGGACGTGCGGAGTGCGACACCGGAGCCGCGCACGACGGCCAGCTCTTTGTCGCCGGCGTACGCGTAGAGCGGCTCGCCGCGGGCCAGGTACTCCGCGACCAAGCCGAGGACCTCGTTGGTGTGCTGGATTACGCGTGCCTCGTTCGAGTGGTAGCACGTGCCGAGCAGCGACAGCAGCCAGTACTGCCGCACGTCGATGTCGGCCTTGCGGTTGAGCGCTCCCAGCAGGTTGTCCCAGGCCGACTGCTCGATCGACGAGGTGACCCGGCACTCGGCGACCCGTTCGGCGTGGTCGCCGGAGGTCGCCGAACTGGTCGGCACGATGACGTCGCCCAGGTCCATCTCCGGCCCCTTGGCGAAGAAGAGCCCGGTCTCGACAATCGTGCGGCTGGCCAACGTGTTTACCTCGGTGCCTTCCGGCCACGCTGCCAGCGACCGCATCTCCGGGCTGTCGGGCGCGAACGAATGCATCGCCGAGAGGAAATCGACAAGATCAGTACACCCCGGAAAGCTCCCCACGTCATGACAGAGCGCGAGAAGCTGATGAACCGTGGCCGCCAAGGCGGCGACCAACTTGTCCACCTTCGCGACCTCGCCGGCGAGCGAGGTGACGAGACCAGAGAGCAGCGAACCTTCGTACGGGGTACCGAGCGTTACCACCAGCCCAACGTGCCCGCGCCGCTCGACTCCACCCGGAGCCGCCTCGGACAGCGACCACCTCGTGATCAGCCCACCCATTGAATGCGCGACCACCACCGTCTTGTGCCCGCGGAACGCCGCGTTCTCCCCAAGGCAGTTCATCGCCTCGATGACCCGGGGCGCCCCGCTCCCGTCCTCGAGGAAGAACCTCTTGGCGACGTCGCTGTAATCGACGGTGTAGACCGCAGCCCCCGGCAGCTTTTGAAGGTTGCCGAGCAGGCTGCTCGTCACCCGCGGCGCGATGTTGAGGGTAGAGAGATTGATGGGCTCCGACCACATGCCCGGGTTACCGCCGTTCCAGCCGTGCACGAGCAGGATCGGCGTGTAGTTGCCGTCCGCGTGGGGCTTGCGCTGGGCGGCTTTCTCGAGCGGGGCAAGCTGGGTGTGCGCGCCGCAGTTCGCCGGTGGTGTCGTGGCGCCGAAGGCTGGCGTCGCGACCAGCGCACTTGCAACAACGAGCAGAATCGCGGCGAGTGCGTTCCTCAAGCTTCTCACGCGGCTGTGGTGGACAGAACTCGCCACGCGCCCTCCTCATAGATGACGACTAGCCGGAACCGGGTCGCTTCGCCGCCAGCTTGGGTCGCAGTCACGAGCACAGAGGCAACTGATCCGGTACGGCGCCAGCTTGCGGCGTTGACGGTAAGGGTGGTGCCGGCAGGCAACGCCTTCCGCACGTCCCCAAACTGGTCGCGGCTCTCGGCGGCTAGCGCGCTGGTGTTGGCGGCGGCAAACTGGGCGGGAAGGCCCTCGACCACTTTGGTGACGGCGGTAAGACGTTCCGCCTCACCCGGGTCGGCAGTCGTTCGCACCACGACCTCACCGGTCGCTTGTGCCGACTTCTCGGCTCCGTCACGGCGATTCCAGATGAAGGCGCCGACACCGGCCGTCACTAGGAGAACGACGGCCACCAGAGACAGAATCTTCTTCACCCGGCTGACCTCCCTGTCCGCACCCAAGCCGTACCGTAAATCGGCGGAGCGATCACGCACGAGAGCCTTGAGGACGTTGTCGGGCTACCGGTCGGCTCATGTCCGCGAACCGTCCAGCAGCAGTCGTTCAACCGCTAGGCGTTCTGCCCAGAGAGTTGGGGACACGGCCAACGCCGGCATGAAACCCGTCTCGGGCGCAGCCGACGGGCTCCGTTGCGTTGAGCGTTGGCAAGATCGAGGCAGGTTTGAGCAATGACGTCATCGATCCGTCCTGGCCCGTGGCTGCCTCCGAAGCCGGCGTTCGCCGGGTTTCGGTTCCCGCCAGAGGTGATCGTGGTCGCGGTGCGCTGGTATCTGCGCTACTGCTTGTCCTATCGCGATGTTGAAGAACTGCTGGTCGAACGTGGCGTGGCGGTCGATCACGTACCGGTCTACCGCTGGGTGCAGCGGTTCACGCCACTGCTGGCCGACGCCGCCCGCTTCTGCCGGCACTCACCAGGCGACAGGTGGTTCGTTGATGAGGCGTACGTCAAGGTCAACGGGGCTTGGCGGTACGTGTACCGGGCGGTCGACCAGTACGGGCAGGTCATCGACGTGCTGGTCTCGGCCCGCCGGGACGCCGGCGCGGCCCGGAGGTTCTTCCGCCGAACGCTGTCGGCGTTGAAGGTGACACCCGCGGAGGTGGTCACCGACGCCGCCCCGGTCTACCCCGCCGTGCTCGACCAGCTGATCCCGTCCGCGTGGCACCACGTCGAGCAGTACGCCAACAGGTACGCGAGCGGACTGCCGTCGGGCAGGCGCTTGACGATCGTCTTCTCGGGGTCGCCGGGTGATCTCGTCGGCGACGACCAGCCGGGTCACCCGCGCCACGGAGAGCAGCACTACCCCGATCTCGATCAGCCCCGTCACGGCTATGAGCATATGCAACGGCACTGCGGCCGGACAGAGTGAAGGCGCGACGGCCGGCTGGTTCGTCCCGCGACCGCCGGGTCAGTTCACACGGCCAGGTGCCGTTCTGCCCGGTCCGTCCGAAATGGCGGGGGCGGAGCCTTTCCCGGAGTGTTGAACGGCCATGTGGTCATCACGCCGCCGGGCAGTCCGTTTCCGCGTTGGTTCGTCAGCGGCCGAGCCGGTTCAATAAGAAGCCCGGCAGCTGGTCAACGGTCACGAAGTCGTGAACGCCGTCGTCGACGTACGCCGCTGGGCTAAGCTCGCGGGTCACAAACAAGCCCCGGACGGCGAATGTCCGCGCCTCATCCGTCGTATCGAGCCGGGCTGCGACCACTGTGGGATTCGTGGCCACATCGGCAACCTTGGTCCGTAGCTTGTCCACGTGCCCGCCGGCACGCCGGTACTTGTCGAGCTCGCTGCGGATTCGACGGGGCGTGAACGGAACCGCCAGGTCCTTGGCCTCGATTACCCATATGGTCCCGGCTTGTGGCGCGACAACGACAGCGTCAATCTCGTTGCGTACAGGCACTCCAAGCACGGTGGAGGGGTGGCCCGGCCGACTTGGTTTGACCCCCGTCACGTAGCGCAGTCCCGTCGCCGCGAGGATTCTTTCCAGTTCCGCCTCGAACCCAGCAATGGGGCGCACCCGCTCCCGACGCTGCTCGAGTGCACTCCACAGGGTGGGGTCCGTTGACGACGATAGTTGCTCAGGCCAGGTTCCCTCGAAAACTCGTTGCAGCAGCACGACGCGTGCCAGTCCAGGTGCGTTCCGAGGTACAAAGAGGGACCGGTCGGCGAGTTCGAGAATCGGGCGGCTGTATAGGCGACCGGCAGACTCCCGATACTTGAACATCTGGAGCGGCGAATCCTTGAGAAGCTCCTGCGTCCAGACCATGTGCCGGCACGCTTCGACCACCCCGTCGGGGGTAGCGTTAGGCAAGAGCTGCTCGGTGTTGGCCCGCACGGCCCTATCCAGGCCCTCACGGCTGACGAACCTGTATCCAGTCACATTGTCGTCGTCAGCTCCGCTGGCCTCGATGAGGAACTCCTGGGCGGCGAAGAGATCGATGAGCCCGTAGCCGCGGTCCGCCTTCAACGCGGTGTCGATGTCAGCCAGGTCGTCAGGGAGCTCCGCACCATTCTTCAAGGACTTGACCAAAGCCTGGGAGACGGCGTGGTCGGTGGCGCCTCGGATCGGATCTGTATCGGCCATTCGTCTGACGTAGGCGTCGTCGAACCGGGAAGCCCGGAACGGAGGCCGATCGCGGACCTCGACGTCGAACGTGCCTCGCTTGGTCAGCCGGGCGCTGGCCACGGTGACCAGCCGGACAGCGACCCGGTCTGCCACCGTCCGCCACCGCCAGAGCTCGTGGGCCAAGATCGCGAGGGCTTCGCGGTCGCGCAGGCTCGGATCTCGCCGGCGGCCGCCGACCGACTGCCGGGCAACGAGCTCGAGGACGAGATGGCCGGCCGCAGCGTTCTCAGTGTGCAGTTGTGCCTCCCTTGCGGCTGCAGGCGATGCGCGGGCCGCGGTCCGAGCCTTGAACTGCAGATCGACCCAGTGCGCCATTTCCCCTGCGGCCCAGCCGACGACTTCGCGGACGTCCAGTTCCCCTAGGCGGCGCCGCATGTCTAGCTCCACAGCGTCCGCGATCCCGCCGATGGCGGCGTCGGCGGCGGCACCATCCCAGGGACCACGGCCGACACCGACGTCACGTAGGCACACTCTGAGGGACTCGTAGACCTGATCCCGCGACGTCGGCACACGCCACTGCCTTGGCATGACTCAATGTTGCTTGACACACCGGCTGCTGGGAAGGCCGGCGTACTAGTCCCGGGCGAGATGCCATAGACGTAGCTACAGGGGACACCGCCCGGACGGGCGGTACCGCGTGGGTGCCATGATCGCTAGGTTGCAGCCGTGCGAAGGTGCCCCTGGCGTACTCGGCGATTGATTGCCGGCCTGCTACTCACTGCGGTACTCGCTGTGACGTCGTGCTCGAGACTCAGCGGCCAGGCCGAGGAGTTCCCCCATATCTGGGTAGGAGCCGATGCAACGAGCGCCGTCATGGTTCAGGTCACTCGGGAAGCGAGCGCCCTGTCGGGAACGCTGGACGAGATCAGCATGGCCGACGCCGACGCGATCACGACTACGTCGTCGCACGCCGCCTTCACGGGCACGTGGGACGGCAATGCACTGACACTCAGCTTCCCCCAGGGGTTCGGGCTCGTCCACAACATCTCCGGCATCCTGTCGGGCGCCGACATGAGCCTTCAGGTACCTCAAGACGACGGCTCAATTGCATCTCTCAGCCTGAAGCCGGGATCGCTCAAGACGTACAACGATGCCGTGAATGTCGTACAGGCGTCCGCTCAGGCCAACGCCTCAGCGAATGAGGCGGCTGCGGCGAGTGCCGCAGCGGCGGCCTCAGCTCAAGAGAGCCAGCAGCGGATCGCCTCCGCAGCCGACGCTGTCAAGAAGAAAATGCAGGCGGTTCAAGCCGGCCTCGCCACGCCGCCCTCGTTCTCGGACTTCGACAGCCACTTGTCCGCCGCTCGCGACCACCTCGCAGACGCAAAAGCCAACGCTACGAAGGCGGACAGGGAGGCTGACCAGTCGGTTGCCTGCAGCGATGCATACACCACAGACAGCGACGCCTACACCGTGGAGAGCGACGCCTACACCATCGACAGCGACATGTTGAGCCTGACGAGCGAGATCGATTCCCTCGAGGACGCCGCCGCTGACCTCGACCGCGCGTTGACTGAGTATCAGCAGGCTGCCACCGCGTTACCGGACTACATACCGCCCCAGGCGCCAGAGGCAAACCAAGTCAAGGACCTCCTCAATCAGGTCTCGCTGAAGACGGAAGCCTGGCGCAAGAAGGGATCCGGCTACCAGAGCAAGGTTGCGGAGCTGCTGAAGCAGGCGAGGGCCGTCGCTGAACAAGCGAAGAAGGAGCACTGCTAACGAGCTGCCCCGAGAGCTCGGCGATAACCAGGCGGCAGCCAGGTGGTTCTGCCTGCCACCGCGGCGACCGAGATTGGGCGGCAGCGCCCGCACTTGCGACCAGGCGGTCCAGGTCAGAAGCCAGCGTCGGAGAGCATCCATACCCTGCGCAGCGGCACCTGGGCGCGGATCTCCTCCGGCAGCCGGTCATACGTACGCAGAACTGCGTCGACCACGTCGCCTGCCTCCCACACCCGCACCCGCAGGTGCTGGTTCTTCAGGGCGTCTCGGGCGGGCTTCGTCAGTCCGCCCCACGCGACGAGCAGGCCCTGCTCTGCGCCGTGCGTCGTCATAACTCCGTGGAGTTGAGTGACGATGGGCGACCCGATCTGCGAGCCTGACTTGACCTGGGCGAGCAAGCGGGGGCTGTCGAGACCAAGCGGGCCGCGCCCGGCAGTGATGTCGATGCCGCCGTCCGGACCGGGGGGTGCCAGTGTGCAGTGGAAGCCTTCGGCGGTAAGGATCGCGGTGACGAGCGTCGCCAGATCGTGGCCAGCGAACTCCTCTGCGATGCGGGCGGTGATCTGATCGAGGGCGACCTGTTCGATGTCGGCTGCCAGCTCCGGTTCGTCCACGTCGGTCTGTGCGGCGGTGTCGCTGGCCGGGCTAATGGCGGCGGTCTTCGGCGTGGTGCCGCTCAGTGTGGCGTTGCCGGGGTCGGTGCCGTATGAAAGCAGGTGCTCCAGCCGAGCGATTGCGTTGTTCTTGCTCGGCGCGAAGATCGACATGGCACTGCCGAGGGTGAAGAGCAGGTCCTGCTTGACCGCGGCGCGCGGCAAGTCGATGCGTTGCCAGTCGACGGTGACGACATGCCGGCGCTCGGCCTCCGCTTCGTCGGCGCGATACTGGTAGCCGCCGGTCACGCGCCCGAAGGCGATCTGCTTCGTGGTTTTCAGCGGCATGACCAGTAGATCCTTCGGACGGATGCGGGACCGCAGGGCCCACAGTTGCCCGGTGAAGTTGTGCCGCTTGCCCTCGGACGCGCCGGGCCACGTCGCCTCTACGACCTTCGCAACGTCCTCGCGGCTCGCGCACGGGGTGAGATCGGGGACCTCGCGCCATCCGCCGCCCGAGAACCCGTTGGCCAGTGCCCACTGGTCACGCTCACCGTGCCGCCCAGACCGAATCACCCACGCATTCCCCATGCGGTGCATCCTCCTATCTCGGTGGTCGCACGTCGACCTGTCTGGCGCTCGCTCTCAATCGGTGCGCCGTGGAGGGGGCTCGCCCGACCCGCCTGGGACGAATCGAACGAGGTTTCGCTCACAACCCCTGTGCGGGTCGGCCGCTCATGGCCGTGTGACAGCGGCCCCTGACCCACAGAAATGCGAATCAGGGGACGTCGTTGTCTAGTACCGCCAAGTCCAGCCGTTACGGGTGCGTATCCGGGGAGGGTCGGAAAACGTCGGCTACTTTCCCTTCTTCTCACGGATCTTCAGTGCCGGCAGGTTGTCCACCAACTGCATGGTCTCCAGGCTGACGGTGACGATCCGGGCGAGCAGGTCAAGGATGTAACGCGGGTCGCCGACTTCGCGGCTCCAGTCGTTGGGATCGTTGACGATCCCCGACGCCTGGTCGGTCTTGACCTGGTAGCGGTCGATGATCCACTCGATCGCCGACCGGGAGCCGAGCATGTAGCGGTACGCGTCCTCCGGGACGCCACTCAGCGTGATCCGTGAGTTGTACTTAATCGTGGACCGGTCCGGGACCAGCTTGCCGCCTTCCCGCACCTTGGCGATCGCCATCTTTTGCACCCGGAAGAACTCGTACGGGTCTCCCGTCGGCTCTACGTCGAGACCATCCAGCGGGAACGGCGTCAGCGACTCGTAGCCCAAGTGCAGGTCCGAAAGCTTCCGGCCCGCCTCTACGAACGGCCACGGATCTTCGACCAGCGGCACCCGGGGCAGCATTTTCTTTAGGTCAGCGCCGTAGGTCTCGCGGTACTCCGGAGAGTGCAGAAGTCCGTAAACGTAGTAGAAGATATCGTCCTTGGTGATCGCGTCGCCGTAGGCAGCGGTGAACAGCTTCGCGGCCTCGCCGGTGACGTTGTCGATCTTGCGGTGCCCGTCGACGATCTCCTCGTCCCCTGCCGGGATGGCGAGCATTCCCGAGTCTTCCGCCTTCTCGTAGCGCCAGCGCGCAAAGAACTGAGTTGTGTCCAGTACATGTTGGTTCGGCTCGTGGTCGACCATCAGAAACGAGAAGGGGGCATGCGAGGAGACACCGGTAATGACGATGCCCAAGTTGAAGGTTCTGCTTGTGGGAAAAGTTCGAGGCACGATGCCAGGCCGATGCGCCCAGCGGAGATCCGGATAACGCAGGGCTTTCTCAAAGGGACGGTACGCAACAACGACCGGCGGCGAGTCATCAAACGTCATCGCTTCAGAGCGGAGTAAGCGCGCCTCCAGCGAGGATGACCATTTGATCTTTGCCGGGTCATTGCTTCGATTGCCTGACACAGCGGATGTGTACGTCTGGACTGCTATCTGCATCGCTTCCGAGAGGACAGTGTGGCTGGCGTTGTAGACCCATGGATCACGGTTGCTCTGAAGGCCCGGCCCGAAGTCGGCGAAAACACCGACCCCAGATTGAGCGACGAGAGGAACGAAATCGCCAAAGTCATCACGGCGCTGATTGAGCCAGTCGCCGTGCTCGTTAGGCGCGATGTGGATGACCGCTTTGAGGGCGCCCATGAAGCCGGCCTGGGCGACCTTGGCCAGCTTTTGCTCTCTGGTGAGGTAGTCGCCGACATCGGAGTAATGAATTGTGGCCGGCCCGTTCTTGTCCGGGTTCTTGACGAGAATCGTGATCGCCACGGTTGCGCGGCTCCCGCCGCCGAAGACCTTGCCACCCTCCTTGCGGGAGTCCTCGCCGGCAGTGCGCTGGTTGCCTCGGAGGTTGTAAACGTAGATGGAACTGAACTCCTCGGCGAGAGTCTTACGCATGCCATCCGCGGTGTTGGAGTCGATCCAGCCGCCGTTGGTGACGTAGGCGATGACCCCACGATCCTTGATCCGCAGGGTCGCCCACTTGATGGCACGAATGTAGGAGTCATAGAGCGAGTTCTTGTTCGTGGCCTTTGAGCGCTCGGCGTACGTAGTCCGGATCGCCTCGTCGAGCGAGGGGTACTTCTCGTTGGCGTTGTTGTCGTTGGCGCTGTCCTGCCCCGACGAGTAGGGCGGATTGCCGACGATGACGGTGATGGGGAGCTTCTTCAGCTTCTCCAGACGCTGGTTGTTCTCGGGGAAGATCGCGAGGTCCGGACGGTCGTCGTCCTCCCAGGACTGGAAGGTGTCGGTGAGGATCAGGCCGGGGAACGACCGGTAGCGCGCGTCCGGGTCCCGCTCGCGCATCAGGTCCTGGTAGGTGGTCTCGACGTTGACCGCGGCGATGTAGTAGGCGAGCAGCAGGATCTCGTTGGCGTGAAGCTCCTCGGCATACTTGCGGGCCAGGTCGTGCGGCTTGATCAGGCCGGATTGGAGCAGCCGGACCATGAAGGTGCCTGTGCCGGTGAAGCCGTCGAGGATGTGCACGCCTTCGTCGGTGAGGCCCTGACCGAACTCGGAGCGCAGCACTTGCTCGGCGGAATTGAGGATGAAGTCGACGATCTCGACCGGGGTGTAGACGATGCCGAGCTTGTCGACTGTCTTCTTGAACGCCGTGGCGAAGAAGGTGTCGTAGAGCTCGATGATGATCCGCTGCCGGCCCTCAGCGTTGTCGATGCCCTTCACGCGCATCCGCACCGAGTCGTAGAACTTCTGCAGGGTGTGGTTCTCGTCGTCGACGTTGTGCTCGTCCAGGGCCGCGAGCATCCGCTCCATCGTCTGGGCGACCGGGTTGTGGTCGAGGAAGTCGTACCCCTCGAAGAGGGCGTTGAAGACGGGCCGGGTGATGAGGTGCTGCGCCAGCATGTCGATTGCGTCACCCTGGGTGATGCCCTCGTTGAGGTTTCCCCGCAGACCCTCGAGGAAGGCCTCGAACTCTTTGGCCACCTCGGTGTTCGGGTCCGAGAGAAGGGCGCGGATGCGAGTGGTCTGGCGGACTGCGATGTCGGCGACTGACTTGGCCCAGTCGGTCCAGTACCGCCGGGTGCCAACCTTTGCCACGATCTTGGAGTAGATCGCGTTCCGCCAGGCGTCCAGGTCGCCGAAAACCAGGTCGAGAGTGCCCTGGACGGCGCGGTCCCCTTGGCGAGTGTCGCCGCCAACGCCGATAACGTTGATCTTCCGATCGCGATTCTTCGTGAGGTCGATTCGGTTGACCATCGCATCGAAGCGCTCGTCGTGGGCGCGCAACGCCTGGAGCACCTCCCAGACGGCGGCGTACCGCTTGTTGTCGCGCAGCGCCTCCTCCGGCGACATGCCGGATGGGATTCCGACGGGCAGGATGATGTACCCGAACTTTTTGCCCGGCGCCTTGCGCATCACCCGGCCGACGGACTGGACGATGTCGACGACTGACTTGCGCGGGGAGAGGAACATGACCGCGTCGAGCGCAGGCACGTCAACCCCCTCCGAGAGGCAACGGGCGTTGGTCAGGATGCGGCAGCCGTTCTCGGGCGGCTCGCCCTGGAGCCAGTCGATCTGGGTGTTGCGCTCGAGCGCGTTGAACGTCCCGTCCACGTGGCGCACCTCGCACTCCAGCGGCGAGCCGCCATTCTCGCCCTCTCGGCCCGTGGACTCGACGTAGTAGCGGACGACCTCGGTGAAGAGCTTCTCGATTTGCTTCGAGTCCTTGATGTTGCCGGCGAAAGCCAGCGCCCGGCGCATAGGCGCGACGTCCGGCTCGAAGGAGTGCTCGGCCTGGCCGCGCTTGGCCAGGCCGTTCCAGCAGCCGACGATCTTGGCAGCGTCACCGAGTTTCAGTTCGTGGTCGTCGCCGGAGAGCTGGGCTTGGAACGTGCGTGCCACCGACTCCTCATCCACGGTGAGGACAAGGACCTTGTAATCGGTCAGCAGATCCTGCTCGACCGCCTCACCGAAACCGAGCCGGTGGAACTCCGGGCCGTACAGCTCCTCGTTGTCCATCGAACACAGCACAGCGTTCGCCTCGCCGGCCTTCGCCTTTGAGGAGTCGTCGTAGATGCGGGGGGTCGCGGTCATGTAGAGCCGCTTCGCGCCGGGCAGGTAGGTGTTGTCGTGCACCCGCACGAACGCCGACTCGTCAGTTCCGACCAGGGTGGCGCCGGTCGTGCGGTGCGCCTCGTCGGCGACGATCAGGTCAAACTGCCGCGCGCCCTGCTGTGCTTCGGCGACCACGCCGATGGACTGGTATGTCGCGAACACGACGATCATCGCGTTGCTGTCGGCCTCGCCGTCACCGATCCGCCGTCGGAGGACGTCGACGTTGGTGGTCGCGGGCAGCGCGAGGTCGGTGACGGAGATGTCCTCGTCGGCGTTGGCCGAGCGCTTCGTGGACTTAGCGTCGGAGCAGACCGCGAGTGCGCGGATCGGCAACTCCGCCTCGCCCACCCACTCCCGCACCGTCTGGGACAGCAGGGAGATGGACGGCACCAGGAAGAGCACCTTGCCGCCGGCGCCCACGTTCTCCTCGGCTAGGCGCAGAGAGGTGAATGTCTTTCCAGTGCCACAGGCCATGACGAGCTTGCCACGGTCGTGCTCACCGAAGCCGACCGTCACCTTGTCGATCGCGACCCGCTGGTGGGGGCGCGGCGTCTTCTTGCCTCGCATCGGCAGGTAGTCCGGCGTCTCAAGCGAGAACTGCGCCCAGTCGACCCGCGAGTGCTCCAGGTCGCTGAGCCCGATACGGCGCACAGGGACTGCTTGACCCTTGATCGCGTCCTCAGCGTTCGCGTTCCATTTGTCCGTGGTCGAGACGATGATCCGCTCGAGGAAGCTCTCCTTGCCCGATGCCGCCAGGAACGAGTCGATCATCGGCTTGGAGACCGTGCTCGTCGGGGCGAAGAACTTGCACTGGATCGCAACGTGGTGGCCGGTGTTGCGGTCCTTCGCGACGAGATCGATGCCGGTGTCGTGCTTGCCACCGTGGCCCGGCCACTCACCCCACAGCCACACGTCCGAGAACTGGTCGGCAAAGACCGGGTCCACCCGCAGGTAGGCCCGCATCAGCCGCTCGAACTTCGCTCCCTTGTCGGCCTCAGACAAGGCGGAAGCCCGCAACTCCTCAAGAACGTCGTAAATCGTGGTCGCCACAACCTGCATCTAACCGCACACCCGACGAATTTGGGCATCGGCCAGGCGAGTGATCAGCTACGACGGCCGGGCGTCCTCGAGTACGGCGCTCTGGCCGTGGCCGCCACCGGGGATCTTGCGGCAGAGGGTGGACGAGATGTCGGGCGTTCCGCTAGTAGCGGACGGTACGCCGGGGAGCGCGGACAGACGAGCCACGCAGCGTCCACAGGTCATCGGCAGCGGCAGGCGGGCCAGGATCCTTTCATCCGGGCTCATGCCCCTTAGCCGACCGGCTGAGCAGTGGTGGGCGCAATGGCTCGGAACCTCCAGATTCTTGACCGCTTCCGCAGCCCGGCTCCATCCGGCACGCTCAAGCAGGCTCCCCGAGACTGCGCTGCGTTCGAGAACCGCGAACGGTCATGTCGCCCCCTCCCGAATGGTCGGGGTCTCGTCGTGGAGCACCGAGCGAACGGGGATCAACACATGGGCGGACTTCAGTCCGGCGGCGGGACCAGTGCCATCGCCGCCTCGGCGCATGCCGGATGCGAGCGGTTCCGGCTCACCGATCCGTTCATCACCCGCAAGACGCGCAAGGCCCTCGCCGCATACATCGGGCACCCTGACACCAGCGCCGGAATCCCCGAAGCCCGCTGGATGCGAGCTATGACCTTCGAGACGCTCGTACATTCGGAGCGGTTCGTCACCGAGTTGCTCACCAAGACCGTCGGGCAGCTCGGCCTCCCCCGCCCGAAGGCGGTGCGTCGACGCACTTGCCACGGCGCCATCGACACCACGGCCAAGGAACTCGCCCAGGCCCATCTAAAGGCGAACTTCTCCGGCGAAGCCACCATGCTGACCGCGCTCGCCGTCCCGTACCTCAAACTTGAGGACGTCGCCGACGCTACCGCGATCCAGCCCGACTTCGCGATCGTCTGCCCACGCCTGGCCGCCGACGAACGGAGCGTCGGGTCATGGCTGATCATGGGCGACGCGAAGGACTACGAGCGGGTCCGCGCCCGCATCGACGACGCCCGGATGCTCAAAGGCTTCCTCCAGGTCGCCCTCGGCGCCGAGTCCGCCGCAGCATGGAGCAAGCTGCCTAACGGAATGCAGGTGCACCCGTACGGCGCGCTGGCCGTGCCGCGCAACGCCTTCCTGCAGCCCGAGGCGGTCGTTGAGCTGCTGCACGACCACCGGGACGAGGTGCGCACCCGGGCCGATGAGCGGCTGGCGGTGAAGTCCCGGCTCGGCGACAGCGGGCCGGCGGAGGATGAGCTGGCGAGGTACGTCGCTGACCTTGAGGCAACCTTTGACCCCCGCAGCTGCGTCACCTGCAACCTCTTCTCGTGCTGCCGGGAAGAACTTCGCGCGGCCGACGACCCGCTCGCCCTGCTCACCGAGATCGGCGTCGACCGACTCACCAGGCCCGCGGTTGTGGGGCTCGTTGCCGGCAGCGGGCAGGTCGGAGAAGTCGCGTACAGCACGATCGCGCAGGTCACTGCCACTGTCACCGGGCTCCCGCAAGGGACCGGCAGGCTACGCACTGACCCGTGCGGACAGCCCGGCACCATCAACCTGGTGCTCGTCAAGTCCGACGCGGCGGCCCTCGGCGTGCACGGCGTGGCCGTGCAGCGCGTCGACGCGGGCGGGCCCGGCGCGTGGGTGCGGCGAACCTTCCCCGAGCCACAGTCCCCGCTCACGCGACGGGCCATGATGCGCCTCCTCGGCCGCGCCATCCGAGAGCTCCACGAGGCCGGCCTCGGGCCGGTCCACCTCGTCGTTCCGGACCGTCCGACCGCTGACCTGCTGGCGACCGCCGCGGACTCCCTGGCCGGGGTTGAACTGAGCCGGCTGCGCTGGCAGCACGATCTGGACAGCGGCCGGCCGGCGTTGACATTCGACGGGGAACCCGCGACATTGCCAGATCCGCTGGACACCGACGAGCGGGTCGCGGTCAGTTTCCTCCTCGAGGAGGACCGGGCCCGGGCGATGAGCCTGCGGACCCCCATCGTGGACCTGCGGTCCGTGCTCGCCTCGCATGTTGTGCCAGGCGGCCCCGCGGTGGATGCGGGCCGCCTCGACTACCTCGTCACCTGGGCAGAGGCAACTGACCCGCTGGACCATCGGAAGGTGTCCGACGACATCGCCGAGCGAGCCGAGACCCCCGGCGCGCGGCTCTCCAACTCCGCGTCGGACGCTATCCATCGCGCCTTCCGTCAGGAAACGGACCTGACGGCGTACGACGCGTTTGTGCAGGATGCTCTGGACTACCGCATGGAGGTGCTTGGGCGGGCACTGGCGGTACTTGACCGCCTGAACTCCTCGCGACTGCGCCAGGTGCACCGCGTCTTGGAGGGCGACGCCCAGGAGGTGTGGGGACGTCGGTTGGCGCTGCAGGCCTCGGATCTTGTGCGGTTCTCCCGGACCTACCCGAACTGGCGCAACATTCAAGTCGTGATGCTCGACGCCGACCGGAAATGCTTCGACCAACTCACTTGTCTGGCCGACGCCTCCGCCGCGCGCGACAAGGCGACCGACGCTGGCGTGCGGGAGCTGGCACTCGCGACTGTGATCGATCTCGACCCCGTGCGCCTGGACGTGCGGTCGCGGCGCCTGGTCGACGGCTCGCGGGTCGTCGTCCTCCACATCAACGGCCGCAGCCTCGTCGAGGGGCCCAGCGCGACCATCACCATTCAGAAGGGATCGTTCAAGCTGGGCCAGCTCCCGGTGGCGACGCTGAGGGAGGTTTTGGGCGTCGACGGACTCCTCTGGGAGCCGACGGTCGTACCCAGCTTGGCAGTCGGCGACGAGTTGGTCCTGGCAGACACGGCCTGGTTCGGCAAGCCGCTCCGGTCAGGTCACGAAATCGCGGTGTCGCGGCCGTCCCTGGACAACCAGTCCGCCCCCAAGAACACGTGCACCGCGACGACCTATGCCTCCGATCCTGAGGGCCACCGTTGGTGCTGCAGGCCGCACACTGTTGCCGAGGCCGAGTGGTCCGACCGGCTCGCTCAGCGCCGGGAACGTGGCGAGCTGAACCCTGAGGTGTGGCCGCCCCTCGTCGATGAGGAACGGTTCGACGTCGGCCCGGGCGCCGACGCACCCGAGCCCCCGCCTGCACCGGCACCCGACAGCCTGACCATCGACGACCTGGACTGAGCCGAAGTGACCATCACCTTCTCGACCCCCGCCGCGGCGGCGGATGACGCGCTCCACCATGAGGACGCGGCCAAGGGCAACATCGAGGCGGCCCAGCGCGCCATCTCCGCGCTCTCGGCGGCCCTGAGCGGTGCCGCGGACTACAACAAGATTTTGCTGCGCGCCGCCGCAGGCGCCGGGAAGTCCTACGCGCTGGTGCGCATGGTCCGCGAGGCCCTGGACCACGCCAACTGCACTCGGGTCGCAGTCACTGCCTTCGCCAACAAACAGGTCTTCCCGCTCGCCGGCGATCTCGGTAAAGCCCTCGGTGCAGCGAAAGTCTGCCTCTTCGTGGCCGCGGACCGCCTGCCCGAGGTTCCCCAGAGTGTGCGCGACAACGTCTCCGTCGCGACGACAACCACCCTCATCCCTAGCTCTTGCGAGGTCGTTCTCGGGACTTCACACAAGCTTGGCGCCCTGGGCGAGCGCCGGCGACTGCTCGACCACCTCGGGTCAGCCGGCAACGACTCACTTCCCTTCGACGTGCTGTTTGTCGACGAGGCCTGGCAGCTGCCGCGGCATCGCTACTCAACGGTCGAGGGGCTCGCTCCGATATCCGTCGGAGTGGGCGATGTAGGCCAGCTGCCACCTATCGACCCCAGTCAGAACCCGTGGCGAGGGGACCCCGGCTACAACCCGTACCGCGCATGGCCCACCGCCTACGAGAAGAGCGAAACGACCTGTGTCGTCAATCTCCCAGCCGTATGGCGCCCGACGGCGGCCCAACTCCGCCTCTGGCAGGCCTTCTACAGCGATTGGGATGAGCTGAACTGCGTGGCGGCGCCCGGCGACCGGTCCGTGGACCTCCCGCCCCTGACCGGAGCGACGGCCTCGATCTGGGCCTCCGTCGCCAGCGGAAACCCCACTCTTCTCGAAGTCGACGGCCTGCCCGCCCCCGAGGCTGCCGACATCGATCTCCCGCTTCTCGGGACAGTCGAGGAACTGCTCACCCCCCTTCTTGAGGGCGGCTTCAGCACCATGGCTCGGACGTACGACGGCCAAGGAGCTCCCCTCGACGAGGTCCGCGTGAAGTCGGCGGCACCCGAGGGCAACCCGCTGATCGTCATCCTCGCCACCCGCAACCAAACCGTCGACGACGCAACCGACATGGTGGAGCGCCTGACCGAGAGGTACGACCTGCCCGATGGCGTACTCGTGGCGTCAACGGTCGACTCCTGGCAGGGCCAGACCAACGCCATCACCGTCGCCATCCACCCGCTCTCCGGAGCCGAACAGCTTGACGAGTTCAACTCCGCCTTCGGGCGCCTCGCTGTCACCTGCACCCGCGCGACCCACGGTCTCTTGCTGGTCGCCCGCAGCGGCCTGGACGACCTGCTCGGCAAGGCGCCGGCCAGGCCCGGCACGCCGCTCGGCGAACCGGGATCACGATCACTCCCCCGCCAGACCCATCAACGGATCCTGTCTGCCTTCAGCCGGAGCACGCTGGCGGTAGACTCGATCTAGCCGCTCGCGCTATCGCCT
Source organism: Micromonospora sp. CPCC 205739 (assembly GCF_036906795.1). Lineage (NCBI taxonomy): Bacteria > Bacillati > Actinomycetota > Actinomycetes > Micromonosporales > Micromonosporaceae > Micromonospora > Micromonospora sp. CPCC 205739. Next base: position 116,791 of record NZ_JBAKHS010000012.1, on the reverse strand, counting down.
GGGCTTCAGGAAAATCAAGATCGCGATTAGCACGCCGGCGAGGGCGCCCAGAATCCAAGCGCCGAGGGTAAACAGCATGTCGCGGGTAGCGGGGAAGATCAGGAGGATGACGAGGCCGACCAGGAGCCCACGCAGCGGTGAGGGCTTCTTCTTCTCGCCTTCCCTCTCTGCTCTACTCATGCCGGCAGCTCCTCTGTAGGGCGCCGCCGGCCCTCGTCGCACAGCCGCAAGTACCGGCACCGCAGCCGGTTTGTCACGCTGACGGCGGATGTCACGCCGCGCCCAAGCGGATGCATGGTCGGAAGCGTAGCCCTCTACCCCTGCACCAGGTAACCCTGGTGAACCGGTCGCGAACGACATCGCCAGCGCGACGGGGGGCGTGAGGTGTTCGCCGAGATGGACGAACACGGCACCGAGCAATTTGGTGGTGGATCAGGTTAGGATCAGGTTAGCGGCCATCCAGCGCTGACCCGACCGCTCGCCGCCGCGCCGCAACGATGCGCTCGTCGCGCTGGCACGGCGCAAGATCATCGTCTTGTACGCCATGCTGGGCACCCGCCCGCCTTACCGGCCTAGTTCAGCTGACGACTGTGCTCGCGAATGAGGCGCTGCCCGCACGGGGGAACGGGCAGCGCCTACCGATGACGATAGTTGCCGTCTGACACCGCTGCCATCCGCGTGGCGTCGATCGGGCGTCCTCCATCCGGACGGGGCAGGGTGGACGGTCCGGCGAGCTTTCGACGTTGAGGCAGCTTTGTGGTCTCGGATCCGTAGATGGGTTCGAGGACTGCGGAGTGCGGAGTGAGAGATAGCATGCGCCGGGTTCGATAGTGATGATCGCTTATGCGGTCATCGACCGCTCCGCCCGGGCAGATGCCCCGGCTCCTGTTGACTGCACTGTGCCATGACGCGGACGAGCATCTCACCGGAATTCGTGCAGGAGGGTGCTCCCACTGCTGCGGTCCAGACAACAAGAGTCCAGACGGCAAGAGACACCGCGATTGCGACGGCGGTGATGATCAGCTTTAGTGTCGTGTTGTCTCTACGTCGAATCGACGCGGCCGGTGCTGCCGCCGTGTTCGTGGCTGTGGCGACGGCAGCGGTATGCTCCGCTTTCGGTGCCCGATGCCTAGATCGCCACTTACCGTCATGGATGGAGCGACCTCCGCTGAGTTGCCGAGGCATAGGCCGGTGCCCGACCTTGTGCCTAGTGTCCACTTCCCGCCCCTCTTTCCGGAGGCGGCGCGCATGCCCGTTGCCGGGCAGCTCTAAACATCGACTGGGCGCAATGGCGGCGCTAGCGCGCGACAACAAGCGACGGCGACCCCGCAGCTCAATGCGAGCTGCAGCACGGGACAGCCAATCCGCCGTGCACCTGGCACCGTGGCCGCAGTGACCTGCGTTTACGTGTGTAAACTGGGAGGCGTGGTGGAGGAGCAGTTCCGCTGGGACGAGGAGAGCTACCGGGCGATCGCCGCGAGCGGCGTGGCCTGGCAGGACGCCTCGTACGTCTTACGTCACGGACGCCCGCGGGTGCGCCGCCACATCGGGGCGCTGCTGCACATCGCCGCGCACACGCACGACGGCTCCATCATCGGGGTCACCCTGATCGAGGAGAGCGACGACCAGTACCTCGTCGTCAGCGCCCGCCGCTTGGAGGGCGACGAGTGCGACGCCGTGGCGAAGATGCTGTCAGGAGGCAGGGGATGAACCGCGAAGACGCTCTCAACGCCGCCAACGCACCAGTCGACTGGACCGCCGGCGAGGTCGAGCACCAGCCGCGGCCGGTCAAGTCCGTGTACTCGATCCGACCGGGCGAGGAGCTGGCGCGCTGGCTCGAGGACGAGGCCGACCGACTGGGCACCGACCCGGGCCGGTACCTAAAGCAACTACTCGTCGACGCCCGGGCCCGCGCCGCCGCGGCCGAGGACCCGACCGTCACCGTGCGGCTATCCGAGCTACACCGGGCCATCGACCAGGCCGCCGGCCTAGCGGCGGCCTGACGCCCGTGGCTGAGCCCACCAGGCTCGTCGAGCCGGCAGCCAGCTTCGCCTCCACCGACTTCTGGCGCCGGCTCACCCGGGGCGTCCATGGACACGACGACCACCCGCTCATGCTCGTCGGGTCCGCCGAGAACACCGCCCGCTACGACCTGCGCTGCAACCGCTGTGACAGCGTCCTCGTCGAGGTCCTCGTCGACCGGGCGGCTGCCTGACCCGGCGAGCATCGCGTACGCCGCCCGCACCTCGGCCAGGCGCACGCCGCCGTTGTAGCGCGGCTGCGCGCCGGCCCGCCGCGCGGTGGCGACCTCGAACACCACCGTCGCCGGAGGCTCGGCGTCGGGCAGCCCGGTCACGCCATCCAGTCTGCCGGCTCGCGGGGGTGCTCGCCTCGACCGAGTCCTGATCTTGTGTCGTCCTACAGACACTGCTTGTCTGAGGGCAACCGACCCCGCTGATGATCAGTAAGGTCCACGCGCATGACCGAACCCACCGCGGCTGCGCCAGCCGGCAAACGCCGGATCCTCATCGCCGCAGCTGCCGTCGCTGTTGCCGTCCTCATCCTCGCCGTCGGTTTCGCGCTCGGACGTGGCTCTGATCAGCCGGAGGCGGCGAATCGCCAAGCGGCGACTGCATCTCCCACCGCTGCCGCCACCACCCTGGCCGCCACTCCCAGCGCCTCGCCCACCCCGTCACCGAGCAGTTCGCCGAGCTACACCCCGAATCTGCCGACGACGATGACGGACGAGGGAGGCGACTGCATCGACGACAAGCCCGACAAGTGTGGCCACTACGTCGCCGGGTCCAGCTGCAAGAACGTCGAGTGGTGCGAGAAGGATGACCTTGTCGAGCCGGGACTGTGGGCGACTGACGGAGGCACGGGCCTGACCGACTGCATGTGGGGGCTGTCCCTGCCGCCGGAGTACGGCTTCGATGGCGGCGGCTACGCGACGTCCTACACGGAGGCCCAGGTGCCCAAGGGTGCCATCTTCACGACCCGCAATTGCCTCGCCGGATGGAAGTGGCTACACCCGTAGCTGGCACCCCGAGAAACGGCGACGGCCCCCGGTTCGTGGGCGGGGGCCGTCGCCGTGTTCAGGGTACTGAGCCATTCGCCCTGCCCGATCTGCGCCCGCGGTGCCATGCCGGTCCGGCCGCGCGAGCTGGCCGACGCGGGCGTCCCCACCTTCTTCGTGCCGACGCCGGAGCGGCCCGAGGCGACGCTCCGAATCGAGCTGCGCGACCATCGTCCTGACGAGGAGTTCGGCGTCCGCCTCACGTCGACTGGGGCCGAGGTGCCACGAGCCGCCCGAGGAGCCGGGTCCCCTCCTGGTCACCACGACGGAAGTCCTCGTCGACCTGGCCGGGCTCGTAGCGGCCGCCGCCGCCATCATCGGCGATCCCGAGGTCGTACGCCGTCTTGTGGCGGGTGTGCGCCTCCCGGACTCCATAAATCAGTAGGTTTCCGGGCCGCCCTACAAGCTCCCGCTCGGAGGCAGTGGGTGGAAGGCCTTAGCCAGCGGTTTTGGCGATGATGCGGTCCATCTCCTCTTGACCGAAGGCCCGCAGGGTCGTGGTACGGACGTTGCCCGCCCCGCCGAGCTGCAGGAGCGCCGCGGCGGCGGTTTCGTCGTCGGGCGCCTCGACGACGGCCACGAGGTCGTACGGACCGACGGTCCAGTAAATGTTCAGGAGATTCGCCCCGAGCTTCTGTGTCGCTGCGGCGAAGGCCTCGGCGCGCTTCGCGGTGTCCTTGTAGCCTCGGATCCCCGGATCGGTCCAGTTCAGCAACGCGATAAACGTCGGCATGGTCCTCCACCTCCATGAAGAAACCTCATCGTAAAGGTCAAATCTGGGCATAACGGCCGGAATCTGCAGTAAGTGCGCATCAGAACGAGTAAGGCGAGCGATCACAGGATGGCGGCCCGCCCGGCGAGCCACGCTCACCCATCGCTTCTAGGGCCGAGCTGGCAAACGAGTCAGCAGCGCATGTCCGCCGGGGGTTGGTGCGCGCCCCCGGCCCTCGGGCCGAGGGGCCCCCGCCCGGGGGGAGATTCCTCGGCCGGACTGTTCCTGCTGCATAAGCGGGGCAGTTGCGGCGCCCCTTCCTGTCTCTGGAGTGGGGCTGAGGTCAGTCAGGCGATTCGGGCGTAGTCGGAGAAGGGGTCCTCGCCTTCGTCGAGGATCAGCGGCACGTCGTACACCGACAGGTCCGGCCTGGGCCGCGCGTACCGGACGCGGTGACGCCACCGGTGATGCTCGTAGGCCGTGTCCACCTGAATCTCAGCCACCACGGTCGGCTCGACCTGGACGTAGCGCAGCGGCTCGGGCCGCTCGAACTGTCCGGACCACGCGGCCGGTAGTGGATCGGGCCAGGGGTGGGTGACAACGCGGCGCTCGGTCGGGCGTGGCGGGGACAGCAGTGCCGCCAGTTCCTGGCGCTGGGGCGTGGCCAGCGGGTGCGTGCGGCCGGTGTACCGGAGCCGGCCGCGCCGGTCGAACCGGCCGAGGAGAAGCGTCTCGGGGTTGCGGATGCTGGCGGTGACGCCGCCGATGATGGCCTCCGTGGTGGCACGGGCCCGGAACTTCTCCCACCCTCGCCGGCCAGGCTCATACCGGCTGTCCAGCCGTTTGATCACAACACCTTCCACGCCGGCCGCAGTCCAGGTGGTCAGCCACTCGCGGACCTCGGCGACGTCGGCGCTCTGCGGGGTGACCGCCAGCTGCGGCGGGGCGCCGGCGAGCAGCCGCACCAGCCGGGCACGACGCTCGACCAGTGGAGCGTCGAGCACCGGATCCCCGCCAGCATCGACGAGGAGGTCGAAGGTGACGTAGTAGGCCGGGTGTTCACGGGCCTCGCGCAGCAGCTGTCGGCCGGCGGTGACCCGCCGCTGCAGCAGGGCGAAGTTCGTCCGTCCCCGCTCCCACACGACCAGTTCCCCGTCGAGCACCGCACCCGGCGGGACGAAGGCCCGCACCGCCCGGGTGATGTCCGGGAAGTATGGCGTTAGATTCCTGCCAGCGCGGGACTGCAAGTAGACGTCGGAGGCTCCCCGGAAGGCCAGCGCCCGCCAACCATCCCACTTCGGTTCATAGGCCAGGTTCGGGCCCTCGGGCACCGAGTCCACCGGCGCGGCCAGCATCGGGGCGACAGGCCGGCGTAGCACCGGCCCACCTGGCGACGTCTCCCACCGCCAGGCCGGGCTCACCCCCTCCAGCCCCATCCGCCCTGACCGCTAGCGCCGCTCATGTACGTCCCTCCCCCGACATCGTCAGGCAGCGAGAGCGGGCCCCGGGCGAAGATCAGGCACAACGAATGCATGGGACCTGCGCATTCAGAAGCTGCGAACTCCCGCCGTCGCGCGGCAGGCACCGGGTGGCTGCGCCCGACGGAGCCCGCATGTCACCCTTTCGAACCGACCTGACAGCACGGACGGATGCTGAAGGAGCGCCGGCGACGCCGCCGATGAGCGCTTGGTACTGGCCCGCCGTTCGAGCCTGAGGCTGACGGAGCCGGCGGTCAGTCTGCCTGCCGCGTAGGTGCTACCGTCCCCGCGTGACCGCCATCTGGGGCTCCGACCCGACAGGCAACTGGCAGCCACTTGCGGCAAGTCAGTACCCGGCGGAGCAGGCCTTGCACGACCTGGTCGCTGAAGGCCCGCAGATGCTTCCACTGTCCGGGGCGCCGCGCCTGACCGTCCTCGGCACGGAAGTGCGGCTCGGCACCGGCCGCGCTGACGTCGTGGCTGTGGAGTCCTCAGGCCGGCTTGTCGTCATCGAGGTCAAACTCGCCGGAAACCCGGAGGCGCGACGCGCAGTCGTCGCCCAAGTGCTCTCCTACGCCGCGTACCTGCAGGGGCTCGACCCTGACTACCTTGAGTCGACCACCCTCGGCGCGCACCTAGCACAACGCAAAGTCAAGAGCATCGTGGAAGCCGTTCGCAACGACGACCAGGAGGGATCAGTCGACTCTGCGTCGTTCGCTGACGGGCTCGCCCGTAGCCTCGCGGACGGAGCATTCCGCCTGGTAATCGTGCTCGATAGTGTGCCTGACGAGCTGGTGCAGCTGGTGGGCTACCTGGAGGCGATCACAGACAGGGTCGTTATCGATCTCGTCACCGTCACGGCGTACGACGTCGGGCAGTCTCGAGTGCTGGTGCCCCAGCGCATCGACCCGGGCCGCAGGGTGGCGGAGCTGTCGGAAGCGGAGGCTGCAGCCCGGCAGGCGAATGCGCTGCAACCTGGCTCGGCTGATTTCCGTACCGTGGCCGCGAAAGCACCGACCGAATACCAGCAGATGCTGGAGCAACTGATCGACTGGGCAGAAGCCCTCGACGCGAACCACCTGATCTCACTGGCCACCTACACCGGCAAGAACGAGATCACGACATTGCTGCCGCGTCTGACCCGCGAGGGCGGCGGACTTGCAACGATCTACTGCGAGCCGAAGGGCGCCTACCTCCAACTGTGGCCGTCCGTGTTCAAACGCCTTGCACCCAACGCCATACCGCTCGTGGAGAGGGAGCTCGGCGGCCCAATCAGACAAGGCCAACGGATCAATGCGGTTTCCGACAGCCTCCTCGGCGCACTCACGTCCGCCTATTACGAGGCGAACGGCCGGCCCGCACCATCGTCTCTCTCGTGACGCTGCTGGCGGCGCAATCGTGATTCAGCCGGATACTGGCACAAAACCCGGGGCCGGAGCTGCCGCTCCGGCCCCGGGTGAACTCGGTGGGTGACCCAGGCGTGTGCCTCGGCTCCAACCGTCACATCATCTGCCGGCGGCGCGGTAACGGCTGACCATGATCAGCGCCGTGGCGGCGGCGCCCAACAGTCCCGCGAGCGTGAGCAACCAGAGTCCGGCACCGGCACTCACCTGGGTGGCGGCGCTCATCGCCTTACCGATGCCCAGAAGATCATCCTTACCGGACATGCTTGCCCGCATGTCCGCCTCCGCCGCTTGCAACTCCACAATCTTCCACACGCCGACCCCGAACAATCCGCAGGCGGCGAGGCCAGCGAAGATCGGCGCGACGGCGGGCATACGCTGGCCGCGCAGGCTCAACCCGCCGTAGGCGGCCACCACGAGGCCGAGTACAACAATGATCCAGCCGTCCGATCCGTCCATACCGGACACGGACATACTGCCCAATATCGGTGCGCTGACCTTGACCCAAGGCATGAACGAGCCAATGACGGCGGCGATGCCGGCGCCCAGCACGATCCATTCGCGGACCGGTCGCGCCGCGGCCGGCGCCATGGCGGGCCCGCCTTCGAGGGGCTGACCAGCGGACGGCGACTGGTCCGGCGGCGGGGGCGGGGTGAGATCCTGCACCATTCTTCGATTCCTCTGGGCGTCGACGCCCATCTCACCTCTTGAGGCGGGCACAGAGGTAGCAATCTATGGCACCCCACAGCAAGACATCGTCCCCGAGCAGAAACCACCGCCCGTACGGATGATCAAAGTGTGGACGTGAAGTGCGATGTACCCGGCCATACTGCCTCGCTATGCCGCCGTCCGGGTACACAAGATTGTTCTGCCGCTGTTCGCTTGCAGACCATTGCCATGCCGGTCGGCACGTCTTCGATTGTCATGTGTGCCACACCACAATCAGCCACCCTGCCTCGGCCTTCCGCCATGCACCGGAAGGCTGCACTATCGGTCGGTGCGCATCCAACTCAGCCTCGTCGCATTGGCCGCCGCTGTCACCCTCACCGTGACTGGCTGCGGCGGCGACACCGGCAGCAGTCCTACCGTCGATGTCTCCACGGCCACCACGCCCGCAGTCGCTGTCGCCACGGCCACCACGCCCGCCGTCGCGCCCACGCCGGCCGCACCACTGGACGCTAAGACCGTCCTAGACCGACTCACCGCTGCGAAGGTGGGTTTAACCGGCGCCGCAGTGCAGACCGAAGACACCGACCCAAACAACCTCCTCGGCCGCCCCAACGGCTATCTGTCCCGAGCATCGGCGGACATGCCGGGCGGCGACCGCGGCGGCGACAAGTACAGCGTCGACCGCGGCCTCGTGATCGAGGTGTTCCCGGCAGCGGCGGACGCCGACCGGCGGTCCAAGTTCATTCAAGACACGCTCAAGGGCATGCCGATCCTCGGCACCGAGTACCACTATCGAACGGGTGAGGGAACGGTGCTGGTGCGGGTGTCGGGGAAGGTCAAGCCGTCGGTCGCTAAGAAGGTCGAGGCGGCCGTCGCTGTGCTGTGACCCGCCCGGAACGCCCCGGCCCCTTCTGACACCGCCCAGCGTTTGCGGATCCGACAACGGCCCCGTCCTCCGAGATGGAGGCGGGGCCGTTGCTCGTGCCGTCAGTCCTCGAGCGGGCCGGGCGACGCGTACGCGACGCACGATGCCGGCTTGCCAGTCATGAGCGGGTCGACCTCGGCAAGAGCCTTCCCCGAAGGCGGGATCATGTCGGGGTAGGTGAAGGACCCCCCAATGATCTTCTTAGCGGCGTCATAGCAGACGACGTCCACCTTGGGGCTCTTGAGCGGCTCCGTCTTCGGGTTGATCACCTCGACCTTGGCCGTGAAGCCGTCCCCGTACTCGGACTTCACGACGGTGACAGGGCCAGTCTTGATCTCGGGGAAAGGCTCGGAGGAAAAGGTGCCCTTGTCCTCAACCAGCAGCGTCGCCTCGACCTTGGCGACCTTCTTACCCTTGGGTACCTCCGCCTGCGTCTGGACGGGGAACTTTTGCCCAGGACGAGAGAAGTGTTCGACCTGCGATTCGCTCGCGAGCAGCTCGCCGTTGGCGTCCTTGACGTTGAACTGGACCGTTACGGTCTGCCCGACGTTGTCGGAGGTGTTTTGCACGATGGCGATGAGCGACACGTAGTTGTCCCTCTGACCGAAGCCGGTCTCCGAGAGTGAGCCAGCAGGTTTCTCCTCGGCTGCGGTTGCGGTGCTGTTAGTTCCCCCGGTCGAGGAGCCCTGCTCCACCTTGTCAGCCTCACCACAGGCGGCGAGGGACAGTACGGAGCACGCGACGAGGGCTGCCACCCGCATATTGATCAAGCTAGTCCCCATTCAATGTTGTTAGGCGTCAAAGACGACAGCGCACCTTACCGACACGCAGGCTGACCAGGCGGGTGGGCCCCCGTCGTACGAACGGGTCGTCGGGCGCGAGCACAATCCATCAGGTCGCACGTCGCTGGCTCGGCGCATTTGTTGTCGCGGATATTCACCCCCGCCCAGTGTTCCCTCCCCCACGATGGCGAAGATGAGGAGCGTTGACAGCCGGCGCGGGCGGTGAGCCCTGCCGGCGCCGCTATTCGTTAGGGCCGGGCGGGACCCCGGGGGGTCAGCGCGGTCCCGCCCGGCAAGAGGTCACGCACCCCGACCTCCTCCAATACAGGCGGCGAGCACTTGGACCTTGTTACAGAGAAGTGCGGAAGGAGCTGAGGCTATGCAAGTTCGCATCCGGGCGACACGATCAGGAGAGTTCTGTTCCTCCCCGATCCAGGTCGAGCACGGCAGTTGCCTACCCGCGTTGCTGATGCCGTCGGATCTGCTCCTCGAGCACCGCTAGGCGGGCATGAATATCGGCCAGATGGGCTGCTGCGCGCTGCGCGCGAAGGCGCAGGTCCGCCAGATCCCGGCTGAGTTGGTCCTCGGCGGGATCCGCCACCGACGCCGGCATCTCCGCGGTCGTCATCCTTGTTCTCCCCATGGTTGAGCAACCCGCAGAGGGCAGCGAGGTGGCCAGACCATACCCGGAGCGCCGAGCAGGAAAACCGTCCCGTTTCTCGGCACCGTGCTCGTCCACGGGCGGATCGAGCCCGGACGCCGGCAAGATCAGGAAGCGAGGTCGGCGTCGGGCAGATGCTGACACACAGCCGGGAGATCCAGGAGTGCCAGAAAAGTGATCAGCCGCCGACGGCAGACCACGTTCCTGATCGCCCGGCGCCGCGATGTAACGAGCAACCGCCTTGGTTGCGCTCATGTTGACAGCAGGGATGGAGATCGGGCCGGCGGCCAGTAGCCGTGGCTGGACCGGCGACATCCGGACGACATCGTCATTGCATGATCGGGCCGCCGGTGACGGCGATCTGGGTGGGGGTCTCATGGCGGTGGATCTTTCCTCGGTCGCGCGCGAGCGGGCGGTTCTCGCGACCATCGCCGATGCGATGGTCACAGCGGCGGTCGGCAGAGGTCTGCGGGTAGCCATCGCCTGCCCGGATTCACACCTCGCCCTGGTCGATCACCTCGCTCAGGCGCTGCACGTCCGTGGCCGGCCATGCCGCAGCCTCGTCTCGAAGCCGAACCCGTCGAGCACCGCCAGCTTGCCGTCACGTCCGGGAGAAGCCCACTCGACCGTGCTCGTGATCAGCAGCGGCCCGTCCGGACAGGCAGACGATGACGCCGAGCGCGTGGACATCAACGTGGCTGTCGGCGCCGCAACGGACCACGGAGGGGCTTTCAGCCACCGGGGGGCGGACGGGGGCCATACAGACGCCGGCCGTGAGCCGGGCATCATCGTCGCCTACGACGAACCCGGAGGGCCGTCGATTCGCCACATGGCCTCCCACCTGTCGTCGTCACCACTCACCTCGCAGTAGCAGCGGCGGCGGCACCGACGCGGCAGCGGAGCGGATCACTAGTACCTGCCAGGGTCGGTCGCCGTACTGGTCTCCGCAGGCGTCCAGAGAGCCAAGCTGGGCACCACCACGTCTGGGCGCGCCGCGTCTGTTAGAACGTCTGTTCGATTAGCCTGCGAGCGTGGAGTGGCGAACGCGCTGGCACATCACGATCCGCTGGGACCGGGCCGACAGCTCGCCCGCCAGCGTGACCGTCCTGGAGCGCGTCGTCGACTCCCCCGCCCACCTTCGCCACCTCATCGCGCGGGCCCGCGCCGACCCGCACGTGGTCGCCTTCCCCTACCGCCAGGTCCGCGAGCTGGTCGGCGACGAGCCGCAGCACTGCCGCGCCGGCCACGCCTACGCGGGCGGCTCGGCGACCCGGCCCGTCCGCGACTGGTGGCCCTGCTCCTGCGGCGGGCACCTCGTGCTGCGTTGCCGCCGCTGCCCCGACGTCCTGGCGGACCCGCCGGTGGCCGCCGAATGCGACACGAAGGGGCGGGCCACGTCTCCGTGACCCGCCCCGGTTGGTCCGCTCAGCGGACTAGCCTCGCGTCGCTGGTCCGCTCAGCGGACTAGCCGCGGTCGGCCGTCGCCGCCGCCGAGGTGCCCGACGATCCCGCCGCCCCGCTTGTGCTGCTCGACGATGGCGCACTCCATGCACAGCACCAGCGTCGCCTCCGGCGCGCGGCCCGCCGCCGCCCGCTGGTTCGGCCCGATCCACACGTCCGTCGAGCAGTCGACGCACCGCGTCAAGCTGTGCTCGACGGTCGGCACGAACGGCGGGACGCCCATGCCCTCCAGCAGCTCGTTGATGTTCGTCGGCGGGCACGCCAGCATCAGCCGCTTCTGTCGTTCCACGTGGACCTTCCTCACATCTGCGCGGCCATCGCCACGGCGACGACCTTGCCGTCCGCGTCGATCCGCACGCCGGAGCCGGCCACATCGCCGCCCGCCCGGCGCACCGCCGCGATCCGCTCGAACACCTGCTTGCCGAAGCCCAGCCGCTCCACCGACGGCACCACCACCAGGTCCGCCACGCCCTCGTCGACGTCGACGACCGCCGCCCGCCAGCCCTTCGTGCCGACTTGCTCGCCGACCACCTCGTAGCCCTGCTCCGCGCACCACCGCTGCGCCGCCTTCGTCAGCTCCTCCAGCGTCGCCCGGTCGCCGCGCACCGCCCGGGAGAACAGCACCGCCCGGCGCCGCACCCACCGCCGGGCGTCGGCGTCCCACCGCGCGTGCTCGTACAGCCGGGTCAGGTCCGGTCCGGACCCGGGCACGTCCGGGGCGCACCGCGACCAGCTGGCCGTCTCGGCGTCCCAGCGCACGTGCCAGCCGAACTCGCGGGCCTCCGCGTGCGCCGGCCACCGGCCGGTCCAGTCCGCGCGGCCGCAGTCGTGGCCCGCGGTGTCGGGCTGGGCCCGGCACCACATGCGCTTGCGGCCGGTCGCCAGGCATTCGGCCGCGTCGCAGTCGTCGGCGTGCTCTTCGCCGATCGCCACCTCGCACGCCGGGCAGGTGCCGCGCAGCAGCTCGGGCTCCTCCGTGCTGTCGGTCGGGCCTGCGCCGGCGGCGCGCACCAGCTCGGTACGCGCCGCCGGCTGACCCGTCGGGGTCGGCTCACTCGTCGCCCTTCGCGTCGGGCTCACCGCCACGGTCGCCGTGTTGGCCTCGTGCGCGGCGATGAACCGGGCGACCAGCAGCCGGTTCAGCCGGTCGATCCCGGCGGTCTGCCCGGTCACCGCCCGCCAGGGCCGCGACCATCTCCTCCTCGGCCCGGTCGTAGAAGCCTGGCATCACCACGGCGGCACGCATCGCATCGACCAGCAGCGCATTCGCCGCCTTCGCGCTGCCCCACTCTCGACGAGGAACCGCCGCCGCATACACAGGACCGTACCTGCGGTTGCCAGTCCCGTAGCCGCGCTCTCTCGGTCGTAGCAGCTCACAGCAAGCAATAAGCCTCCGCCAGCGGATGGTGCTCACAGACCGAGATGGCTTGGATTTACCGATGCACCCGATTCCTCAGCAACAAGCGGATGCGACTCGCCCGAAAGCGCAGACAGTGCCCGGGCAACGTCGTAAATATCTGCCTTGACGTAGGTACTTGTCACACCGGCGTCCGAACGACCGGTATGGCCGGCATATGCTCTTGCGATGGCGTATCCGAAATTCCGTTCAACCCAGGTCAACGTGGTATGCCGTAGCCAATGTGTCGATACCTGCTGGGCTTGGATCCAAGGCAGGCGACGCCCCAATCGCTGCCAGAGATGATCGTAGCGACGGCTCGTCAATGGAGCGCCCGACCGGTATCTGAGTAGTCGCGTACCGCCACCTATCCTCCCACGCTCTTCGTGATGCCGGACAAGCATACGCAGCATAGAAGGGGAGACGGGCTGCCAGCGAACTGTCCCGCCCTTCTCGCTGAGCCGAATGCAGCAGTTGTCGAGGTCCAGGTCCGCTGGGTCCAGACCCAGTGCTCCACCCCGCCGGCAGGCTGTTTCGATGTGAAGTCGCAGGATGAGGGAGTCCAGGTGCGGATCATTTCCCGTGCGTCCTGCGAGTTCCACTATCTGCGCAAGCTGACGCTCCGTTAGGGCGTGTCGATTACTCGGCAGCCTTCGGGGCTTCGCCACACGTCGAGCTGGATCTTCCGCCTCGGCAATCAAGCCGTCGGCAACGGCGAACGCGTAGAGGCAGCGAAGGGCAGAGACCGTGTGTTCAGCCGCCGAGCGGCCACCGCGGGAGTTGCTACGCACGACTGCACTCGCGCGGATCTGCTCTACAAGCGCCGAGATTTCGGATGGTGTTGGATCGTTCAGTTTGCGCTCGCCCCAGCACTGCTCGATTCGCTTCCAGTAGCTGCCGTAAAGCCGGCGGGAGCCTGGAGCAACGGCCGCCGATACGCGCTGGATGTAATCGCGAAAGGTTGGGATTCCCGGCGATTCGCCGATTGCCGACGGTCCACGCAACCGTTCATCGGGAATCCGCGCAAGAATCGACCGCAGGGCGGCTACCTCTTGGGTGGTTAATCCATTTGGCAACGGGCCGGTCATGTAGCACCACCTGAGTCACTGCCCATGAAAGCTGCGAGCGCGGACTCCACAAGGTCCATGGTGCAAAGGGTGACCAATCCTTCTTTCCTCCGCGCCACCACTAAGAGTCGTACGCCCGCGGACAACTCCGCCGCATGCCTGATGGAGGAGAGTATGCGGAGGTGCCCTTGTGCTGTAACAAGACATGTCCGGTCCTCGCCGCGCTGAATTGTGATGAAGCCCTCCCCCACTTTGCCGTTCAGCGAGTCGTCCGGACTCCACCCCATTGCGCGAACCGAGGATCGATCGGCAAGCCGCCCTCGCGCATCCATGACAGTGAGGCAGTATTGCCAATGGCAACCTTTCGGGGACCCGTGTCTTTGAGAAGTCGGGAGACCGATAGCAGCCAGCAATGACGTTGGTGCCTTGGCCGGTCGCCTCGCGTCCTCGCCGCCTCCGAATGCCGCATTTGCAAGCGCCATCGCCCCGGCTCCCTGCACATCTAGTTCACAGAAGAATCTGGTTCTCGGCGACCCCAGCCGCCAAATTGCCGACTCCGAGGAGATCACATCCGCTGGGCATCCTAGGATGTGGATGATCTGCTCGGGAGCCGAGCTCTCAGGTCTCATCGCATCGATGCAGCCCGCTTCTTTTGAGCGACTACTGGCGGTACAGAAGCTTGGGGCCCGCGTGCGCGGGCCCCAAGCTTGATCACCAGTCGCCGACGGCTCTGAATCCGTAGTACTTGCCCATGTCGATGCGGACCCAGACGTAGAACTTGGTGCCGTCCTTGACGTTGGTAGCGAGGTTGCGCCACTGGCCGACGGGCACGTACGTCCAGTTGTTGCAGGTGGCACGCCCGTAGAAGTTGACGCAGGCGTAGAACGGGCCGAAGTCGACGCCGTCACCGGTGTTGCGGACCTGGATGTCGCGGCACTGGCTGGTGGTGCGGTAGTAGCTGGGGTACTTGGGGTAGCTGATGACTTCGACGCCGTCGTACTGCATGAAGTAGTCGGCGGCCCCGAATTTCGCGCTGTACGGTGCGGTGCGGCAGCCGGCTGCCTGGGCGGGTCCGCCGGAGACTCCGACGAGACCGGCGGTGACGGCTGCCAGAGTGACAGCTGCCGCGGCCAGGCGGGTCAGTCGCCGGTGGGGTCTGGCGGGTGTGCGTGTGGACATGTGTCCTCCCTTGAGTGGTTGGGTGTGGCGGCAGCGGCCGGGGGGACGTCGGCGCGCTGACGCGGTGAGGGTTTGTGGCCGGGCCTGGGGCGGCCGGCGGTGAGGGCGAGGCAGTACGGGTCCGCGACAAGGGCCGGGGTGGGTTGGCCGGGGTGGTAGTAGCGGCTCCAGGAGGGGTCCTGGGGCGCCATCGGGTAGGAGTTGAGCCAGCTCCAGTCACCGATTACGACGCGGCCGGCTGCTTCCTCGTGCTGCACGAAGCGGGCGAAGGCCCGGTTTTCGCGGTGGTGGTCGGTGATGGACACGCCCGCCGTTTCGAAGCTGTGCAGCACGGCTTCGTGGAGGGTGAGCAGAGCCTTGTCGGCGCGCAGCCGGTCACGGTGGTGTAGGCGCAGGCCGGCGATGATGGCGGGGAGTTGGTGGTAGCGGTGGGCGTCGGCGAGGTTGCGTGTGGCGATCTCTGAGGCCATGTAGGTGCCGCTGAACGGTGCGGGGAATCGCAGGCCGCCGAAGGTGATTGTCATGTTGCTGATGACGGGTACGGCGGGCCAGCGCAGGCCGAGGTCGGCGATCCACGGCTGATCGGGGTGGTGGATCGGGACCTCGAGGATGTGCGCTGGGTCTGCCGGTATTAGGTGGAGTTGGCCGTCGGCGGCGGCGATCCAGGACAGCAGGTCGAACGCGCCAGGCGGCGCGAAGGGCGTCCTTCGTGATCTTCACGCCGTTGTCGCGTACGCACCCAGCAGCGAACAGACGCGCGTGATGTTGTGCTCCCTGATCGCCACGTGGATCCTGTCGACGCAGCCCGACGCCGAGGTCACCGAGGAACCAGCCGACAAGGCGACGCGCAAGGCATACCAGCGCGCCAACCGACCTGCGCCAACGGTGCGGCTGGTGCGGCTGCGACGCAAGCAGCAGGCCCGCCAGGACAGCCGCGATGGCACGACCACGCGCGCCTACACCCGCCGATGGTGGGTCGCCGGATTCTTCCGACAGCAGCCCTACGGCCCCGGCCGCGCACTGCGCCGCCGAACCTACGTCCGTCCTCACATCAAGGGACCGGCCGACGCCCCGCTCATCCTGACCGATCAGGTTCACGTACTCGGGGACGCCCGCAGGCGACACCAGCCGTAGAGACGTAACAGGGGAGCCGGCCGCGCCGGCTCCCCTGTTACCCGTCGATGGCAACACCTCGACAAATGAAAGCGTGATCGGCGTAGCCGCCGGCACATCAAATCATTGAGGTTTCTCGACCGTGCGGGCCGAATTGGATAGACCGACACCATCAGATTGGGTATAGTAATGATTGTTCGGAGGGGACGGCGAACCCCCACCGCACACCACACAAACCCCAACCCCAGGGAGCACCCGAATGCACACGGCGTGGCAAACGATCCTGCTCGCAATTACCACCGCCAACCTCGTCGCACTCCTGCTACAAAACCGACGACTTCGCACCGCCCTCGCCACCGCCCGCCACGAGGCCCACCACGACCCGCTGACCGGCCTGCCCAACCGCCGCGCGCTGGTGCGCCACCTCAACGCACTCCTGGCCGACCGCGCCCGGCCCGTCAGCGTCGCCCTGCTCGACCTCAACGACTTCAAAGCGATCAACGACCAGCACGGGCACGCCGCAGGCGACAGCCTGCTCATCCACGTCGCGGACACCCTCGCCGCACTCGACCTACCCGCCGCCTACATCGGCCGAATGAGCGGCGACGAGTTCTTGATCATCACGGACGGCGGCGAACGCACCAGCCGCGAGAACGCCACCGCCGCAGCCGATGCCCTCGACCGCAGCACGCTCGCGATCTTCGGCGAGCCCGTCAACTGCCGCGCAAGCGTTGGCCTTGCGATAGCCGACCACGGCACCCGTACGGCCTCCGACCTGCTCACCCGGGCTGACGCTGCCATGTACGACGCCAAGCGCCGCGGCGCAGCCGTCGAGTTGTGGCACCACACCACCGCAACCACCGCAACCACCGCCACCAAGGCAGCCACCTCACGCCGCCGCTACCGCTAACACCCCCGGCGCGGCCCGGGTCACCCCACCCGGGCCGCGCCTCCACCCGCACCACGCGCCATCGGGCGGAAAGGCGAACACCGCCCACACGAACGCCAACACGAGGAGCCCCTATGTCTGCCCTGACGGCACCCACGACATTGATCCCGGCGGCAACGCCCGCCGTCCACCGCGCCGGTCAAACGCTGGCCATGCTTGAAGACGCCCGCCGCCGCATGGCGCACGTCATCAGCCGTCTGGACTTGTGCGACCACCGCCCCGCGTGGCCCACCGAGCCGGTCCACGACCTCACCACCGCTGTACAACTGCGCGCCGCAACCGTCGCACTAATCAAGTACGCCCGCCGGCACCATTGCGAGGACTGCAACCCCGGACGAATGCGCGCCACCCTGCGACTGGCCGCGATGCTGCTCGACCTTTGGCAGCACGCCAAGCACTACGTGCAGCGCCCCCACCTGTACCCGATCACGCTTGCCCACAGCGCGCACCGGCTGTTCAGCGACTGCGCCGGATGGACCACCACCGGCGACCCCGGACGCCTGCTCGGCCAGCAGCCCTGACCCCGAGCCCGCCCGGCCGCCCGCAGCGGCCGGGGCGGCACACCCGGGGACGTCATCGGCGCGCCTCGAGCACGCCGCCGCCGGCTGCCGCTCCCGACTCTCACCCCACGTCCCACAGCATCCGAGGGTCAGCCGCCGTCCACCAGGTTGGCGGCTGACCCGGCATCACCCATCACGCCCCCGTGCGACACGACCTCCGGCGCAGGCTGCCGGCCACGACGCGGCATCACCGACCCCAACTGCGCGATGCGCTCGCGCACCGCCTTACCGTCCACCGTCCGCCGCAGCGCCCGGACCCTGCTTACGTCCACACCGGCCAACTCTGCGGCCAATCCGTCGTCACGGAGAATCGCCGCGAGGACCACCACCGACAGTTCGTGTCCCGCCGTTGCGTCCCGAAGCTCCCCGTCTACCTTTGCCAGCAACTCGCGCCGCCGCTCGGCAGCATCCGCAAGCGCCGACGCCGATTGCTCGACCGCCCGCACGGCACGCCGCTCGACCTCCTGCCGGGCCCGAAGCGCACGGACCGCATCATTCCCCGTTCGACTCGCCATATCCCGACCGTAGCGACTTTCCGATCCCCCCAACACATCCCGAGCCCGGCAGCTTGCATATTCGGTCGATCCTGGCCGCAATTTCAGGAATCACATCAGACCTTCACTCAGAACGGCCACATAGCCTCCTACCTGCACGAACGCCCACCCTCACGATTCTCACCCCCTTAAAGGCGACACACCCTCTTGCATTCTCCGCCACCCATCTTCTAGTTGATCATCTACGGTTTTCGCATGTTGTCCATCACGCGAATCTCGCCCGGCAGCGGATATCGCTATCTGATGGAGCAGGTCGTGGCCGGCCGGCACGACATGCGCGCCCCGACCGCCGGGGGCCCGGCCCCGTACTACATGGACCCGACGGCGCGCGGTGAGAGCCCCGGCTGGTGGGCTGGCGACGGCGCCAAGGTCCTCGGAATGAGCGGCTGGGTCACCGAGAGCCAGATGCGCTTCCTCGTCGGCCAGGGACGCCATCCCCGCGCCGGCTATCAGCTCGGACAGCGGTGGCGCACCTACGCGCCGCAGACAGACGCGTACCGGGCCGCAGCCGCACAGCGAGCGCTGTCACTCCTGCCCGACGACGCCACGGTCGAACAGCGGGACAAGGCGTGGTACGACGCGATGACCGCCCCAGAGCGCCGGGCTGTGTCCGCGTTCGACGTCACCGTGTCTCCGGTCAAGTCCGTGTCGCTGCTGTGGGCCTTCGGCGACGACGACATCAAACGCGACGTCATGGCCGCCCACCACGCCGGGGTACGGGTCGCGCTTGACCACCTGCAACGGCACGGCGCCTACGCCCGCGCTGGCGCCGGGGGCGTCCGCCAACTCGACACCGCAGGCCTGGCGGCCATGGTCTTCGACCACCGCCTCAGCCGTGAACGTGACCCGCAACTCCACGCGCACATCGTGGTCTCCGCCAAAGTTCAGGCCCACAGCCACGACGCGAAACCCCAGTGGCTCGCCCTCGACGGCCGGGCCCTCTACCGCGCCGCGATCGGTGCCCGCGTCGCCTACGAACGCGCGATCGAAGCCGAGCTACGCCAGCGCCGCGGCATCACCTTCGCCCCACGACCCGATACCGGCATCCGTGAAATCGTCGGCATCAGCGACGGCTCCCTGCGCCACTACGCCAAACGACGCGCCGCCATCACCGAAGAGATCCACCGCGGCGCGTCCCCGCTTCAGCGCATGGCACCGCGACGGTGGCGCACTCGCGCTCAGGACGCCACCCTGCGCACCCGCCGCCCTCACAAAGGCGCCGAGTCGACCCACGAAGCCGTACGCCGCTGGCTCGCGGAAGACCGCAAGATGGGCCTCGACACCAGCGGGCAGATCCAACGTCTTCTCGCCGGTCACGCGCACGATGACAGCGCCGCCATCGCGCTGCGGGTGCTGCGCCGGGCCCGCCGTCTCGCAGCCGACCCCGCCGCCCTGGACGAGGCCACGCTACGGGAAGCCGCCGCCCAGCTTCGTGTCTCCCGCGCGCACCGATCGCGCGTCATCGATGCCGCCATTCGCGCCGACGACCGATTGGCGGTTGCCCGTGCCGTGCACACGCTCGGAGGTCAGCGCGCGGTCTTCGGCCGCGACCACCTCGAACTCGCCATCGGTCAGGTTCTCGACATCACACCCGGGCACTCGCCCGCCGCGGACTGGCAACGTGTGCAGCGCCTCGCCGCGCGCGCCGTCGCCGAAGGGGCTGCGGGCCTGCGCGTCCTGACTCCCCCCGCGCTCGTGCAGTGGGGACCGAGCCTGCAACGAGTCAGCGACCTGCACAGCGAATACACCCGCCACCGGGATCTGCACCTGACCACCCACGCCGTCCTCGCCGCCGAGCACCAGGTCATCGCCTACGCCCGTCAACGCGGCGCGCGGCCCGCACCCGCCGAGGTCGTCAACGCCGCCGTCGAGCAGTTGGACCTGTCCGGAGAGAAAGCCGAGGTGCTGCGGTTCCTCATCGGCGATGACCGGCGCATTACCGGTGTCATCGGTCCCGCCGGCACCGGTAAGACACACCTTCAGCGGGCCGTCGTCGCCGCAGCCCACGCCGCAGGCATACCGGTGCTGGGTCTCACCGTCGGTCAGGCCGCCGCCAACCTGCTCGCTGACGCCACCCAGCAACCCGACGGGACCACCCTGCGCACCGAGAACGTCGCGCGATGGCTGCACGCCCAACATCGGCCCCCGCCCGGCACCCGAGCCCGCCACTGGACGTTCGCACCCGGGCAATGGGTCATCGTCGACGAGGCATCCCAAGTCTCCAGCCACGATCTAGCCCGTATCACCGCCCAGCTTGACCAGGTAGGCGGCAAGCTCATCCTCGTCGGCGATCCCAATCAGACATCCGCCGTCGGGCCCGGTGGGCTGCTCCGCTACCTCGCCACCCTCGGCGTCACCACTTCCCTGTCTCACGTACATCGCTTCACCCACGCCTGGGAAGGCCCCGCCTCACTGCGGCTCCGACACGGTGACCCCACCGTCCTAGACGAGTACGACCGGCGCGGGCGCCTCGTCGGCGGGCACCGCCGCCACCTCGTCGACCAGATGCTCACCCGGTGGCTCGCCGACATCACCGCCGGCCGCCGCAGCATGATGCTCGTCGACACCACCGAAGAGGCCAGCGACATCGCCCACCACGCCCGCAACCTGCTCATCATTACGGGTCATGTGCAGCCCGGCCGAGCCGTCCGTCTACGGGACGGCAACCTGGCCGGCGTGGGCGACACCATCGTCACCCGCCGCAACGACCGGCGCATCGCCGCCGGCCCCGACTACGTCACCAACCGCGACCAGTGGCGCATCCACGCCGTCACCCGCGGCGGACAGCTCCACGTCACCAACATCACCACCGGCACGGCCGCCGTCCTGCCCGCCGCCTACACCGCCCAGCACACCCACCTCGCGTACGCGCAAACCGTCGACTCGGTCCAAGGACAGACCGTCCACACCGCCCGCGCGCTCATCGACGACAACACCTCCCTCGCCCGCGTCTACGTCATGCTCACCCGCGGCCGAGCGCTCAACGAGGCGTACGTCGTCACTGACGACGACCCCCGCGAAGGCACCCCACCCGCCCCGCCCACCGCCCGCGTCGCCGTTCTCGCCGACATCATGCGCCGCGGCGCACCCGAGCGCTCCGCCACCGAAACCGAACAGCAGCTCTGGGCCGACGCCGACGCCCTGCACACCTGGACGCCCATCTACGACGACCTCACCGCCCGCGCCCGCATCCCCGAACACCTCGCCATCGTCCGCCAACTCAGCGGCCCCGCCCTCGCCGACCGGCTCGCCCACGACCTCGCCCTACCAGCGCTCATCAACCGACTCACCACCTACGCCGCCGCCGGCCACGAACCCCGCGACATCCTCCGCCGCGTCATCCGCGTACGCGAACTCGACACCGCAGACGACATCGCCGCCGTCCTCAGCTGGCGCATCGACCGCCTCATGCAACGAGCCACCGCCGACCCCGCCGTCGCCGAACGCCCAGAACACTGGCGCACCCACACCGACCGCCTCCCGACCGACCTCACCGGCGACATCGGTGACGCGCTACGCCAGGTCGCCGCCATCTGCGACCGCCGCGCCGAAGCACTCGCGCACCTCGCCGCACAGACCCGACCCGCCTGGAGCCTCGCCCTCGGCGACATCCCCACCGACGACTTCGGCCGCCAACAATGGCTCACCCGCGCCGAAGTCGTCGCCGGCTACCGGGACACCTATCAGCTGATCGGTGACCACCCCATCGGACCCGAGCCCCGCACCAGCGACATCACCCGCTGGAACGCCTGGCACCGGGCCCGACTCGTCCTCGGCGCCGCAACCCTCGCCGGCAAGCTCACCACCGCACCCGACGCCGAACTCGCCCGACTCATCACCGCGCAACGCGACGCCGATAGCACCGCACCCGCCTACGTCGCCGAGGAGCTGCGCACCACCTACCGCGCCCTCACCGACACCGAACACCACCGCCACGACCTCACCCAGTTGCTCGCCACCGCCGACGCCACCCACCGCCACTCCGTGCTGCGCGCGCAACGGTTGCAACCCTGCTGGTGGCACCGCGGCCCGTCACGTACCCGACGCCTCAGCGCGCAACGCGACCTGTACACCCACGCCGCCGCAGCTGCCGACCAGGTCGGCAGCCTCCAGCAGAAGCTGGCCAGCCTCGACCACCAGATCGCCGAGCACAGCCGACGCGCCGCAGTCCTCGACGCCCAGCACGCGTCGTGGAAACGCTGGTACGACAGCGCCCTACCGACGCGCTACGCCGGCCTCGCCGCCGCCGCCGAACAGGCCCGCCGCGCAGCCAGCCGCAACGCGAGCCTCGCCGACGCCGTCGCCGCCACCACCGCCCGCGTCCACGCCGTCAACGGCACCCGCCCCACGCCCCACACCGCACCCGTCCCTGAGCACCTGTGCCAACACGCAGACGACGCGCACCAGCGCATCACCGCCCATCTCGGCACCAACCAGACGGAGATCGACTGATGCACCCCACAGCTTTCGTCGGCGAATCGCGGTGGCAGCCATGCACCGGCCCAGCGCCTACCTCATGTCTTCCATCATCGACCAAGACAACGTCGCACCCGCCCTCGCTGCCGCCAGCGCCGCTGACTGATCTCACCGCGTCAACCCAGCAGGCGAGTCAGATCCGGGTTGATCGCCCGGGCATCCTCGATCAGCCCTCTGTCCGCTGGCGAAGGCAAATTTCTGCGATGGCGCGATCACTCTCTCGAGGTGCCCGTCCGGGTTCCTGTCGGTCGGCCGCCCTACAGTGTGGGGCGACGCGTCCGCCGATCGGCCGCGGCAAGCGCACGCCGGAGATGTGATGACCAGTCCGAACGAGACTCCTGCCGTCGGCGCAGAGGCGGTGGCGCCGACCGGCGTAAACACGTACTCCACCGGCGGCGGTGGAGTCACCTTCGCCCGCCGCGTCGCCGTCACCTACCTCGCGAGCATGCTCACCGGCAGCCGCCGCATAGAGACGGGCGAGCTCCCGGTCCGGTCGCTCGCGTTCCAGACTGGGCCCGCGCACCCGGTCGACGACTTGCTCGTCGTCGCGGGCGATCACGACATCGAACTCGCCGTCGCTTGCCGGGCGACGCCCAACTTCGTCCCCAGTCACGAAGAGACCGTCAAGCTGGTCAGGTCGCTGCTCGACGAGGTGGCCGCCCACCCCGGCGGACGCGTCGCCGTCGCGGTTGCCGGGTGGAAGCCCGAATGGGAACAGGTTGCCAAGCTGTGCGACCTCGCCCGAGCGAACGGCGACGCCCACACCTTCCACACCGCCCTGGGGACAGAAGGTCGCTGGTCGCAGCGCGTTCGTGGCCGCTACCGCCACCTGCGTCGGATGGTCGCGAAACCCCTCGAGAAGGAGCCCGATGACACCGAGGTGGGTGAGCGGACCTGGGCCCTCCTCACCCGCCTGCACATCCTCGGGTTCAGGGTGCAAAGCCCCGATTTGTCCGACTGGAGCGCGGTCGCCAGCTCGCTGGACGGCATTGCCTCCGACACTACCGACGGCGTCGGCTTGCGTGACCGTCTCGAGGTGCAGGCCGGGCAGTACGACGGTATCGGTGCGGTGGTCGACCTCAACCTGCTGCGGGCCGACACGCACCTGCTCCTCGACGTTCCGTCCACCCGCAGCAAGCAGGCGTGGAGGATCCTGGACCAGTATCGAGCCGTGGCGTTCGGCGCCGTACGGGACACCATCGGCGCCGGCATCGGCGGCACGCCGCAGCTAGCGTTGCCGTTCACCGAACGACGTGCCAACCTCGCCGCGGAACTGCGGCGCGTCACCTCCGACCACGGCGCGCTGGTCGTCACCGGCTCCTCGGGAACCGGCAAGAGCGCCCTGGTCCTGTCGATCGTCGCCGAACTCGAGACCACCGAGCCCGCCGGCTTCGAAGCAGTCGTTGTCAACTTCCGCGAGCTGCCGAACACCAGCGTCGAGCTCCAGCACATGCTCGGTACACCACTCGGCCAGGTAATGGCCGAGCTGTCCGCGCCGCGCCGGCTTCTCGTCGTCGACGCCGCCGATGCGGCGGCCGAACGATCCGCCGGTCTGCTACTCGACCTGGTCGCCGCCGCCTCGGCCGCCGGGTTGGGAGTCATCGCAGTCGCCGCCGACCATACGGCAGAGTTCGTTCGCGAGCAGCTGACCATCGGCTGGCAACGTTCCGCCGAGACGTTCCACGTCGCACCCCTGGACGACGACGACCTCGGCCAGGTCGCGCAACGCTTCCCCCTGCTGCGGGGACTGCTGCGGAACCTGCCCGGCACCTCCTTGCTCAGGCGCCTGGTCGTACTCGACCTGCTCGCGCGAACCGGTGTCGCCCTGGATGGCCCGATGAGCGAATGGGACTGCCTCCAGATCATCTGGAGCAAGGTCGTCCGCGGCGACGGGCGCCCCGGCCACGGCTCACCACAGGCACGCGAAGAGGCCTTGCTCGCGCTCGCGGCAGCCACGCTGGCCGGCACCGACACCACAGTCGTCCCGAGCTCCCTGGGCCCGTCCGCAGTCGATGCCCTGCGCGCCGACCACCTCCTGGCACCTCACAACGTCTATCGCCGGCAGCCACAGTTCGCGCACGATGAGGTACGCCGCTACGCGACCGCCATCCACCTCGTCCGCTCCGGACAGATCGTCGGCACGCTCCACGCCGCCGGGGTGCCGCGGTGGGCGCTGTCTGCCGTCACTCTCGCGTGCAAAGGCCACCTGGTCGGCCCCGCCGGCCAGCCCGAGCGGACCTTCCAGGACCTCATCGCGGAATTCAAGGGACTCGCCCGCGCACACGGCTCCCGGTGGGCGGATGTCCCGATCGAGGCGGTCCTGGAGACACCGGCCGCGTACGAATGCCTCAAGGCCGCCGTCGGCCTCGCACCCGCCGACCTGCAGCTGGCTGATGTGCTGCGTGTAATCACGCAGCGGTTTTCATTCAACGGCGCCATTGACCCGTCGATCGGGGCACCCGTCGCGCGCCTTCTGATCGACCAGGATGAGCCCTGGAACCTCTCCGCGCAGGCGTTCGAGGTCCTCACAAGCTGGCTCCAAGCCCTCGTCGTCGCGGACGAACCGGCGGGCCACACACTTCGCGAAGCGCTCCGTGCACGTCTGTTGGCCTTCTGGGCGCGGTTTCCGCAGAAAGAAGCGACCGACGAGGACGTACCGGGCTGGACGACCCGGCCAACCCGCCGGCGCTGGCGGAAGGTCCTGGACTACCGGGTCACCGACGACGAGTTCGTCGAGACCTTGGCACTGCTCGGACCCGACATCGACACCGACGTCGAAACCTGCCTACAGACGCTCGCCGATGACGCACCCGCGTTCCTTGCCCCAGCGGTCGACGCACCCATCAGTGCGCTCAGCATCTCCCGGCACGACCCCGAACTGCTCGCCAGGCTTATAGAGGCCTACTACATCGACGAGGACACCGATGACCAGTGGGGCGACCACGGCGAAGGCATCCGCGATCACCAAGGACGCTGGAAGGGCTTTCCTCCGCCATTCGCCGCATACTGGTTCGGCGGGTTCCTGCAGCTGCTCAGGACCGCCTCACTGGCCACATCGGTCCGAGTGATCAACAAGGTTCTCAACCATGCCGCCCGAGCCCGCGTCGAGCTCATCTCACACCTGAACCACCGTCGGAGCATGTTAGCGCCCGCGGAGAAGCCGGACACCACAGCAGAGACGGACGATGAGTCCTTGGGCGTCACGCTGAATCTGACCGGCCAGCCCCGCCAGTACGTCGGCGACGGCCACGTGTGGGCATGGTATCGAGGAACGTCCAACGGCCCTTATCCCTGCATAAGCGCGCTGCAAGCCATGGAACGTCTCGCCGAGCAACTGCTTGACCGCGGGATCGGCCCGGACTTCATCGTCGAGCGTCTCCTCGACGGCTGTGAGAACCTCGCGGTCCCGGGCATGCTGTACGGGCTGTTCGCCCGCAACATCGAGAAGGCGGGCAACCAACTCGACCGATTCCTCGCCGAACCCACCATCTGGTTGCTCGAGTTCAGCCGGACAACCAGCGAATACCACGGGTTCCGGGCGTCCCCCTCCGACGACCTTGCACACCCGGAGCGCCGCCGCTGGACCCCGCGGGAAGTGTCCGTCTGGCTCATGACCCACGCCGATGAGGCACGCCGCGCCGAACTACGCGGCATCGGTGAACAGCTCGTCGCCAACGGCACCCGGCAAGGTCTCGGACCGGACGAAACCCTGCACTGGGCCGCCAACCTCGACGAAACCCGATACCAACTCACGCGCGACGGCGACCAGCTGTACCTCGAAGTCGTCCCGCCACCCGAAGTCATCGCGGCCCAAGCCGACATCATCGCCGAACAAGAACAGAACCAAGCAGTCCTGCGCCTCCAGAACCGCTACTGGGCGTCAGTCAGGTCCGGTGACGGCTACGAGCCACCCACCGCTGCAGAGATCGCAGACGACCTGACTGCCGCGCAAGCGCTACTCGAAGCCGACCAGCACCACCTGCGCCCGCACGACGCCGTCGCGCAGGTCGTGCGAGCAGCTATCGAACGCGCCGCCAAGGGCGAAGCTGAAGCCCTGGGCAACAAGGCCGCGTTCGCAATCCGGGTAGTGATGGCGGTCGCCGCCACATTCCTCGACTCCGCAGACCTACGCGACGAATGCCAGTACTTCGACCTCGGCGCCGACCGGTCCGCCGCCCGCGCACTCCCCGCCCTACTCACGCCGGCACTCGCGCCAGCGCTGTCCGAGGCGAACGTGGCCGTCGCCGACGTCGCCGAGGTCGGGCTCGCCCTGGCCGGTAAAGCCCCGCTCGAAACCCGCCTCTTCCTCGCCCGCGGCTGCGACGTCCTGTGGGCATCACCCTGTACCGGCGCTGAGTGCATCCACATGGCTGCGCTCGCGTGGGTCCTCGAGACAGCACGGCGTGCCGAGATCGGTCCCTGGAATGTCGACACCCAGCGTTCCACACGGGTGATGATCGAGGGCGACGTTACCGCGCGCCTGAAGGAACTCGACGGCGAATCGATCGACATCGCCGTCCTCGACCCGGCGATCCGCGCCCTGGGCGTGGCGGCAACGGCCAGCCACTGCGTCACCAACGACGCACAACAGCTTCTCGCCGACCTGCTCGCCGTCCAGCGGCGCGCCATGGTCCGGCACAAGGAAAAAGGCTGGAACCCCGACCATCGGGGAACGCACATGCTCGTCGCGGCACGCGCCCTCCTGCAGTCCTACGCGGCCGACGCCAACCCGACCCCGATCCTCGATCACCTCGACGTTCTGCGCCACGACGCAGGGCTGCTGATGCACATGCTCCACGGACTCGCAGCGGCCGGCGCCGAGAACGACACCCTGGCCAGGGCGGCGAGAGATCTATGGCCAGGCCTGCTGGTCCACGCCCTCACCTACACCGACGGCACATCCAGCGTCTACCGCGAGCGGACCTGGGGAGGCTGGGCTGCGGCCGCTCTGCTGCCGGACCCGCTGCCGTGGACGCAGGGGCTGTACAACGAACTGTCCGGCCCACCCATCGACTGGGTCGATCCCCCTTCGCTCACGGACCTGGTAGATCGGTGGCTGCCTGTCGGCATGGGAGAAGCCCGTTGTGTCGATGCGCTTATCCGGCTCGTACGGAAGCTGCCGGCCACGGAGCAAGCCACCCGCGGGCTTGCCTGGGTTGCCGACCTGTGCGTCCAAGACGGCCGAGTCACGGTCAACCGATCGACGTCGTCCAACGAATGGCTGACGGCGATCCGTGCAGCAGTCGAAGAGAACGGCACACTCCCACAATGGCAGGCCTTGACCGACGCTCTTGTGGTCGCCGGGAACTCAGGTCTCGCTGCCTACAGCACATAATCGCCGCAGAGCAGTCGACACTCGCGGTTGGTAGGCACTGATCCGGGCAGATAAGGCCTCGATTGGGCACAGGTCGGATAGCGGCGCTCCATCGAAAACGGATGCACCACACTGTCGATGCCGGGTTGCTGGTAACGGAAACGTCACAACGGGCCGTGCCTCCAGTCCCGTTCCTGTGGATTTCGTTAAGTCCGCTGGTTGGGTCGTGGGCGGTTGAAGCGGAGATGCCTCAGCTCGTCTCGTCATTCATCTGCACGACGCCGTGCACGTTCAGCTGTACCTAGCTGTGGGCGTTGACTCGTACGCCGACAGACGTCGAGCTTCTGGGTGCCGACCGAGGCATCGCTCTGTCCGCTCCGACGAGCACCCTCACCCGCACCCTGCTGCGCGCCCCGGCGCCGCCGGCTATACCGGGATGAGTGACCGGCTGAAGGATGCTGTCCTACGGGGGATTCGTGGACCGGTTCGGGGTGCTGGAATGTAGGCAGCAGCCTCCCACGGCCGCGATGGCAGACCAAGGGCTCCGTCTTGCCAAAACCCGGGCATCCCGTCGGGCGGGCATGCTTGACCCGGGCGCCGCACCGAGGTGACCTCTCATGTGATGGTGAGAAACTTCCTCAGGATGTCCTAGGATCCGTTGGTACCACGGATGAGGAGAGGACGTCCTGCTCGGTGGCTTTCTATCGACTCCTGGCTAATTCGGTCGCGCCGGCCCCGGAGACGGGCGCTCCCGGTAGCGGCGGCCAACCTCGGTCGGGTCGTACCTCGTCGGAACGATCCCGTCCTCGGCGCATGACGAGCTTCACCGAAGCGGTCGAGAGCACCGATGAAGAGCGGTCGGGTGCGATGCTAAGCTCCGCCGCGCCTTGAGGTTCGCATGCCGGTGCTCATTGTCGGGGACCCTGCTGATCCCCATGTTCAAGCCGTTGCCGTCCGGTTGCCCAAGCGGGGCACCGTCATCATCGATGCCGTTCGCCAGACCGCAGTTATGCAGCGGCTAGAGCCAGGCTGCATGCGGCTGATCGATTTGTCCGGCGCGACCGTCGATGTCCATGAGGATGGCCTGGGTGGTCGCGGTTGGGCCCGCCGGCTGGCACCGGCAGGCTGGGACCACGGGGTGACGCTGGGAAGCCATGCTGCGGCCATATTGTCGTCTCGGCTGGCTTTGCTCGCCGCCATCCTGCGAGACCCCAACCTGACTTGGCTTACTTCGGTGGATGCGCTGTTCGCAGCGGAGAACAAGCTGGTGCAGTACCGCGCCGCCCTGGCTGCTGCCCTCCGGGTCCCGCCTACGCTCGTGAGCGGCTCAGCGAATGACCTCCGAGATGAACTTGGGGACCGCTTCGTGCTGAAGCCGCTCGGGCCGAGCCACTTCCAAGACGAGGAGGGGCGCCAGAAGGTGGTCTACGTGCGCGAGGTCCGAGCTGCTGACCTGGCTGGTGCAGATCTGCTCGATGCGCCCTTCCTCGCGCAGAAAATCGTCTCGGCGAGCTTGCATCTACGGGTGGTCACGGTCCGAGACCGCGCCTGGGTCGCCGAGTTGGACGCCGTGGGGGTGCCGCTGGACTGGCGGGAGCACAGGCGCGCGCACCGCGACTTCACCGCCTCGAACCGGTGGCCCGAAGTCGAACAGGCTGCGGTTCGCTTGGCCGCCGCACTGCATGTCGGCTACAGCAGCCAGGACTGGGTGGTTGACGCGGATGGCCCCGTTTTCCTGGATCTCAACCCAGGCGGCCAGTGGCTGTTCCTCCCCGAACCCGTTGCCACGTCGGTTGCCCAGGCAATCGCTGACTACCTGGCCGAAAACTAGTGCGCGTCATCGCAGGCAGCGAGCGGTTTGCCGAGGCACGGGTGTACGGCTGGTACGTGCTCGCGGTGTTCCGGCCCGGGATCGAAGTTCCCACCTTCGGCCGTCCCGAGGAGCTCACCGGCGACCTCGACCACCTCACTGACGATGACCTGAAGGTCGTCGTTGAGGAGGGCCGCCGCCAGCTTGACCGGCAACTGGCCGATCTTGAGAAAAACAAGTCTCGGGCCGCAACCATGCTGACCGTCGGCCTCGCGGAGATCGGCGTCCTGGCTGCTGGCGCGAACCGCGTCATCTCCCACGGCCTATGGGCAATCGCTATCTGGGCTCTGAGCGTGGTGCTCGCCGTCCTCGCCCTCGGTGGAGCGGTGTCGCTGCTCACGTCCAGCGCAGTGTTCGGACGCCTTGAAACTCGGCACATCGCCTTTGGGTCGGCGCCGGTGCTACGGCAGGTAGCGCTGGGCTACGCTCGCTCCGTCGGGTGGGGCGAGGAAACCATTCGGACACGCATCACAGTCCTCCGCGACGGCGTCTTGCTCACCGTCGCATCTGCCATGCTGTACGCGCTGATCTGGCCAAACATCTCCAGCTCGTCAGGCCAAAACAAGCCGAACCCCAGTCTTCCGGGAGCACCGACCACATGTCCGGCGACCTGTACGACCTTCTCGCCAAGCAGCCCTCCGAGCCTGTTGACTCCAACAAGCCAAACGGCGCCGGGCATGACGACCCTCCGCCCAACACCATCTTCACGGCATCCATAGAAACGATCGACAACGACCGCGCGACCTACCTGCTCGGCAACGTCAGCCTGTAGGCCTCTTTCTCAGTCCCCCGTGGGCAGAGGCGCGCGAAGTGTTCAGCCGCCGCTCACGATTGGCGTGCGTCGCCTGGACGAGGTAGCGATGTTTCGCGGTCACTTGCTGCGACGATTCACTTCTCAGAAGCAGGTTCTCGCACCGTTGTGAACCCGAGGCGGGCTGTCCATAACAGAACAGTCTCATCTTGGCCACCGCTTACGATCACGGCGCGACCGTCTAGGTGTCGCGGCGTCGCCACCGACCACACCGTGTCGATGTGGCCGGTTAGGGGCGGGCCGACCTGCTGCCTAGTGTCCGGATCCCACAGCCGAAGTGAGCCGTCACTGCTGCCGCTGATTATCAGGTCGTGACCATTGGGGCTGGGCAGCGCCGCTACCGAGTTCACCGAGCCGGTGTGGCCGGTCAAGGGCCGGCCGACCTGCTGCCCAGTGTCCGGATCCCACAACCGAACTGTTCCGTCGCCACCGCCGCTGGCGATCCAGGTGCAGCCGGCCCGGTTGATGAACGTCGCCACCGACCACACCGTGCCGGTGTGGCCGGTCAAGGGCGGGCCGACCTGCTGCCCAGTGTCCGGATCCCACAGCCGAAGTGAGCCGTCACTGCTGCCGCTGATTATCAGGTCGTGACCATTGGGGCTGGGCAGCGCCGCTACCGAGTTCACCGAGCCGGTGTGGCCGGCCAAGGGCCGGCCGACCTGCTGCCCAGTGTCCGGATCCCACACCCGCACGGTGGAGTCGAGGAAGCCACTGCCGCTGACAATCCAGGTGCGGCCGTCCTGGCGGGGCAGCGCTGCCACCGACCACACAGAGCCGGTGTGGCCGGTCAGGGGCGAGCCGACCTGCTGCCCGGTGTCCGGATCCCAGAGCCTCACTGTGCAGTCTGCGCTGTCACCACCGCTGATGATCAACGTGCGCCCGTCGGGGCGGGGTAGCGCCGCCACTGCCAACACCCAGTCGCTGTGGCCGGTCAGGGGCGAGCCGACCTGCCGCCCGGTGTCCGGATCCCAGACCCGCACCGTCTCGTCCTGCCCGCCGCTGACGATCCAGCTGTGGCCGTCTTGGCGGGCCAGCGTTGCCACTGAGTACACCGTGCCGGTGTGGCCGGTACGGGTGGGGGCCCGCTGGGTCCAGGTATCGAGATCCCACACGCGCACCACCGCGTCGTCCTCGGCGCTACTGACGAACCAGACGCGGCCGTCCGGAAGTGGCAGCGCTGCCACCGAGGACACATCGCGGATGTGGCCGGTAATAACGGGACCAACCTGTTGAGCGGTGTCCGGGTCCCACACCCGCACCGTACCGTCTTCGCCGCCCGCAATGATCAACGCGCGGCCGTCGGGGCGGGGCAGGGCTGCCACCGATCGCACCATGCCGGCGCGGCAGTTCATGGGCGGGCAGACCTCGGCGCCGGTGTCCGGGTCCCAAACCCGTACCATCCCGCTGCTGTCGCCTGTGATGAACAGGCTGCGGCCATCCGGGCGGGGTAGCGCCGCCACCGAGTAGACCGAGCCGGTGCGGGCGGCCGGGCAGACCTCGGTGCCCGTGTCCGGGTCCCATACCCGCACCATCACGTCGATTCCGCCGCTGACGATCCAGCTGCGGCCGTCGGGGCGGGGCAGGGCTGCCACCGACCGCACCCGGCCGGTGTGGCCGTTGAGGGGCGGGCCGACTTGCTGCCCGGTGTCGGGGTCCCAAACCCGTACCATCCCGTCGCGGCCGCCTGTGATGAACAGGCTGCGGCCATCCGGGCGGGGTAGCGCCGCCACCGAGTCCACCCAGCCGGTGCGGGCGGCCGGGCAGACCTCGGTGCCCGTGTCCGGGTCCCATACCCGCACCATCACGTCGCTTCCACCGCTGACGATCCAGCTGCGGCCGTCGGGGCGGGGCAGGGCTGCCACCGACCGCACCATGCCGGTATGGCCGTTGAGGGGCGGTCCAACCTCAGAGCCGGTGTCCGGGTCCCACATCCGCACCGTCTTATCTGCGACGCCGGCCATGATCAGCACGCGACCGTCGGGACGTGGCAGCGCTGCCACCGACCACACCGTCGCGGTGTGGCCAGTCAGGGAACGATGGGTCATGCCGGACCAGAACCCGGCCTGCACCCTCCACGACCAGTCGGATGCTTGTTCGGCCAGGGTATCGGCTAGAAGGGCTGCACGGGTCTTGCGCGCCCAGACATGCAACCACCAGCGCGGGTCGTCCCCTGGACGGCTCGCCCATTGCCTGGTGGCGGCCTCCATGGCGTTCGCGGCGGCCACCCCCTCGGGACGCCTGAGTTGGTGCCGGTGGCGCAGGACTTGGTCTGGCGGGCAGGTTTGCAGAAAGCCGGGGTCGGTCATGAGCTGGTCCATGGCGCCGGCGGTTGCGGCGTGGGCCGGGAGCATCAGCCCGGTGTAGGCATCAGCGTCGGCCCAGTTTCGCCGGCCGTTGACCATCGGAGGTGTCAGCCACCGGGTAATGGCATGGTGCGCAGCCGTCCAGGCGGTATGAAGTTGATCGCTCATCCCCGCGTCGGCCCGATCTTCGCCGTGATCGCCGTCAAGTGGATTGGCGAATAGGTCTCGTAGGCTCTCGTGGCGCACGCTGTAGGCCCGGCGTCGATCAGGCGTACGGGACACGTTGAGGAACGCGCGGGCCGGCCCATCCAGCCACGCGGCGATTCCGTCCGCGGCAACCGGCTGCGCGTCAGTGGCACCGATGGTGAGTATTTGGGCGAGTTCGTCGCTGGTGACCGGCCGCTGCAGCGCCGCCAAGGTGGCTAGGCATGGTCGGTACAGGCCACGCCACGCTTGCTCTTGCGCTGCCCACCGGGCGATCTGGAGGAGGTAGTAGCCGCGCAACCGATCAGGCAGCCCTGTCACCTCCGTCGGCGGGCGGAAGCCCGCCCGGATCTCGTCGAGCACGTACCGCAAGTAGATCCACACCCCACGGCAGCGATCCATCAACGTATCGACGAACTCATCCGAGGCAACGTTGTGCCGTACCAAGGCTGCGACGAGCGCCTTGTCCGGAGCAGTGCCGGCGACTGCGGCTCGCAGGTAGGCCCGCATGTCGGCCAAGTTGTCCTCACCCTCGACGGTGATCTGCGACCAGCCAACCCGCTGCGGGTCCCGTAACGCGCCCAACGGCAGTCCGTACCGGCTGGTCGCGACGATGAACACCCCGACTGGCAGTGCTTCGGGCACGGGAAGCCCGAGTGGTACCCCGGTCTCCATTCCCGGCGGATCCGGCTCGGCCTCATCCAGCCCGTCAATGACCAGTACCAGTGGTCGCCTGGCAGGATCCCGCCGATCGCGCTCGACCGCAGCAGCACGGATAACCTTGGCCAGCCAGTCCGGTCGGGCCGCCGCGGCCGGGAACATGTCCCCGAGGCCGAAGCGGCCAGCCAGCCCCCACCCGCCGATCAGCTGCGCGGCCAAACTCTTGCGGGCCTCGACCGGGTCGCGAGCTCCACCACCGAGGCGGGTGAAATGGAACACGCACGCCCGGGTCCATACCAGGTGCGCGGCTAGGGCACTCTTTCCTACGCCAGCCTCACCGCAGATCACCACATAGCCGCGCTCCTGACCGGCGATGTAGTGATCGATGCGAGCGATCAACTCGGTGCGGCCCTGAAAGCGGGCCAAGTCCAACTGCTCGTACAACTCCGCCGGGTCGAAGATCGCATCGTGTAGCCGGTCGAAGCTTCCCGCGACCACCTGCACATACGTCGGCCCAGTGATCACGGTGCCGGCATTGTCTCGCCCGATGGCCACCGCGCCCGGTGCCAGCTGCCACGACCGACCTGTCACAACCTATCGGCCTGCTTTCTCGTCCGGCGCCGCATTGTCGTCCCCGCTGGTATCGATAGTGGAGGCGCGGGCGTTGTCTCGCCCGACGAACACGGCGCCTGGGCCAATCCACCGCCACACACCGCGCCGGGCAGCGGACCCACTGGTGGACGAAGGCCGGGTGGTTATGCGGCCGGCGTTGTCCCGACCGACGTAGACGCCACCGGCATCGACCGCCACCGCATCATCTCCATCACCGGTGCGCGTCGTGCTGCGGGCCACCCACCCGGCCAAAGCCGCTGCGATCAAGGTCGCCACCGCCGCGCCGACCCACCACGGCCAGCCAGCGTGCAACTCGTTGATCAGCGCGCTGGTGGCCGCAGCCAGGACCACACCCGCTGCGGTGCCCCAAGCAACTACTCGACCGGACATCCCACCCTCCCGTACGTTGGCCGCAGCATGATGAAACACGGAGTGTAGACGGAGTAATCACCCACCAGTGAGGCCCGAATATCCTTTTTCCGCCATTGTCCGGTGCCACGACCACGCCAATGGTTCACCTGTAACGCCAGGGCATGGGGTCGGACCTGCTCGATCGGTCCGGCGCGATAGACGCGAAGCCGGCGGCCAGTCGCCGACCCGCTGTACTTGGTCCAGCGGCTGAGGGGGCATTGATGTTGAGGTCGTGTCAAAACCCGGCCGTCCAGGGGTCGCCCCGGATGTTCGCTGGCCTGTCGAGGGCACATCCGGGTGGTTGATGATGCAACGGCGCCGGTCAGGTCCGTTAGACGTGCGGTGGCGAGTCTGCCGAAGAGCGCAGAGAGCCGAGGACCCAGGTTGGGCTCACGATGGGCGTCTGGGGCATTGGCCTTCGCCTCCAGCCGATGTGGGTAAGGCGCCCGTCGTTAGGGACAGAATCGCCAGGCCGGTGCGGCGGCTGCGACGGGCAGCAGTGCGGCGAGGGCCAGCGCGCCGGCTGGTCCGTATGGCTGCCACAGTGCGGCGCAGAGCGCGGTGCCGCCACCACCGCCTACGAAGGTGGCCAGGGTGAGCAGTCCGATCGCGCCGCCCCGGCAAGGTGGCGGTGCGTGTTTAGTGGCTTCTGCGGTGAGCAGCATCTGCGCGATCGCCGAGGCGGCGAATGCGGCCGTGGCGGCTGCCGCGACGCCGATCGGACCGGTGTCGACGGCGGCGTAGCACAGCGTGCCCGCGAACAGCAGGCTCGCCGCCGACAGGAGGTACCGGGCAGGCAGGCGGCGGGCGGCGACTGCGGCGCCTCGGGCCAGCGCGGCACCGACGGCGGCGCCGGGCAGCAGGAGCAGCCCGATGTGCGTAGTGCCGTAGCCAAGCGTCGTCAGCAGGTGCGGTGCCGCGTAGAGGATGGCGAACAGGCCGGCGTAGACGCCCGCGCCGGTGAGCGCCGCGCGCCGAAACCATGCGGCCGACAGGACGCCGTCTAGGACGAACCCGCCGGGGTGGCGTCGGCTGCGAACGGCGAGGATGAGAGCGGTGGCTGCGGTAGCGGCAGCCGTCGCCGTGATGGTGACCGCACTGGTGTGTTGGGCTGCAGTTTGGGCGGTCAGGAGGAGTCCGGCGGCGACGACCGCGAGCAGTGCCGCTCCGGGCCAATCCAGCGGTTCTCGGTGTCGTCGTGGGGTGGTGAGGGGCCAGCACAGCGGGATTGCGGCGATGGACAGCACGGGCAGGGCCAGTGGCGCCCGCCACGACCAGGCCACCGTCACTGCTCCGACCAGCGGCGCGGTGGCACTGAATGCGGCTAGACAGGCGCCGAACCGGGCAAATGCCATCGGGCGGTGCGATGCCGGCAGGTGGGCGGCCGTCGCGAGCGCGGTGGCTTGGACCGCGCCGGAGCCCACCGCCAGCAGGATTCGACCGGTTACGACGGCGGCCAGGTTGGGGGCGACCGCGCATGCCAGCGCTCCGGTGGTCAGCAGTGTGACAGCGATCAGGAGGACCGGGCGGCTGCCCCACAGGTCGGTGATACGTCCGGCGGTGACCGCGCCGACGCCGATGCCCACGGCGTACGCGGTGAGGATCCACGCGAGCGCTGGACCGCTCGCGTGGAGATACCGGGCTGCGTCCGGGAGCGCGACCGCGGCGGCGCTCACGCCGTAGACAGCGGGCCCGTAGAGGACGCCCAGCCGCCACCCGAGTCCGGGTGCGATGGTCGCTTCGTTACGGGGAACGGCCTCCTCGGCCGGCATCGTCGTCTGCCGTGTCATCGGATCCCCACCTTCGCCGCTGTTCGAGGGGCACGGACGCCGCCGAGAGGGGCGCGGTGATCAATCCCCGGGGCGGCGGCGTGCATGACCGTCGCAGGGCTGGGAGCTCGACTGAGCCGTGCCAGCACGACGACGGCGATGGCGGCAGGAGCGAACAGGAAGGGTCCGCTCATCGCGACGATGACCGCGACGGCCAGAGCGGCCACCGCCGCGCTGACGCGCGAACGCGCTACCGGCAGCAGCCGCACTGCCGCAGCGAGGCCGACCACCGTGACGCAGGCGAGCAAGGCGGCGAACACGCGCACCAGCAGGTCCATGCTGACGATGCCAGGAGCGACTGCGACGATCACCGCGACGACGGCTCCGGCGGCGGCCTGCACGGCGACGCTGCGCCGAGGGACACCCTGGCGGGTCACCGCGATGCGAGAAGGTAGGACGTGGTGACGGGCCAGGTACACACCGGCCCGTGCACCAGCGGCGACTAACGTGAAGCTCGCGCCGACGGTGAGCAGTACCGCCAACACGGCGACCGTTCCGGTCGCTGACGGCTTTCCGGTTGCGCCGAGCAGGTGTATCAGCGGCACCGGTGTGTCACCTGCGGTGTCGCCGAGAACCCCGATGGTGCAAATCGCCAATCCGGTGTACAGCACGATGACGACGCTCAGGCTCGCGACTGCGGCCCGTCGCACCTGCCGGGGGTGGGTGAACTCCGCCGACAGGTTGGCGGTGGCCTCCCAGCCGCAGATGGCGGCGAACAGCACGGCGGCGGCGCTGCCGACGCCGGCGGCTCCGTGCGGCGCGAACGGCGTGAGTCGTTCGGTCTCGACGCGGGGTCCGGCCACAGCGATAACCGCGACGAGCATCGCCACCAGGGTTGCGGTCAGCGCTAGGTGCAGCCGGCTGGACAGGCGTAGCCCCATGAGATTCGCCCCGTACACCGCGGCGAGGAGCAGCGCGGAGATGCCGGCGACCGCGGTGGGTGAGGCGCCGATCACGGCTGCGGCGTAGCGGGCACCGGCGATCGCGCCCGCGACCACCCCTACCGGCACCGCCGCGTACAGCCAGCAGCCGACGACGACGGCCGCGGGGGTGCCAAAGGCCCGGCTAGCGAACTTCGCTACTCCTCCGTCGTCTGGGTAGCGGGCGCCGAGGGTCGCGAACGAGGTGGCGATGAGCACCGAGACGGCCATTAGCGCTACCCAGGCCAGCAGCGACGCCGGTCCTGCGGCGCGGACGGCCAGTGCCGGCAGGACCAAGACTCCGGGGCCGAGGACCGCGCCGATACATAGGGCGGTTCCTCGTGCCACACCCATGTTGCCGGTCACCGGGCGTCCTCCCCAGTTGGGGCGGCGTCATCTGGGCGGGAGCGGGTGGCCACCACGCGCAGCACGTGGGCGATGTTGTCTCTCGGTGGCATTCCTGGGCCGGCAAACAGCTCCGCCTGCCGCGCGTGGACGAGGCGTTGCAGCTCCCGTGCAAGGTCCAGGCCGGCCTGGGTGGGTCTGACGACGACGCGCCGGCGGTCACGCTCGTGTAGCTGGCGGCGCACGAGGTCCCGGGCGACGAGCATGCTGAGCGTGTTGGTGAGGGTGGCTTTGGCAATGCCCACCTCCACGGTGATGGCGCGGGGCTCGACCACGCGGCGGGCACAGATGAGCACCAGCACGTCGTAGCTGGTCCAGGTCATGCCCGCCTCGCGCAGCACCGTGCGTTCGAGATGCGCGCGGACGGTGTTCGCGGTGCGGCATAGCTGCGCCACTGCGTCCGGGCGCGGCGGCGGAGCCGGTTGAGAGTTGACGGGTGGGCGGTAAATCCCTGCGATCTGCCGCCGGGTGGAGGCGCTCATCGTGGCCTCCGCAGGTGTCGCGGTCGGCGCAGGGTATGCCGGTTGCGATGTTGGCCCTTGCGGTCGGCCGGTTGCGGCGGTTCAGGTGTGGGCAGGCATGGATGCTGGTTCTGGTCGGTGCGCATGTTTCACCCCCGTGATTTGTGCGCTGTCGGCTGTGGTGTCGTGGTGCGAGGCCAGGGCCTCACCTGCTCTCGTCGAGCGGGGCGCCGCGCTCGCGCATGAACGGCACTGGGTCGGTGGAGTTGGCCTTGCTGAGGTCGCAGCGTGATCCGCCGCAGACCGCCTGGTGGGTTTCGAAGTGCAGGTGCGGGCCGGAGGAGTGGCCGCTGGTGCCGACCAGGCCGATCGGCTGGCCCGCTTGCACGGTGTCGCCGACGCGTACGTCGGGGCGGCGAACCATGTGGCAATACCGCGTGCCGTAGCCGCCGGCGTGCACTAGGTCCACGTACCAGCCGCATCCGTGGGTGCTCGGGCTGCCGTCGATGTCGCAGTTGCCGGTGCCGGGGTCGCAGCCGGACCACACCACCTCGCCGCTGCTGGCCGCGCGGATGACGGTGTTGCGGGCGGCGATCAGGTCCACGCCAGCGTGCAGCCGTCCGGCCCGTGGCCCGTAGCCGCTACCTACGGCGGCCTGCACGGGCTGGGTCCATCCCGACGCGGCTACGTTCGGGGCGCTGCCGCACACGGCGAGGCTGGCCCCGGGCAGGTCGCTGATCGTGGCGACGCCGGTCACGGCCGCGACGACCTGCTCGGCGTCCTGCTCGTATTCGCCGTACTTGTCGGGGAACGCCGAGACCTGGACTCGTTGCGCGGCGACGGTCAGTGGCAGCTGCTGCCAGTCGGGGATGCGTAGCAGCTTGACGTAGAACTTCCCGGCGGCGTAAGCCGGGTCGAGGATCTGCGCCGGGGTGCCCCATCCCTGGCTGGGCCGCTGCTGGAACAGGCCAAGGGAGTCGCGGTCGCCGCCGCGCAGGTTCCGCAGGCTGGATTCGACCATGGCTGTGGCCACCGCGATGACCCAGCCTCGGGCCGGTATCCCCCGCTGCTGGCCGACGGTGACGATCGTGGTCGCGTTGGTGACCTGCTCGCTGTTCCACCGGCCGACCCCGCCGCGCGTGCCCGCGCTACTCCGGGTTTGTCCGGCGGCGGGGGCGCAGGCAGCGGCCGGCGCTTCGGTGATCACCGACGCCAGCGGCAGACCACACACCAGCAGCAGCGCAGCCACCACAGCGACGCCGACACCGGCCCGCTGCCCGTTCATCGCGAGGTGTCCTTCGGCATACCGAGGGTGGCCACCAGCCAGCGTTGGCCGTCTCGTACGCACACCACGCGCAGCACGCCCGCGTCCGTGCCGACGTCGACCTCCGCCCGTTCAGGGGTGGCGGTGACGACGCGGGCGGGTGTGGTGATCCGGGTGGCGGGCACGTTGGCCGGGTCGACGGTGTCGAGCAGGTCCGCGTAGGCGGGCACGGCGTAGGGGCGCACGTCGACGCGCCACTGGGCGGCCGGCAGGTCCGGGCGTGCCCACCGGGCGACGAAGCGTGTCGCCGTGGCCGCGGCTCCGGGGTCCGCGGCGGTGGATCGGGTGGGCAGGACACCGTCAGGGTGCGGAAGCATGTTGGCCTGCGGTGTCACCTCCGGTGGGCTGCTTGCCTGCGAGGCGGAAGCTCCGTTCGTACGGCTGGTGCAGCCGGCCGCCAGCAGCATCGCAAGCACCAGGAGTGTGGCTCGGCTGCGAGTGCGGGTCATGCCGGCTCCGGGGGCTCGTGGGGCGGCGGGTCCTGGGCTGGCGGGGCACCGAGCGCGGCGTTGACGCGCTGCCCGAGCAAACGCAACTGGTGGTGGATGTCCACCAGCGCGGCGCGCCGCTGCGCGGTGGGATGCCGGCTGGCCGCGTCAACGAGGGAGCCGACGTCGTCGCGCAGTTGGCTGAGGCTGGTGCTGATCGCGGCGAGCGGAACGTCGAACGAGATGGTTGTAGTCACTCGTCGACGTCGCGGGTGTAGTCGCCGTCCAGGTGCCCGTCGCTGGCCCAGTCCAGCTCCGTGTCCCGTCGTGTCTGCTCGTCGATGTCTGTCCACTGCTGCCTCTCTTCGTCGTCGCGCCAGGTGTCGCGTGCGTCGTGGATGCCGGCGATGAAGTCGTCGAGGGTGTCGACCCCGACGCGCAGCCCGGTAAGGGCGGCCTCGAACCGCTGCCAGTCCCAGACACTGGTGATCTCGGCTGGATGTGTCATCTGCTGCCCCCTGTCTCCTGGGCCGCCGCAGGCGCCGGCCGTTCGCGGATGTCCTCGCTGACCGCCTGGTCGGCGGTATCAGGCCACGGCTGCGACCAGACGGCGTCCGGGCTGTGGGGGGTGTGCTGGCCGTGCCGGCATCGGGTGGTGTCCCACTGCTGCCATCGGGTCCGTGCGCGGTGCAGCGCCTCGTGCCATCGCAGCGGCGCGTCGGGGTCCGCCTTGGCGGAGTAGGCGTGGTGCCACGACACGGCCAGGGCCGTCAGCTCCTCCACCAGGGCCGGATGCGCCGGCCAGCACGCGCCGAGGTCCTGCGCCAGCCTGTACCGGTCGGACAGCCACCGGGTCCAGGCGATCAGCCACGCCCACAGCTCGCGGGCGTCATCGCGGTGAAGGTCCCGCCAGCAGTGCCGCGCCGGCACGAACCCGGTCGGACTGTCGAGCGCCTCGACGCGGTCCGACAGCGCTACGTGCGCCTCGGCGAGCTGTTCCACCGCGCCGCGCAGCGTGTCGATCAGCCCGGCCAGCTCGGCGGTCGCGCGCTCCTGCGGCGACGCCTGCTCTGGGATGTCGAACAGGAAAGTCCGATCCGGCATCAGCGTGCTCCCCCCAGTAGGGCGGTGAAAGCGGCCTGCGCCCTGTGAAACCGGTCGGCGTCCGGGCGTTCCCACCACGCGGGTTGCACCACCTCGAGCGGTGGCATGTTGCCCAGCAGCACCATGGCGTGCCCGGCCGGCAGTGTGCGCAGCTCCGCCAGGTCGACCAGGTTCTCCCGGCGGGTGTTCTCCTGCACGCTGGCCCGGCCGCCGCCCCAGGACGCCGCCGAGGACAACTCCTGCACCTGCCCGAGCAGCGACTGGGCGTCCTTGAGGGCGTTGACGTCCTGGGTGCCGCCCATCACGAAGCGGGCGTTCGCGCCGTCGCGTAGCGCTTGACCGCCGTCGCGGCCCCACCGTTCTTCCAGTTGGTGGGTGTTCTGGCAGGCGATCGACAGGGCGATGCCGGCGCCGCCGCCTTCCGATGCCAGCGCGGGCAGCGACGGCAGCGGCGCGATGTTGGTGATCTCGTCACCGACCAGGTACAGGCAGGGCTCGACCCGCCCGCCTGGTGCGAGGAACGACCGTTGCAGGGTGCGGTAGATGATGTCCTCGGCGATGGCGGCGAACAACGGCGCGATCAATGCCTGCCCGCTGCGGGTGCCGACCAGGTAGAGGGTGCCGGACTCGTCGAGCCACTGCTCGGGGTGGAACTGCTGCCCGCGCGGCGGTGAGCACGCGTGCAGGATGCGGGGGTTGCTGAACGAGTCGAGCGCGCCGAACACCACCGACTGGATGGCATCGCGGCTTCGGCCCGTGGTCTCTCGGTGGAAAGCGAGCCGATCGGCCCACACCGTCTGCCCGTGGTGGCGCAGGATCCGCTCGGCGCGCGGGTCGGCGGGGTTGGCCGCCCAGCTCGCCACGTCGGTCATCGTGGCGCGCTCGTCCAGGGCGGCGGCGTGCAGCAGCCCGCGGATGATCGACGCCGCCTGGTCCTGAAAGTATTGGCCGTTGTCGACGTTGCCCTTGAGGCCGGCGCCAGCGGCGAAGCCTTTGGCGCGCAGCGCCGCGATGTCCGGGTCCTCGGCGCCGTCGATGGGTGACCAACGCAGTCGCGGCACCCCCGGCACCTGGCCCTGCGGCTCGAAGATCCACGTCGGGCCGATCTGGGCGCGCAGGTCGTAGGTGACCGATGCGACGTCGAGGCGGGTGGAGGTGGAGATGACCGCTCCGCGGGCGTCGGCGACCCTCGGGATGATGTAGCGGCTCGTCTTGTTGGCGAACCTGGCCGCGCCGGCGAGCAGTTCGGTGTACTCGTTGGCCAGGTACAGCGGCTCACCCGTCAGGGCATGGTGGCCGAGCAGCCGGGCCACCTCCAGCGGGTCCGCGCGGCGGCGCTGCTTCACCGCCACGGTTTCGGGCCGGTCGGTGTCGCGGATGGTCAGGCCCGGCCGCAGCACGTCGACGCGGCGCAGCACCGCCTCGGCCGTCACCACGCGATCAAGGTCCTTACGGCCGGCGAAGCCGCGCCGGCGTACCCACCGCTGTGCCACCCGCATCGTCACTGCGCCGATGCCGACGACGGTGGCGCTGAGCAGGACGACCCACAGCCCGTACAGCAGGGGCGCTGGCGGCAGCCTGTCACGGGCGGCGAGCGGCCACGCCCGCGCCGGGTCGCCCGGGTTGGTGACGAACCGTAGGGCGATGCTTGGGGCGTCCGCGGGTGAGCTGTCCGGCCAGGCCGCGTGGGTGAGCAGCCCGCCGGCCTGCCCGGCGAGCCACAGCGTGACGGTGCCCGACAGCACCAGCAGCGCCGCGATGCCCGCAAGCGCCAGTCGGGCAAGGATGTCGGCGCGGGCCACCCCCCGGCGGGGCAGCCGGTGTCCCGGGGACATGAGTGAGCCGGCCATTACCGCACCTGCCCCACCGCGGCGGCCTGCTCCCCCGGCGACGCCGCCCTCTCCGGCTCGGCATCGGGGGTTTGCCGCATCCGGCTGTCGGTGTCGACCATGCGCCGTTCGATCGCCGAGAGCTGGTGCTTGACGACGTAGGAGCGCAGCCCGACCTTCCACAGCCCGACGCCGCGGCGCAGGTGCAGCAGGAGGTTGGTCTCCACGTCCGTGGTGCCCAGGAACTCGCGTGCCGCGTCCAGGGAGCCGGGTGCCTGTCGGTAGGACACCCGCACGCCGGTGTCCTCGATCAGCCCTCGGGCGATCCGGACCTGCTCGGAGTCGGCGCTGCCGCTGGCCGACA
The DNA here is from genome assembly GCF_036906795.1 of Micromonospora sp. CPCC 205739. NCBI lineage: Bacteria > Bacillati > Actinomycetota > Actinomycetes > Micromonosporales > Micromonosporaceae > Micromonospora > Micromonospora sp. CPCC 205739. The sequence continues at coordinate 73,481 of NZ_JBAKHS010000012.1, read as the reverse complement.
GGTCCGTGAAACGGTGGAAGGCCAGGATGTTCGCGGTGCCGAGCGCGCGGGCGAGCTTTAGTTGCTCGCGCATGCGCCTCATCAGCCCGAGGTGGCGGCTGACCAGTGCGAACTCGTCATACAGGCAGACTCGGGCGGGGGCGTTGGGGCGGGTCAGCTCCGCCTCCAGCCACGACTGTGCGCAGGTCATCGCCATCGCCGTCATCTGGTCGGATGCGCGGACCGCCCGTAGGTCCAGGATCGCGCCCGGCTGGTCGAAGTCGATCGCCAGCGTCGACGCGGCCGGAGCGTCGAAAATCCCGCCGAGCGCGCCGGTGATCAGCCGTTCCAGGGCAAGCCGGACGCGGCGGCTGTCGGCGGTGAACTGGTCGACGTCGTAGTGCACCCCGGCCAGCCGGTGCGCCCACCGGGCCGGGTCGCCCATCGCGGTCAGGACCCGGGACAGGGTCGGGGTGTCCATCCGGTCCGGGCTGGTGCCGTCGTCGGTGCGGGTGACCGCGTCGAGGGCGTATTCGACCAACGAGCGTTCCGCCTCGCTCAGCGGCCCGCCGAGCTGGATCTCTAACAGCCCTTCCAGCAGCAGCAACCTGCGTGCTCGCTGGATCTGCAGCCACTCCGCCTCGCCCTGATCGGGCAGTCGGCGAATGCCTGCGAGGGGGTTCATGACCACCCCGGATCCGGGGCCGACCCGCACCGGCTGGATGCCGGCCGTGTCGGCGAGGGTGTCGTACTCGCCCTTGACGTCGACGATGTAGAACCGCACCCCGAACGGGATCCCGCGGAACGCGATGGTCTTGAGCAGCGACGACTTCGCCGACCCGATCTCTCCGGTGACCACCATGTTGGGGGCGCTGAGCACGCCCGCCCGATACAGCTCGTGCACCGAGAACACGAACCCGGCGCGGGAGTACACCTCCTGCCCGATCAGTGGCCCGTCCACACCGAGGCCCGGGTCGGCGACGAACGGGTACACGCTGCACAACTGCGCGCTGGTGGTGACCAGCGGCGGGAGCCGCAACCGCCAGAACACTCGTCCCGCGGCCCGTCCAAAGGCCCCCCGCCCGTCCACGGATGGTGGGCCGAGCAGCCGCTCGGTCAGCCGCTGCAGCGCCCGCTGCTCCCGTGCCAGGTCCGCCTGCGCCGCCGCGAGGTCGCGCCGGGCGGCGGAATCAGCCAGGCGCTGCGACCACGACCCTTCCCGGCGTACCCGGGGCGTCGCGTTCCTGCGTGTGCGGGAGGTCATGCGAACCACCCCCGCATCGGCTTGAGCCCGCGCGCCAGGGGCAGCGCCCCGGCCACGAACGCCTGGTCCTGCTCGCCGTAGAGCACCACCGCCTGGCAGCCGCACCGGCCCAGCACCCTCCTGACGGCGCGCACGTCGTGGCGCAGCTGCTCCGGGCTGTCGGCCGTCACGGTGACCAGGACTGCGTACCGGTAGCGGACGTGTCCCGCGGCCTGCTCCCGGTCGATCTGTTCGACCGCGCGGGCCTCCTCGTCTTCCCGGGCGGTGCGGACCAGCCGCATCCGCCGCTTGGTCACCTCGTCCCCGGCGCGGGCGACTTTGTCCCGCCGGGTCGCCAGTTGCGCCAGCTGCGCCGGCACCGGCTCGGCGACCACCGTTACTGTGCGCCGGCCGACGGTGCGGGTGAACAGCGGCGTTATCCACGTCATCGGCACCGGCTGGCGGGGCATCTCGTACACCCACAGCGTCTGGGAGAAACCAGAGTCGTGCCGGTACGACGACCAGCCCACCGTCTCCGCCGCTACCGGCCCCGCCGTCTGCGGCGCCACCTCGAGATCGGTGTCCTCCGGGTCGAACTGGCCGCGCAGCACCGCCGCGTACTGCCGGGGTGTCAACCAGCCGCCGGTCTCGATGCCGGCCTCCCGCACCGCCGCCCGCACGCCGGTGAGCTTGTCCAGCACCACCGTGGCGATGGCCGCGTCCGTGCCGCCCGCGTCCGCGACCTCTCCGGACAGCTTCCGCACGTCGAACACCACGGTCAGGAACACGTCGTGGCGTTGCGTGCCCGGCCCGGCTGCCGCAGTGAGCTCGGCCAGCGACCGGTACGCCGCCGTGCTGGTGTCGACCGCCTGCTTCGCGAGGTACCGCTGTGCCCTGTTGCTGAGGTCTGGCACGGCCCGCGCCATCAGCGACCACCGCGCCAGGCCGCTGTCGGCGTACTCGGTGCCGAGTAGGTTCGCCACGTCCGCCCACGCGGTGAGCCGCTGATGCTGCACCGATGTGTCCGCGAGGACGAGGTTGCTACCCGCGCACGACAACGTCGCGGTCACGGTGCCCTCCCGCCGGTGGTGCAGCAGCCCCACCTCGGTCAGCCCGTCCGCAGCTATCGCCGGTAGCCACTGGTAGCCGGCCGTTGGGCCCGGTAAATGCAGATGCTTCGTGCCCGGATTTGCCGCCCACACCGCGCCGCGGTAGCGGTCCTGCCGGGCCGCCCGCTGCGCCAAAGCCCCCGCGACGATCGGCGTCCACTCGGTGACCCGGCGACCCCGGATCCGCAACAGCCCCATCGTGAGCAGCAGCACCGCCGTCAGCAGCAGGCCACCGGCGGCGCCCTGCCGGCCGACCGCCAAAATGTTCGCGGCGATTACCAGGCAGATCACCCCGGCCACAGCCGTGCCGATCTGCCCCCAGGAGAAGCCCAGGATCGACCCGCGGGTGGACCGCGGAGGGAAGTGGAACTGTGTCACGCCCTACTCCTCTGCTCGCCTAGACGGGCACGATCGGAATCTCGGCGGCTCCACCGGCCGCAGCGGCGCCGCCCTGCCCGTCGGCCGCCCCGCCCGTCTGGCCGGCAGCCGCGCCGCTGCTCGTCGGTGTCGCGCCCCCGCTGCCGGCCTCATCGACTGGCGGTAGCCCGGGGCTGCCGCCAGGACCCTGCGCGCCGCTGCCAGCAGACCATGGGCCGCCAGCGACCGGGGCGTCAGTTCCGGTGAAGGCCGTTGCCTGCTCGCGCGCCCCCTGCGGGGTCACCGGCAGCGCACCCTGCTCGCCGGTGGCGTCGCCGGGCAGCGTGAGCTGGCCGTGGGCCATATCCCCCTGCGCCGTGTGAGAGTCGCGCTCCACCCCGGCGGTCTCGTCGGCGTTCTCGCCCCCGCCCTGCTCGCCACCCGCCTGCCCGGCGGGCTCGCCGAACTGGTCACTGTCCCCCCGGCCGTGCAGGGCCTCGACCGTGTCGGGTAGCCCGGCGAGCGCGCCGACTGGGCCGCCGGGGTTGGTCGGGCTCGTGGGGATGGCCTCGGAGTTGCCCTGCATCAGCGACGTCGCGTCCATGTCGCCACCGCCGCCGCTCAATGGCTCGGCCAGACGCCGCGACGCGGCGTCCATCCCCACCGCTGTGGCCGCCGAGGTCAGGAACCCGCGGGCGTCGACGTCGGCGAGGTAGCCGTCCCACATGCTCGTCAGCCGCAGCAGGATCCACGGCGCGAGGACCATCAGCACGATGATGAACAAGCCCCGCAGCACGTTGATCACGTTGTCGCTCTCGTAGGTGGTGCGGGTGCCGTAGATCCAGAGCGCGGCGATGAAGAACTTGCTGCTGGCCAGCGCGTTGCAGGTCCAGAACCACTTCCGGCCCCACGCGCGGGTTTCGGCCATGACCTGGCCGGTCATCGCCATCGCCCCGAACAGCGCCGCTCCGGCGGCCAGCAGCGACCGGAACAGCAGCATCACGAACACCAGCACCAGCCCGATCACTCCGACAACCGCGACGATGAAGGCCAGCAGGATCGTGCCGGTGTCGGCGGTGAGCGTGTTGAGCGCGTCGACCCACATGCTCGGCTGCCAGTCCCGCTGCTGGTTGCGGGCGATCAACGCCACCGTCGCCTCGTCCCAGGCCGCCATCAGCAGGTACGCGATACCGCCGGCGAATGCGATGCCAAACATCGCCCGGACCAGCCCGCCGAGGCTCGACAACGGCCCAGGTCCACTGAGCCGCAGCCCGTTGATCGCCGTTGAGAGCACGAAGACCACCAGCACCACGACGATCAGCACCCCGCTGATGTCGTTATAGACGCCGTAGAACGGCTCGTCGGCGACGGTGGAGGACTGCGTGAACACGACCTCGGCCAACTTGCCCAACGCCCACGCGAACCCGGCGACGGCAACGTCGGCCAAGCCCTCGAAGCCCGTACGCGCCGCCTCCTTGACCTGCGCTCCCACCTTGCAGGACACGTCCACCAGGCCACATTCCGACGATGGCTTGAGTGACGACGACGCCACCAGCACCGGGCGTAGCGCACGGCAGCGGTCCGCTTTCGCCTTCCACCGCTCGGCGTTCGCCTGGTCCTGCGTTGCCTTCGCGTCCAGACGCTCGCAGCGCACCGGCTGCTCACCAGCGGTAGGCAGGCGCTCGTCGAGCGCTGATGGCGTGCCGTCCGGAGGCGGTGACTGCACGGTCAGCGCCACCGCGTCGCAGCGTTCCTGGTCGGCGGCACTGGCCGCCGCGCTGCACACCGTCGTCCAACCATCGCCCGCCTGCCACCGCACCCATGGCAGGCACCAATTCACCTGCGGCTGTGCCAGCGGCTCCGCGCCGCTACCGGGCTGGCCATCGACTGGTGGGGATGGGCAGGCCGAAGCCGACGGTGACGGGACTGGCGTCGGTGCCGCCGTGGCCCGTCCCGCAAGGGCCAGCCCGACCGTTGTCAGCGACGCCACTGCCAGCAGCAGCCGGAGCATCACGGGCACCAGGGCCATCGGTCACACCGTCCCCGGCGCCCAGGACCGCGAGCTGAGCACGTCGACGAGGGGCTGCATGTCCCGCGGGCCGCCGTCGCGGCGCGCACCGCGCTGATCCGGCGGCGGCACCGGCACCGAGCGCTCCGCTGTCACCAGGCGCCACCGGCCCTGTGACCACCGGACCGTCACCGACTGCACGTACCAGCCGCCCGCCAATCCGACATGCGGATCCGCAGGACTGCTGGTCGTGGCGCCGCTCAAGGTGCAGACGAGCATCCGCACCGATACCTCGCGGTCCTCGGGCACCATCGCGTCGAGGTCCGCGTCAGGCGCCCAGACCCGCGTCACGACTGTCTGTGAGATCGTCTCGCCGTCCACGGTCGGCCCGACAAGGGGCTGCAGTGCCGCGGCGGCTCCCTCAGCGGCGATCAGGTCCACCATCGCCTGCCGGCTTGTCGCAGGGCGCGTACCGGCAGACGCCAGCGCCTGCGTGTACGCCGCCGCCGCGTCTCCGCCGCCGCGAGGCGTGCCCGGGAAACCCACCGGCACCCCGGCCTGTATCCGCTCGACATACCGCGCGGTCACCTGCCGCTCCGGGGTACTCGCGCGCCCGGCGGCGAACACCGCCACACCGACCAACAGCGCCACCGCCATTACGGTGACCACTACCGACATCCGGCGGCCGGTAGTCGGCTTGAATTCCGCTCTGCTCATGGCCGCCACCTGCTAGATCTCGGTGAGCAGGAACGCGATGATGGACGTGGCTGACCCGACGACGATCGCCACCAGGCCGGCTTTCCACATCATCGACTTCCCGCGATCACTGATGATGTGCGCGCCGAAGATCGGGCCGATCCCGAACGCGATCGCCCCCGCCGCGAGCCCCGCCACCGCCGAGATCACACCGAGGAACAGTGCGGCGTTGGCCAGCTTGTAGAACAGATCCGACCGCGGCACGGCCGACGGGTCCGGGCTGATCCGGCTGAAGTCGAAACCCTCGCCTGACGGCTCGGGCGTCGGCGTCGGCGCCAGCAGCGCCGTAACCGCCGGGGCGCGGACGGTCAAGGCCGCCGCAAGCTGATGCAACACGATTAGTCCTCCCCGTTCGAGGCCGACGATCCCGGACCAAGGACAGCCGCTGGCTCGACCGGACACCGGTCGATCACCGCTGCGGCGACCTCGGTCAACGCCGACCGAGTGGCCTTACTCAGAGCCCGTGGGTCGAGCGGGTCCGCCCGCGCGAGCCCCGGGTCATACGGCACCCGCACCAGCTCCGCTGCGGCCTGCCGCGCCAACTGCTCCACCGCCCGCACCTCACGAGCCACGGATGGCGAGGTCGCCATAACCACCACCACTGCCCGGTCCGGCACATGCGCCAGGCCCGCCCCGCGCATGTGGGCCAGCAGCCGCAGCGTGTGCTGCACCCCCTCCACCGTCGCCCGCGACACCAGCACCGGCACCGTCGACCAGCCCAGCGCCCGCCACGTCGATGTACTGTCGGCCGTCGGCAGATCCAGCAGCGCCAACCGATAGACCGACCGCAGATGGCCGATCACGCTGAATATCTCCGGCCACGTCGGTGGGCGCCGCTGCGCGGTCAACTTGCTCTCCCCGACCAGCACCCGCAGCCCCGTCGGCCCTACTTGCGTCAACCGCTCCGCGGCCCCGCTTTCCGTCAAGCCGGCATCCGCGGCCACGGCGTCCCACACCGTCGACGAGCTGCGCCGGGCCACCCGATGCTCCAGGCCACCCCACGCCCGCAAAGTTGCGTCGACCGCCACCACCGGATCGGGAACAGCAAGTGCCAGCAGGCCGCCGAGCCCGACGGTCAACACCGAACGGCCGACGCCGCCGTCCGCTGAGGACACGCACACCAGTGGACAGCCCGACTGCAGGGACGCTGCCCGCCACCACAGCGTCTCCACCCGGGTTCCCGCGCCGAACTCTCGCGGGATCTCCCGTACTGCCGCCTCACCGACAAGGCGCGGCCCCGGAGGCACCGAGGCCAGGGCCCGGGCCGCGATCTGTTCGGGGGTGGGAGCCGGCGGAAGGGCCCTCTCCCTGCCCGCCGGCTCCCCCTGCTCACCGCCGTGCCCGTCCGAAGACGCGCGGGCGGTGATCTGTTCGGGCTGCTCGTCTGATGGACCTTGCACGTCCGCCTCCCCGTAAGGCTTGCCGTACAGCACTGGCCGACAGTCGACATCGACGCGGCCGGTCCCCCGTTACTGTCACGACCTGGACGCTGACCAGACGAAGCAGGCCCTACAGCGACGACGTGTCCCCCTCCTACGTCGCCGCTCGCGTGCCGGGCTGCCATCTCGCTTACGGCGACCCGATCCGCTACGCTCCAGGCAACTCCAGTTCGGGTTCTACCGAACCGCAGTTCCGGGCGATACCGAGAGCTAAGCACAGGTCACAGAAGAGCGTCAACCGCAGTTTTTGTTGTGGCCAACTGTGGTTGGAGTTGGAGGGCTCCATGAAGGACACACCAGCCGACCAGGCCGAGGCCGCAGCCTCACACCTGATCCAAACAAGGCTCCGAACCCTCTTCGAGGCCAGCAGCGAAGGTCGGCCACCTTACACAGAGGCCGAGGTCGCCCGGGAACTCACCAACGCCGGCCACCGCATCACCACCGAGGGCATCCGTAACCTGCTGCGCGCACCCCGAATCAACCCCAAAGCATCGACGCTCCGCGCGCTCGCCCAGTTCTTCGACGTGCCCGCCGGCTACCTACTCGGCGACCAAGAAGAACCCGAAGAACACAGCCGGCGCGTCCGCGTGATGGCACGATCCATCACCAAGCTCTCACCGGCCGCCCAAGACGGCATCGCCGTGATCATCGACAACCTTCTACAAGTCGAGGAGACTGCCCGAGGAGGCGACAGCAAGACGCCAAACCACCGACCTGGCCCTGAACAGGAACCAGACATCTCAAGGCAATAGCCCCACATCTGCTTGGGGCCCTCGCAGCCGGCGACGTCGGCATGCTCTGCTCGCAGCGGCCGGTCACGCACACAAGACCGACAACTGATTACCCTCACACCTCACCGAAGTAGCTCTCCTCCTCGCCGGGCAGCAGCGGCACGTCGTACACCGGACATGTCCGGCCGAGCGCCTGGCGGTGCGCGGCATTCGTTACCTGCTGTATTCGCCAGCCCAACATGAGGGGCTCTGGCATGCCCTCCTGAAGCCCGCGGCTGCTCATGACGCCTGACTACCGGACCGTTCGATCAGCGGCCAGATGAGTGCGCCCGATCTACCGCCGACCCCGGTGTTTCTCGGGGTGGAAATCCGGTCCCGGCGCGAGATGCACTCAGGCTGTAGCGTTGGCTGCCATGGAGGCAGGCGCCTTCCGCGCGCTCGACGTTCAGTGATGGATGAGGTGACCGTGGATCAATCGGAAGCTCCGCCTTTTAGGGAAGTGCAGCTCATCGAGTTTCTCGTAGAAATCCTGCGCGAACTTCATCCCGAGGCGCGAATCGAAGATGAACTCAGGGTCGCCCCTAGTTTGCGCATGGACATAGTTCGCTTCGAGGAGGGCGCAATCCATGCAATTGACGTGAGGGGTATCACTCCTCAGACAAACGAACGCCTCGAAGAGGTTCTAGCAAAGCTAGCTCTATACCGAGACGCCATAGCGAAGAAGTATCGAGTTTCCCGCATTGAACTCACCCTGGCTATTCCTGGAGAGCTGACTTCGGAAAAGGTGAAGCTACTTAGGTCTGCAGAGGTGTCACTGTGGGATCGCCAGTGGATCTTGGATGCTGCGTCGAAAGTTGGCAGGCTGTCGGATGCGCGTGAAATATTGACGGCCGCTGCTCAGCGGGAAGCCGCACCAAGGCTTGAGACTCACCGGCTTCGGCGCCGGACGTTCCAGCAGCAATTGCGGACAATCCCTGCCGGCCGGCCATACTGGTCGCAGTACCAGAAGCTCTGCAAGAACATATTGGAGCACCTCTTTTGCCCCCCGCTGTCTAGCCCAATAGAGGAGAGTTCGAACGAGTCGCGGGTAAACCGTCGCGATTTTGTTCTTCCGAATTATGCTACTGAGGGGTTCTGGCAGTTCCTGCGCACACATTATCGTGCCGACCATATTGTGGTTGATGCAAAAAACCTTTCGGGCTCGCTAACGAAAGCGCACGTACTGCAGATCTGCAATTATATGACACCTCACGGCACGGGCCTCTTTGGCTTGCTGGTCACCCGCAAGGGGAGCGACAAGGCGGCCGACTACACGCGGCGCGAACAGTGGGTCCTTCACGGCAAGCTGGTCGTCACATTGAATGATGACGACGTGCAGCAGATGTTGAGCAACTACGACCTTGGCGACGATCCGGCGATTGTTATCCGGCAGAAGATTGAAGATTTTCGGCTGGCGATTTAGGCGGAAGTGACGGGATGCCCGCACTGTCATCGGCACGTCCGGATGCAGGCACCGGCGATCGGTTACCTTCCGTCACGAGCGCTACGCGGCTACCTATTGACTGGTGGTACGACCGCAGCCCGGCCAGGCTTGGTCGAGGTGCCCGGTGGGGTCGCTCTCATCGCGGCTGCCCACCCCAGGCTAGTGTGGCTCTCATCTGGCGTGCGCCCCGCCGGTCGGCGTCTTCTCGCACCAGGTCGGCTTGCCCGCGTCGGCGGCTGCTCCGCCGAACATGGTGTCGATCAGGCCCCTGCGGTCCCACGCGGGATCAACCCCGCCCAGGTACTTCCAGGCTTCGATGGCCAGGTGGACCGCCTCAGCGGCGGCGAGGCCGTCGTCGCCAGCGGCGAGACGCACGGCGAGGACGTTGGCTGCTTTCGCGAACCCCATGCGGGAAGCCTCCGTCAACCAGCCGCGCCTCGTCCACCCCACCAGGTCCTTCCCTGTGGATATCCCGCGTTGGAGCAGGTCAGCGACGTAGAGACTCACTGGATGCCTGGCTGGAGCCGAACAACTTTCATCGCGCACCCAGCCCGCCGCGCCGTCGCCGAGGACCGCAGATCGGCGGATCCCCTGGGTAGTGACCCGGTTCCGCTATGTGTCCGGCTCCTCGTCGTCGGTCCTGTAGTCGGGGTGTGTGAGGTCGGCGCGGATCGCCAGGTGCAGCGGCATGGGCGCAAGGGTGCGATCGTCCCAGGTGATGGTGTGGTCGCACAGGCGGGCGGTGAGCAGGGCGAGGGAACGCTCGCTCCAGATCCCGGTCTGCGGAACGGCGATCTCCGTCCCGGTGTAAGCGTGCCAGTCATCCTTGAGCAGGTGCCTGAGGTTGTCGGGAAGAGTCCACGGGGTGTATCGGGCTCCGATGCTGCCGCCTTTGGCGCGGTAAATCCGCGACGATTTGGGGAATAGCCAGACGTTGCTGCCAGCTAGCTGATACACGTATCGGTCGGGGGCGGCTGGTTGGCGGGGGTCACCGGGCTGGTGGCCGCCGCGGCGGTGGACCGGTCGGGGCACCTCGCGGCTCGTGTTGCAGCGGACGATGGCGACGTCACGTTGAGCGGTAAGGCTGACCGCAGGCAGCGCGCCGACGGCGAACTGGTGGTTCTGCAGGCCGGGGTAGATGGACCTCAACGCCGCCGCGTCGATCATGATGACTACGGGGCCGGAAGGTAGCGCATCGAGGATCGACTCGACGTGGAGACGGGTCTGGACGGCCTTGGCGCCGCGGCGGCCGTGCTGGGCCGAGCCGATCGGTCCGGCGTGGAAATATGCGATGCCGGCAGGTTGCGGTACCCAGCGGTTGGCGGTGTCGCTCCACATGCGTACCTGCCAGAACCGGTGTGGGTCCTGGTGGGCGTAGATGGCAGTTGCGGTGATCACGAGCTTCGGTGCCGTGCCGTCGACGGCGGAGTGCTGCAGGCGAGAGTGGAGCCCGACCAGGTGTACTGACGAATGGCCTGTGCCATCAAGGAAATCCCGGAGAATATCGCGGGCCAGGTCCGGGTGCAGAACGCCGCTGGTACGCAGCAGCAGGTCAGCTGCTGCCGCCATCGCGGGATGGTCGGCCTTGGCGGTGGTCGCAGTCGTGGTCTTGACGGGCTGGCGCCGGGGCGCGTCAGTGGTTGTTGGTGGTGGGGGTGTGGCGAGGAACTGGGCGGTGATGTCGAGGCGGGACAGGAGACGGCGTACCGGGTTCTTGGCGTCGTCGGTGGCCTTGCCGGTCTTCGGGTCGTACTCGGTCTCGACCCATGCCACGACGGCGCCGGTCTCCTGTTTGGCGATCACCTCGATGTCGCTGGCCAGTGCGACGCGGTCGCGGTTGCCATGTTCGAGCAGTTCGGGGACGCGATGAAAGGATACGACGAGGCCGGGATGCACGTCGACGGCTTGATCGTCGAGGGCTGTTGCGGCTGCGGAAGCGATGGCGGCCAGTTGCGTGACCATGCGATGACGGGCTGCGGACGTCGCGTACAGGCACAGCAGGCGGAGCCGGTGGGATCCGGCAGCCGCGACAGCGCCGGTGATGATGTCGGGTGTTACCAGCAGGGTGGTCTCGGTGCCCTTGTCCTTGGGGTCGGTGAGGACCTGGCGTCGGGGCGTCTTGACCTTGGTGTGTTTGTCCTTGGCCCACTCTAGCGGTTCGAGGTGGGGGCAGGTCCTGGCAATGTGTTCAGCCAGACGCAGCATGAGTCGGGCTCCGGGGCCTTTGCCGACGGGGTGGACTCGGGGTCCGGGGACCAGTGGCCGGGTGCGCCCGGGCCGTGGTGGGAGGTCTTGGTCGAGGTCGAGTCGCTCCATTCCGCACGCCTGGGCGATCGCGGCGGCGTGGTTGGCGACTTCTGTGGTCCACCGGCCACCATCCGTCTTGGGTGGCACGTTCTTGACAGGTACCCGCAGGACTGGCAGTTCCGGCTTGTCGCGCTCGATCCAGGCGTTCTTGGATCCGCGCCACTGATTGTTGATCCTGGATAGGTGGGCGTCGAAGACAACGGCGAGGTCCGGTACTCGGGGTAGCGTGATGATACGGGCGGAGACGCGCAGCATGGCGTAGCCCGTGTAGTCGGCACCCCATTGGTTGCTGACAAGGTCGTCCCACGCCAGCAGTGACCCGTCGGTGTCCATGCGTAGCGCGAGGTAGGGCCCGTTGTCGTCCAGGGCCAGCTTCCGTGAGCCGACCCGGGCCATGATCGCCCAGGTGGCGGAGTCGAAGAGCCAGCCGGGGGCGGTGGCGGTGCCGGACTCGGCGACGGTGATGTGGTCGCGGAATGCCCGGGTGGTGTCGGCCGACGGCAGCGCCGGGGCGAGGGTGTTGAGGTCCTCGCCCTTGCGGAGCTGCCGCTCAAAGGTACGCAGGCACGTGGTCAGGCGGAAGGGATTGATCGCGTCGCTGGTGAGGATCATGCCCTTGATACCGGCGGCGCGATCATCGTCGGACAGCTGCCAGCCGTCGATGATGCTTACCGGCTGGCCGTGGACGGCGGCCAGTCCGGTGAGCAGTTGCCGGTATGGCGGGGTGGCGGGTGCGCCGCCTCGGCGCGGCGTGCGGGGCAGGCGCTGCCAGGCACCCGCGAAGTCGTCGCCCCACGGATACACGGTGACCTGTCCGAGGAGGTCGGTGACGTGCTCGGCCGGGATGCGGTATCCCAGGGTGGCGAGCATGGCGTTCCCTTTCCGTCAGGCGAGAAGCTTGGCTTCGTCGTCGGCGTAGCGGAAAAACTCGGCCAGCGTGCTGCCGTATAGCTGCTGCATTCGGGGTAGCTGGCCGGTCTGCTCCCAGTGGTCGCGTAGCCTGCGGACGAGCGTGCCGAACGTCGGCCCGCCGGCGGGGTCCAGCATGGCGCCGTCGGCGAGGTAGATCCTGGCCGGCGTGCCGCCGCGCCGGGCGCGTCCGACGAGCTGCACGATGCCGTTCATGATCTCTGCAGTGACAGAGAGCTGGACTCCACGGGGCATGGTACGGAAGTAGGGCAAGCTGGTGACGATCTGTTCGAAGTAGTGGCCGGCGGCCTGCTTACGGGCATCGAGAACGTCCGCCGGCCGGCACTCCAGGTCGCGCAGTACGTCGTCGTTGGCATCCGGGGCGAGCGGGTGGGCGTTGACGTGAGCGACAAGCTCCGTGGGCTCGTCGATGATCGGCACCGGGCGTACCAGCAGCCAGATCGAGCCCAGCGCAGACCGGTCGCCGGCGCCGATGATGTTGACGCCGCGCTGGACCCTCGCCAGCGGGGCGATGAGGACGTCCACGCCCAGGCCGGGAGCATCTTCGAGCCGGTCGGCGGCCAATTCCCGCCAGCCGGCCTGATCGGGCCGATCGTCGCCGATATCCGGTGCGTCCTGAGGGCGGACCGCAAGGCAGATGCGGCGGGGGTTGGCACCGGCCCGGACCAGACCTTCCGCGGCCGCCCGCGCCCCGTCGTAGGAGGTGGTGGCCAGCAGCACCAGGCGCCGGTCCGGGTCCTCATCCCCGAGGCGTCGCAGTTCCTGCTCCAGGCGGGTGCGCCACAGCAGCTCGGCGAGGCGGCGCAGTGCCTCCTGCCGCCGCGCCCCCTCGGTGCCCGACACCCGCACCAGCGCACGCTCGTCGCCGATCTGCTCGTTGACGTAGGCGGGCAGAATCTGGACACCTTGCGGATCGTCGTCGGTGACCCACCAGTGTGGTTCGAGGTGGACGTGGTGGTGCGGCGCCTGCGGGAAGAACGCCGTGGCCGACAGTCCCAGCACTGCCCGGCGCGTCCCAGCTCTGCACAGCGCGGTGATGTCGGCGAGGGAAGTGGTGTAGACGTGCGGATCTCCGCCGAACGCGGCCGCGTTGAGCCGGATGGGCAGGCGCCCGGTCGGGTCGACATGATGGCTGAACGCGAACAGCAGCCGGCCGAGCGGCCCGTTGGGCAGCGCTCGCCACCGGCTGTAGGGGCCGAACGTCTCGGCGATCTCCCGGGCGGCTGGGACACCAGCGGCGGCCAGATGCGGGGCGTCGAAGACAAACTGGCGTAGGTGCTGGCGCAGCCGGTCCAAGATGGCCCGTTGCAGCAGCCGGTTGATGGCTTTTGCCCTGGCCTGCTCGTCGCGGATGCGCTCGGTCAAGAGCTCGTCGAGGCGTTCCCGGCTGTCCTGCAGCCTGGTCGCGCCACTGCCGACCTCGGTCACGGTGGCCAGGATTTCTCGCACCGCGGCGAACTCGGCGGGCTCGTCCGCCTGCGGGGGCTCCTCCCCTGGGAACAGCGACCTGAACCCGCTGACCATGTCCGGTGTCAGCGGCTCGTGCTCGGCCAGGCCGTACATCTGGGCGGTAAGGAGGCCGTCCCAGCGGCGGGGCACCAGCCAATACCGGCCGGTCGCCGCTCCTGCGGTGCCCTCGACGCCGATAGTGCCGAAGTACAACGCGGCGGTGTACAGCGAGGCCAGGAACTTCGAGTGGTGCACCATGTCCCGGACGCTGGACTCGACCTCCCGGTTGATCCGGCCGGCCGCCCGCACGTACTCGGCCTCCAGCTCATGCAGCGGGGTGCGGGTGCTGCCGCGACGGTCCAAGACCAGCCCGCGGGCGGCCTGCGACACCACGTTGTTTTGGAAGGCGTCGATCTCGTCTATCACGACCAGGTGGCTGCGGCGGAACACCAGCTCCTCGACGGTCATCCGGTCGGTCAGTCCATGCTCATCGCGGACTGGAAGGTGCAGCCGGCCGCTGTGGAAGTTGGCGTGACTGGTCACGATCACCGAGGCGTCGACCGCGGCGCGGGCGAGGCGGAACTTCCCACACGTCGTCCGCCACGGACAGGCCCGACGGGTCGCGGTCTGCTCACCAGTTGGCTGCATGCTGGTGCACGGCTCCTCCCCAGGCGTCCAACCGTCGACTGATCCTTCGGTCTCCGCAGCCGCAACCAGCGCGCACCCGTAGCCCAGCCGGTCCATCGTCCACTCGCCGTGTGGGTCCCAGGCCGGCCGCGTGCGGACCACCTTCCGGACGGCCTCGAACACCGCCGACGGTGACATCAAAGCGGTAGCCGAGGCATCCACGCCCAGTGCCTCAAGGTCCTGTTCTACGGCTCGGGCGAGCTTGAGAACGTCGGCATTGGTCGGCACCACGATGGTGACGACCAGCTCGTGGGCAGCCATCCAGCAGGCGACCACTTCCATGATCACGCTCTTGCCGATGCCGGTCGGCGCGTTGAGCAACCGGGTCTCGCCAGCGGGCAGACCGAGGATCCCGTCGACTGACACGACTCCGTCGGCAGTCCGAAGTCGCTGGCACAGCTTCGTCACGTAGCGGGCGCGGTAGCCGGCACCACCACGAGCGGCGTCGATCTTGCCAGCTAGCTCGATGAGTTCGTGCGCGGGAATCAGGATCTCGTCTACCGGCGGGGAGGTGCGCACGACGGGAGCCGCCGGTTCCGCCATGGAGGGGTAGGCCGGCAGAACGTACCGCTGGTCCACCACCTGCGCCGCGCCACTACCGGCCTTGACCCGGACGGTGGTGTGGTACCGGCCGGGGCCAGCCACCGGGGCGTTCCCCCGGCCGACCGTGCTACGCCGCTCCAACTCGCGCAGTGCCTCATCGACGAAGTCCCGCAGCGGCATCCCCGGCGCGCAGGCCACGGTCAGCGCGTCGTCTGCATCGACAGCCAACCGGCAGGCGGGCAGGCCGTCCTGATCCAGGCCCTGTCGCAGTGCCCGGCGCACCCATTCGCCGTCGGCGTACTCCGCCCGCCGCAGCCGCAGCAACCGCACGATCCGCTGCGTGTCATCGCCGCTCAAGGTGCGCCAGACGGGCCACACATCGACGTGCCCGTCGAGCAAAAACGCCACGTCCCGGCTGGATACCAGGACCGTGCCCGCGTCCGCCTTGAGCGGAAAGTGCACCGCGGCCAGCCCGACCGCCGCGCGGAGCAGCAGCATACTGTTCTGCTCCAGACCCTCGTCCTGCCGTCGGCGAGTCACGATGCACTCCGTTTCCGGCGCCGCAGCGCGCCCTTGATCTGGCTCACCAGCTGTCCTTCGGTGAGGATCGTGTACCTGGGCAACGCCTCCCGCACCGCGTGGACCTGGCCTGCGTGGGTGTCGGGCAGCACGATGTGCCGCGCTGATGGCGGGTTCTCCCGGATGTGCCGCAGCAGTCCTTCCACGGTCGCGTGTTCCTTCAGGTCCACGTCCCAGCGACGGTCGCCCACGACGATGTCGAGGTCGTAGCGGTCGCAGTTCGGATACAACTGGACCGTCGCCCCGGCCTCAGTGAGCAGTCGAGCCAGCCGTAGCTCGGTGGCCCCCGGAACCACGATGAAACGCCACACCGGCTCCTGCACCTGCATCGCACCGTCGACGTCGTGCCGCTCCGGTAGCCCGCGCCCCACACCGGCGGGCAGTCGTCGGTCCACGGCGATCAGCCCCGGACCGCCCTTACCCCGGTCGGTCACCTGGTACGTCGCCGTGTGGTAGGGGTAGCGGCAGCGGACCATCTGTCCCCGCACGTCCATCGGCCATCCGCACACCCGGCAGGGCCACCACCATCGGCGTTCACCGCAGCGGTACGACTGTCCGTCGGTCACCGGCACGTATTGGGCCACCCTGCGCGCCTGCCGCCGGTTGCACTCCTCCACCAGCAGTTGCTCCGGACCGGCAGGACACTCCACAAGGAACTGCCGGGCCGTGCGGTACGCGGCCTCGTCCGCGGTGGCGACGAGCCTCGCGAACAGCTCGTTCTCGACATCGTTGGCCCGCATCCACGACCACGACGGCAGCCAGTCCCGCCCCGGGTCGAGCCCGCTAATCACCTCACGGACGTAGTCGGATCCGATCTCGTACGCGGCGTCGGCAAGCTCATCACTGTCGTCGAGCAACACCACCTCATCAACGCCGTCGCCGTAACGGCCGTCATCGCCGCCGTCCAGAATCGGAGGCAGCAGCGCGCCGAGCGGCCGGCGAAGGCAACGCACCAGGTCAAGCGGTGCCACCGGACCCCGGCCGGGGCCCAGCTCGAACATCACGACACCTGTCATCCGTGCGACCTCATCGCACGCCCGCGGCTCACGGTCCCGCACCGACCAGGCGTACGCCGCTCGCAAGGCGGCCGAGGTGATCCGGGCACGACGATCAAGCACGCTTGCGTTGGGCCCACCCCCCATTGTCACTTCGATTCCGCCCCCTCCTGGCGATCGGCCACAACAAGATTCACCTTCGGGCGCCGGCCATGGCGCACACCGTGTCCGTCAAACACCGGTCCCACTGGCGGGCGAGCCGCCCATGGACGCGCACAGCCGGGCGAATTCGTCGCGCAACTGGTACATCGACGATCGCGCGCCCAGTAACCCGAAGAACTCATCGACCCTCCAGGTCGCCAACCAGCCGACCCTCGACATGTAGAACGCCACTTCGTCGAAGCGATACTCGTCGTCGTAGTCGAGCAGCACGTACCCCGCCAACTGCCAGATCGCCCTATCTGTAAGAACATCTGGTCGGGAAACCGACTTGATCTCCATCAGGCGCCTACCGACGAGCAGATCCGCATCAGCGCCACCAACGTCTCCACTGCCCGCGAACGTCGGCGCAGCCCAGCAGACCGCCACCTCCGCGGCATCCCGCAACCCTCCGAGAGCACGCTCGGCCAGCCTCACCTGCACCTGCAGGTCCATAACCACGTACTCCGGAACGCACGCCAGCAACGCGTCCAAGTCACCACCGCCCACGATCCCAGCCAGAGGCGACCCAGGGCCGATCGCGCCATCCCGGAAGACCCGATCAAACCAGGCCAGAGCGAAACACATCCGGTCCAAGCGCGCCTCAGCCTCTCCCTTCAGCAGCCAGCGGCGCCCTCGGATGTGCGGCCCGAAGGTATGCAGGTGCTCCACGTACTCGTCGATCAGCGCCTCACCGACGCGCCGTGGCCCCGGCCCACCGATCACACCCGCCAAGGCCACGCCGGTGACGGCCGACGGCGGCGCCTGCGGCGCCACGAACGCGCAGCGGAGGCGGAAATCCGCCGCCACGCCCAGCAGATCCCACCGCACGACGGTCCGACCCGCCGCCACCGGCCGCTGCACTCGCCGCACAGGAAACGCCGAGGCATACGACGCACGAACCGCGGATGTGCGCCGAAGGCGGGTGCCCAACCAGCGAGTCAACGGGTGATCATCATCAGCGATGACCGACGTCAGGCTCACGAAACGGAGGATAGGAACCACCACCGACAATCCTCGTGGAATCCCTGGCGTCTTCTAGGGCCGACGGCCGGTCTACAGCCTCGCGATTCGTGCGTGGGGGCCGATCTTGGAAGCTCATGCGCCCACCACAGCCCCACGGCCTCGACGTTATTTCTGCATCAAAGCCTTCGGTCCGAGAGGGCCAACGCCTGGTTCAGACTGCCAGCTTCGTGAGCGGGGCGACGAGTGGTTTTGGGTCGTCGCCGAAAAGCAGCACGACGGTCTTGTGGCGTGCGCGGGTGAGGACGACGTAGAGCAGCCGGGAGCCGGTTTCGAAGGGTTCGTCGCGCTCGTATCCATAGAAGTCGCTGCTGCGCAAGACGACGACGGTGGCGTCGGCTTCTCGTCCCTTGGTTTGGTACAGGCCCATAAGCTGCACCGGGGCGGTCGGTTCGCTGGTGGCGTAGGTGAGCAGGCCGGTGCGTTGCTCGCCGATGGCCGCGTCGAGACGTTCAAGCGCGTCGCCGGGCTCGGCGTGGCGTCGCAAGATCCGGGTGACCGTTGGCCGCAGCAGCTGGGTGGCTCGTTGCCAGTGGCGTTCACCGCGGGGCAGGCCCAGCCCGGCGTGCGCGCCGGCAGCATGCGCCACCGCACCGGTCACGCCGTCGGCGGGCAAGGATTTCCGCAGTTGGGCCAGGCGCCGGTCCAGCGTGGCGGGCAGGGTGCCATGGCCGAGCAGCATCCACGCGAGTTGCGGCACCTGATTGCCGCGCACGGAGCTGGTGACGAACACGGCGAGGCGCTGCTGCACGAGGGTCCAGTCGGCGGCTCCGCCGGCGAACCGGACCATCGCGTGCTGCGCGTCGAGGGCGGCGGTAAGGCACTCGGGCAGGCCGATGATCTCGTGGTCAATACCGCGTTGGGTGAGCTGGTCGGAGAGACCGGTGGTGGCGTCGATATGGTGGCTGAACAGGCCGACGGTGTTGCCCTCCTCGCTCAGGCGTTGCACGACTTCGGCCACGATGTCGGCCTCCCGGTCGGGAGGCAGGCCGGCGCGGATGTGCAGCCGACCGGTGTCCAGCGCGGCCGTGACCGCCTCGTGCTCGAATTGCCGGCGACGGATGGCCGCCGCTGCGGCGGGCAGGATGTTGCTCGGGTCCCGGTGTGACACGTCCGGCAGATCGATGCGGCGGGCGCCGGGCAGGGCCAGTGCCGCGTCTAGGCGTTCGGGGCCAACTCCCTTCGCCCCGGGCAGGGTGCTATAGATGCACTGGTTCGGATCGCCGAGCAGCAGCAGCCGAGCCTGGCCCCGAATCGTGGTCAACAGCTCGAACTGCTGGTCGTCGGTGTCCTGGAACTCGTCACTGACGATGATCGACCATCGTGCCCGCAGGTGTTCGCGGACCGCCGGCACAGCGCACAGGTCGAGGGCCCGCGGCAGCATGTCCTGGTACCGGATCACGCCGTCGGACCGGAACAGCTTGGCCTCGGTGTCGCTGAGCATCTCCGGGCCGGTCAGACCGATCACAGGGCCCCACCGGGTGATCAACCGCCAGGCGAAGGCGTGGAACGTGGTGGTCTCCACCCGGGGCTGATACGGGCCCAGCACATCGGCGGTGCGGTCGAGTATCTGTGCCACGGACGAGCGTGAGAACGACAGAAACAGCGCCCGCGCGACCGGCGGCCGGGCCCGCCTGTGGCCCACGGCCCTTGCAGCTTGGCCCCGATCGACGCGCTCCAGGTGGGCGCGGACGGCAGCCGCCGCAGTGGTGGTCTTGCCGGTGCCGGCGCCGCCGCACACGACCAGGACTGGGTCATCGGCGTCGATAACCTCTCGCTGTTCATCACCTGGCGTGTACGTCACGGCAGCCCGATCTCGACCAGGCCGGTTCTAGCGGGTGGCTGCGCCAGGGTATCCAGGACCTTCTTCGCCAGCGGCGGCGTCTTGCCGCGCGGCAGCGCCTCAACGAAGGGCTGGTGGAGGCCGCCCTTGCTCTTGAGCGCCTTGACGATCTTGTCCTCCAGGTCCCCGTCGGCGATGGCGCTGACGTTGATGCCAGCCAGCCCGTGCTCGGCCACCACCCACTCGAACGCGTCGCGCAGCCGAGCTGATTCGACACCATGCACCAGCGCCCGCTCAACCGAGCTGTGCTCCGGCAACTGGATCACGTGCTCGGCCAGGCCTGTCAGCTCGGCAATCAGGGCCACATCCGAACCGGGCTTGTCATTGTCGAGCACCACCCGCACTTGGAACCCGAGCTCGCCGGCCAACCGCGCCAGCTTCGGCAACTCATCCTTGCCGCCGTCGCCGTTGGCAGGGGCGACCATCCGCACCCCGTACGCCGCCGGCGGCGGGATATCCACGGACCGCAGTCGCCGCTCGGCGACGGCGGTGTAGCCCTCGAGGTCATGCGGACCCTCCAGCAGCGCTACCGTCCGGGCCGTCATCGCGGGCAGCAGAAGCAGATGCAGCAGCCGACGGGCCGCTCGCGCCTTGCGGTCGGTCGTCGCGGCCAACTGGTGGGCTTGGCGCCGGCCATGGCTACGCGTCAGGCGGATCATCTCCTCCGCCGTGAAGGCCCTCACCACCTCTGGACGGCGCGTGGACAGCCAGACCTGACCGCTGTTGCGCCGTAGGCGGGATGCCAGGTACTCAGCGGAGGCTGCGTCCAGATCGTCCCCGAAGTCGTCGGCGAGCACGATTGCGCCCGGAGCCCTGGCGGACACAACTGCCTCAGCCGCTGCCAGCACGCCCGTAGTGGTCGAGCCGTGCGCGGCCAGTGGCAGACCGCCGGCGTCGTCCAGCGCAAGTGTCGGCTGCATGGCCCGCAGCATCGCGCCGACTGACCCGTCGTCGCTGGCGAACCCAATGTCATCTGCGGGGGCGGCGCTGGTCATCTGCAACAGGCGCGCCGCGCCGGCATCCAGGACCTCCTCAATGGTCTTCCGGATCCCGCTGCTGCCGGCCAAACGCTCAGTCGCGGCAGCCACGTCACTGCCCAGCCTTTCCAGCGCGGACAGCAGATCGGCCTCATCGGCGTCGGCCACCAGGCGGCGGAACACACCGTCCGGCCGTAGTTGCAGCGGCGCGCGCCGGTCGAGCACGATCGCGGCGACGAGTTCCCGCTCTGCACGTGGCGCCCGCGTTCCCGACTTCGGATACTCCACCCAATGCTCGGCGGTCTCGCTTTCAAGGTCATAACGGAGGCAGTAGCGCAGCCGCAACCCCATCAGCGCTGCATCGGCTTGGGCCTCGTCCGCGACCAGTCCTGTCGCTGGGTCGATCAACTCAAGCCGGTCCTCAAGATCCTGCTCGACCGCTGCATCAAGATCCACCAGAGTGACCTCGACCTCGGTCAGCTCTTCGCCGCCTTCCTCACCAGACAGCGGAAACGGCCGGTGCACATCCAGTAGGTCGGGCCTCGCGCTGGTGCTCCGAGGCTCCAGCACCCGCCGCAGCCCCGTGATCAGGTCACTCCGGCCAGCTCGTGGCTCGCCAACCACCACTGCATGCTCAGCCGGAAGCACGACCATGTCCGCGAAGCCGCGAAAGCGCTGGAAACGAACCCGGAGGATACGCACGGCGTGACCGCCTCCAATCGATCTACCTGTAAAACCGCTGCCCCATCCGACTCCGAGGCGGATGTCGGCTTCGGCTCGCTCGACGGGTCACGGCAGTGGCTGCCAAGCCGAACCATCCTGCAGCACGTCCCAGCAACGCGCTGCCGACTTTCAGCCGTCGAAGTCAGGTCAGTATGGCCTGTTTCCCAGGTCACCAACCTGCCCGGCCTGCACCAGCGCTCACCTAGCGCTGGATAAGCATGGTGAAGCCCGGGGCGTCACCAGCGAGCCGAGCAGCGGCAGTCTCGCCGCTCCGAATGATGACAGCGACAGGCGGAGAAATCCCCGTGATCGCTTCGGTGTTCACGGTGGCGGGGCCGATCAACTCCGCTGGTTCCGGCGTGCGCTAGTCCAGATGTATATCCAGGGCGGTCCCCGGCCGGCGACCGGTTCCAAGTAGTACACGCCGTCGACGTCGGTGTCGAGCAGTTCGCCACCGTATTCGATTCACAACCAGGTTTGATCGATCACCTCGGGCGGCACGCCTTCCTCGTCGAGCGGCACAAGCAAACCCCGGCCGTCGATCGGCCCGCCCATGCACGGGATGTCCGCCTTCGCCCCCACAACTCGATGGTCGGTGGCTGGCTGGTCAGGCGTCCCCCAATTCAGGATCTGGGCGCTGGCCGCGTCGCGGGGGGCCGGCGAAGTGAATGTGCAGTCCGCGCCAGCCGTACGTATCACGCCGCTGGGATGTGTTCGGCCCTGGCAGCCGCAGCGCTTGCCACCGAGTGGGGTCCCAACCTCACGGTCAGGACCCCCTCGAACCGATATCACGCGAGCGGATGCGGCTCACTAGTGAGTGCGGCCAGCGCGGCTGCTACCTCGTGGATGGTTGCCCGTACGTAGGTCGCGGTGGTGCCGGCATCACCACCACTACCCGTGTGGCCGGCGTAGGCGCGAGCGATGGCGTAGCCGAAGTTCCGCTCGACCCACGTCAACGTGGTGTGGCGTAACCAGTGGGTGCTTATTTGCTGCGCGTGCACCCATGGCAGGTGTTCACCGATACGAACCCAGAGGTGGTCGTACCGCCGGTAGGTGATCGGCTGGCCGCTGCGGTACCGGAACAACGGCCCCGTCTCGGTCGCGTGCCGCTGCTCGGCATGGCGCCGCAGGTACCGCATGAGTGTGGGCGACACCGGCTGCCAGCGCACCGTCTCACCCTTCTCCCGCAGCAGGATCAGACACTGGTCCGGGTCCAAGTCGACCGGGCGCAAGGCCAGCGCCCCACCCCGGCGGCACGCCGTCTCGGTGTGCAGCCGCAGCAGCAGACTGTCTAAGGCTGGATCATCACCCGTGGACGCTGCCACCTCGCTGATCTCCGCCAAACGGGTATCCGCCAACGCTCGCCGGGTGCTCGGCAACCGCCGCGGCTTCGCCACCTTCAACGCCGGGTTCTCTGCCTCCAACAGGAACCCGTCGGCGACCGCCCGCCGGTACAGGCACCGCAACGACGCGATCAGATGCTCCGCCGCGCTACGCCCACCCCGCGCGTTACGGCGGGCCACCACATGCGACTTGACGTACTCCGCCAGCCGTTCGATCTCCGATGGTGTCGGCTCATCGATACGTCGCTGGCCCCACTGCTTGACCACGCGCTTCCAGTACGACCCGTACGCCCGCCGGGTCCCAGCACTCACCGCAGCGGCAACCACCGGCACATACTCCGCGAACGTCGGAGCCGGCGGACGGTCCGACGTCGCCGCCACCAGATCCGCTGGCGAGATGCCCATCCGCGACAGCAACAACCGAGCGGCCTCCAGCTCGGCCTTGCCCGCCACGCCGCTCACGACTCACCACCCGCGAACGCCTCGTCCTGCACCCGCGCGACCACCGCGTCGAGCGAGGCCGGCGGGTGAAGCACGAGACGTCTGGCCTTCGGATCGGCCGCCAGCAGCACCCGATCGCCGGCCGTCAGCCCGCACCACTGGCGGACCACTGCGGGCAACCGCACATGGCCCTCTTTCGTCACTCGGAACACCCCGCGCGGGTCAGGGTCGACGATGATCAGGCCGCCGCTTTCCCTGATGCCCAGCCTGAGGCCAGGAGCCCAGCCGAGAGCGGTCATCACCGCCCGATCAGCGACGCGGCCATGCACATCAAGAGTCGCCAGCCCATACACCATGCTGCTGTCACGAGTAGGAGCCAGTCGCGCCAGCGGCAGAGGCGGTCGCTTCATCGCGGCACGCGAGTCGCCGCGGATCTTGAGCCCGCCTGACGGAACCACCGCCGGGATCACCGAATCGATCGGCCGGTCTGTCATGACCCACCTCGCCCAACGACGAGGCTGCCACCAAGGGTGGTAACAGAGAGTGAAAACAGGTGGTCAAGCATGCTTGACCACCTGTACGTCCAACGTCGCACGGATGCTACGCGGGAGTGTCCGAGGGGGGACTTGAACCCCCACGCCCTATACGGGCACTAGCACCTCAAGCTAGCGCGTCTGCCATTCCGCCACCCGGACCTGCTCGTCCAGCCTACCCTGTCGGCGTCGGTGGTCTTCCCACCGGTCAGCCGCCCTGGTGGGCCGCACGGGGCATTACTGTACACGGCCGAGTTGGATCATGCACATCGCCGCCCGGCCGACTCGGCGACGCCGCGAATGCCCAGGTCAGCGGGGGTGGCCCGGGCAGCACGGGGACGGGGCCTGTCGGGCGGGTAGCGTCCGGGCACCGTCTACCGGCAGCATTGCTCACGTGTCGCAGCCCTCTCCCCTCGTCGCGGTCCAGCAGCGGGCGCTCGCCCTCCGTTCCGCGGGTGACCTCCCCGCCGCCCGGCGGCTGCTGGCCGACACGATCGCCTCGGCCCGGCCCACGTACGGCGAGGACCACCCGGAGGTGCTGGGCACCTCCCATCTGCTGGCGCGGATGCACCGCGAGGCTGACGACCCGGCCGCCGCCCGTCGGGTGCTGGAGGAGGCGTACGCGGCGGGCGAGCGCCGCTGGAGCGGCGCCGAGCCGCTGATGCTGGCCATCTCGTTCGACCTGGCGTCGGTGGCCGAGGAACTGGGCAACCGGCACGAAGCGCGCCGAAACTACACCCGGGTGGTCACCGCTGGGCCCGCCGTGCTCGGCGAACACCACCCCGCGGTACAAGCGGCCCGGCAGTACCTGGGCGGCGGGGTACCGCCCACCACGGCGACGCCGCCCCCGCCCGTCGCCCAGCCCCATCAGGTACCGACGCCCGGTCCGGTCCTGCCGCCCGCGCCGGTCCCGCCCCGACACCCGGCGCCGCCCGCCGTCCGGCACCCCGGTCCGAACAGCCCGTGGGCGCCCAGCCCGGCGTTGTCCGCGCCCACGATCGCGGTGCCGCAGCAGGGGGCGACCGCGCCACGGCCGCCCCAGCCCACGCCGCCGGCGACCCCGCAGCGCAGCGTGCCGCCGGCGCCCCCGGTTCCGCCCCTGCCCCGGCAGGCGTCCGCGCCGCCGCAGGCGCCGGCCCCACGGGCGACGCCGTCGGTGCAGGCATCAACCGCGCCGCCGGCACCGGTCGCGCCCTCGCAGCAGGGACCCGCGCCGCACCGCCAGGTGTCCGTGCCACCGGCGCCCCAGGTGCCGGCCCCCCGGTCGGCCCCGCCCGCGCCGCACCCGCCCACCCGGCCGGCCCCGCATCCATCCGTGGTGCCCGCGCCGCCCGTGGTGCCGGCTCCACCCGTGGTGTCAGCCCCACCCGTGGTGTCCGCTCCACCGGCGGTTTCCGCGCCTCCCGCGCCTCCCCTACCCCGATCCGGGCCACCCGCGCAGGTCGGCCCCGTCACCCCGGTCACGTCGCCGTGGGCGCCCCCGCACCTACAGGCACCCGCCGTGCCTCCGGCCGCGCCACACCAGGCCCCCGCCCCGCCGACTGAACGTCCCGGCCCCGCCACGCCTGACCAGCCGCCGGCGCCCGGGCCTGCCCCGGCGACGCCGCCGACTCCCGCGCCGACCCGGGCGGCGGTGCCGACGCCCCCGGTCGCCCCGCCGACGCAACCGTCGAACCGCCCGGTCACCGCCGCTCCGGTGGTGCCCCCGCCCCAGGCGCCGAGCCGGACTCCGACGCCCCCTGGCTTCGCCGACACCGCGCCGACGCCGTTGGCGTCGCCATCGGATCACCGGCCGGCCACCGGTACGCCGGGTCCGGTAAAAGCCGGCGGCGGCGAGCCGCAGGCGCAGCCACCCGTCCCGTCAACCCCGCCCTCCGCCGAACCGGTGGCCGCAGCGTCACCGCAGCCGGCGGTCCCTCAGACGCGCGGCTGGGACCGGCCGACCATCCAGGTCCAGCAGATCGGTCCGCTGCTGCGCGAGGAGGCGGATCGTCAGGCGGCGCCCCAAGCCGCCCGATCGACGGACGTTCCGGTCAACGCGCCGGTCGCCCCAGCCATGGGCAGCTCACCGCCGGTCAGCGCGCGCCCGGTCGCCGCTACCCCGGTCAGCGCGCCACCGCACGACGGGGCACAGCAGCCCGTCAGCGCACCACCCGCGACCGCCCGGCCGGCCGCCGCACCGCCGGTCGTCAGCGCGCCGCCGGCCACCACGCACCCCGTCAGCGCTCCCCCGGCCCCGGTGCGCCCGGTCAACGCCGCCCCCACCCCACCGATCAGCGCGCCACCCGCACCTTCCGTCAGCGCGCCGCCCGCACGGCCCGTCAGCGCCCAGCCCGCACGGCCGGTCAGCGCCGCCCCCACCCCGCCGATCAGCGCACCACCCGCACCTCTGATCAGCGCGCCGCCCGCGCACCCGGTCGCCGCCACGCCCACCCCACCGGTCAGCGCGCCACCCACGCGTCCCGTAAGCACGCCGCCTGCACGACCTGTAAGCGCCACGCCCGCACAGCCGGTCAGCGTGCCACCAGCCCCTCTCATCAGCGCGCCGCCGGTCCCGGCGCCCACACCGGCGTACCCGGTCAGCGCCCCGCCGCCGCACCGTCCGGCGGCCCCGCCGACCCAACCGGTGAGCACGCCGCCGGCCACCCCAGCTCACCCGGTGAGCGCCCCGCCGACCCCGCGCCCTCCGAGGATCCCACCGACCCACCCGGTCAGCGCACCACCCGTGGTCAGCACCCCGCCGGCACCCGCCTACCCGGTCAGCACCCCGCCGGCACCCCAGCACCCGGTCAGCACGCCACCGGCACCGCACCACCCCGTGAGCACCCCGCCGGCACCGCACCACCCGGTCAGCGCCGCGCCGGTGAGTACCCCGCCGGTCAGCACCCCGCCGTGGAGCCTCACCGCGCCGCCGTGGAGCAGCATCGCGCCGCCGCAGCCGCTGACCACCTCCCCGGTCGACGACGAGCCGGCCGAGGACGGGGACGACACCACCCCCGCCGACACCGGCGGCCCGACGGAGGTCGCCGACGGGCCGCTGGTTGCGTACGACGTGCCGGAGCGGACGGCCGAGCGAATGGCCGACGCCCCGGTCGAGCAGCCGCCGCAGGAGATGACGTACCCGCCGGTGTACCAGCCGCCGCCGGCGTACCCGGTGGAAATGCCGCCGGAGCGGCGCGGGCGCGGTCGCGTGGTGCTGGCCGTCGTGGCGGGCGTCGCGGTGCTGGGCGTCGCGGGCCTGGTCGGCGCGGTGGCGCTGGACCGCGACGAGCCCGGCCCCCGACCGGCGCCGACCGGGGGCACGCCGGGGGCGGCGAAGGCGACCGGCGCCCCGCCGGGCGATCTGAAGCTGCGCGACGACGCCACGTCGGTCACGATCACCTGGTCCGACCCGGCGGGAGGCGGCGTGCCGTTCATGGTCGCCGGGGGGCGTGCGGGGAAGGCGCTCGGGGTGATGGCCACGGTCGACCCGGGACGGACGACCTATACGGTGAACGGGCTCAGCGCCGAGGTGGACTACTGCTTCACGGTGCTGGCGGTGTACTCCACGGACGCCTTCGCCACGTCGGGACAGGTCTGCACCGACCGGGAACGGCGGACGCCGACCGGCTGACGACCGTCCACGTCGCACACGCTCAGTGTCCACAGGGGGACCCAGCGGGTTTCCTGGGGTCGGCCCGGCCCATATGATGTCCCACGGCTCAGGGGAGGGTCGCCGGGCACGGCGCGCCACCTGGACAGTCAGACGGGGAGGCAGCCGGACGTGGCCACCATCGACGACGTCGCGAGCACCGTGACCGACACCGCCGCACCACCGCGCCGCTCCCGGATGCGCGGTGGTCTGGTCACCATCGGCCTGGTGGGCGCGCTGCTGGCGGCGATGGGGCTGACGGTGCTCGGGCTGGGCGCCGCCGACAACGCGGTGGCCAACTACGACGCCAGCAGCTGGTTGTGGAGCGCGGCGCGCAGCGAGATGGCCCGGGTCAACGGCGTCACCGCGCGGGTCGACACCCGGATGGAGATCCCCGGCGCCCGGCGGCACCCCATGCAGGTCACCCAGACCGACCGGCTGCTGATCCTGCGCGACCTGAACACCGGCCAGGTCAGTTCGCTCGACCTGGCCACCCTGCAGATCACCGCGACCACCCGGACCACTCCCGGCCTCGGGGTCAACGTCGCGCTGCACGAGGACGCCGCGTTCGTCGTCGACGCCGTGCAGGGCGTCGTCCGGCAGCTCGACCCGCGCTCGCTCGCCCCGGTGGGCGAGCCGGTGCGCTACCCGCCGGGCATCACCGGTGGCGCGTTCGACGGCAAGGGCCGGCTCTGGATCGCCATCCCCAGCGAGGGCACCGTCTCGGCGGTGACGGCGGCGGAGCTGCCCTCCGCCCCGGCCGCCGGCGGCATCGTCAGCCCGGAGCGGGTCGAGACGTACACGGTGGCCGAACCGAGCCACGAGCTGGTGGTGTCCACCCTGGACGACGGGGTGGCGGTGCTGGACCGCACCTCGGCGTCGCTGGTCACCGTCCGCGCCGGCGAGACCGCGCGCACTCCGCTGACCATGTCGTCCGCGGGCACGCTGCCGGCCCGGACCAGCGGCCCGGCCGTGCCGGTGACGGTGGGTGGCGAGCGGCGGGTGCACGTCGTCGCCGACGGCGGCGAGGTGCGGCAGTTCACCGTCCCGGGCAGCGGTGACCGGCTCAACGCGGCGGTGGCCTGGGCGGGCCGGTTCTACTGCGCCGACGAGGCCACCGGGACGGTCTACGCGTTCGACAGCGCCGGGAAGCTCGTCGACACCATCCGGGGCAAGGGGATGACCGGCCCGCTGGAGCTCGACGTGCGGGAGAACCACCTGTTCATCAACGCGCCCGACTCGTCGACGGCCCGGGTGGTCGACGACCAGCACCGGGTGCGCGAGGTCAACAAGTACGCCAACGACGTCCTCGGCGGCGACCCGCCGCCGGTCCCCCCGCCGCCGCCCCCGCCGAAGAAGCCGAAGGTCAGCAAGCCGAGCGCGCCGCGCAGCGTCACCGCGTCGGCCGGCAACGCGCGGGCCCGGGTGAGCTGGAAGCCGGCGGCCGCGAACGGCGCCGAGATCACCCGGTACGTGGTGACGGGTGGCGGCCAGGAGCACCAGGTGGGCGCCAACCAGCGGGCGGTGGAGATCACCGGCCTGACCAATGGCGAGACGTACACCTTCTCGGTGCACGCGGTGAACGCCAAGGGCGAGGGCCCGGCGCGCCGGAGCAACCCGGTCACCCCGACCGCGGCGGTGCCGGACCCGCCGGCCGCCGTGACCGCCGAGGCCCGGCCCGACGGCACGGTGCTGGTGAAGTGGCCGGCCGCCAACGGGCAGGGCAACACCATCGCGAAGTACGCGGTCACCGCCACCTCGGCCGGCACCAATGCCCCGGCCGGCGAGTCGAAGAAGACCGAGCTGGTGGTGCCGGCCGGTGAGCTGGAGTACGGCACCCAGTACGCCTTCACCGTGGTGGCCGTCAACGACAAGGGCGCCGGCTCGGCGGCCTCGCCGGTGAGCAACACGGTGGTGCCGTTCGCCCCGCCAGGGCAGCCGGTGGAGCTGCGGGCGACCACGGTCGCCGACCAGCCGGGCACCATCACGGTGCAGTGGTCGCCGGCGCTGGACAACGGCCGGCCGGTGACCAAGTACCTGGTCGACGTCGGAGGCCGGGTCCGCGAGGTGACCGACACGCAGACCACGGTGGACGGGCTGGGCGACGGGCAGAGCGTGACGGTGAAGGTGAAGGCGGTCAACGAGGCCGGTCCCGGCCCGGAGGCCACCACCACCGCGCGGACGGTCGCCCCGCCCCGGGTCACGGTGACCGGGTCGTCGGCGACCGCCACCGCGGCGACCGTCACCTTCACGGTCGACGCGGGCGGCGGGCGGGCCACCTGCACGTTGAGCACCGCCGGCGAGCCGGCGAAGGCCGGTCCCTGTTCCAGCATCACGATGCCCGGCCTCAAGCCGGGGACGGCATACACGTTCACGGTCACGGCGAGCAACGCGGCCGGCAAGGGCACCGCGACCCGCACCCAGACCACCGACCCGCTGTACGGCGTCGCCACCTGCAACAACGGCCCGTCCGGCGACCAGCGCACCTACTGCAACAAGGAGGTCGACGGCCGCAACGGCAACGAGATCTTCTCGGTCACCCGGCAGGACAACGACAAGCAGGTCGGCTGGGCCAAGCCGGGCACCCGGCTCAAGGCGTACTGCAAGAAGTCGGGCGAGAACGTCGACTCCTGGATCTACAACAACCAGAAGCAGAGCACCTGGTGGGTGCAGGTCGAATACTCCGGGCGCAACTACATCCCCTGGGCCTGGCTCAATCTCGAGGGCGGCGACGACATCGACGTCCTGCCCACCTGCTGACGCCGCGCCACCCCAGTCGAGGAGCACCACCACCGTGAACAGCCCCCAGGAACCGCTCACCCAGCCGGAGGTGCAGGGCTTCGCCGCCCTCGCCGCCCGGCTGGCGGAGAACGTCAACGCGGTCGTGCTGGGCAAGCCGCAGGTGGTACGACTGGCGCTCACCGCGCTCTTCGCGCAGGGGCACGTGCTGCTGGAGGACGTGCCCGGGGTCGGCAAGACCACGCTGGCCCGGGCGATCGCCTCGACGGTCAAGGGTGAATGGCGCCGCATCCAGTTCACCCCGGACCTGCTCCCCTCCGACGTCTCCGGGGTGACCATCTTCAACCAGGCCACCCGGGGCTTCGAGTTCCACCCGGGCCCGGTCTTCGCCAACATCGTCATCGCCGACGAGATCAACCGGGCCTCGCCGAAGACCCAGTCGGCGTTGCTGGAGGTGATGGAGGAGCGCACCGTCACCGTGGACGGCGTCCGGCACCCGGTGCCGCAGCCGTTCCTGGTGGTGGCCACCCAGAACCCGGTCGAGATGGACGGCACCTACCGGCTGCCGGAGGCGCAGCTGGACCGCTTCCTGGTC
The DNA here is from genome assembly GCF_036906795.1 of Micromonospora sp. CPCC 205739. Lineage (NCBI taxonomy): Bacteria > Bacillati > Actinomycetota > Actinomycetes > Micromonosporales > Micromonosporaceae > Micromonospora > Micromonospora sp. CPCC 205739. Next base: position 42,840 of record NZ_JBAKHS010000012.1, on the reverse strand, counting down.
AAGCTGTCGGTGGGCTACCCCGACGAGGCCGTCGAGGTGGAGGTGCTGCGCGGGGCGACGGTCCGCTCCCCCGACTCGCTCAGCGCGGTCACCGACACGGCCACCGTCGGGGAGATGGTCCGGATGGCCCGCCGGGTGCACATCGCCGAGCCGCTCTACGCGTACGCGGTCCGGCTGGCCGCCGCGACCCGCGCCCACCCGCAGGTACGGGTCGGGGTCAGCCCGCGGGGCGTGATCGCGTTGACCCGGGCGGCGTGCGCGTACGCGCTGATCGACGGCCGGGGCTGGATCATGCCGGAGGACCTGAAGACGCTCGCCGAGCCGGTCTTCGCGCACCGGCTGCTGCTCACCCCCGACGCGCAGGTGCGCGGGGTGACCGCCGCCGAGGTGTTGCGCCAGGCGATCGCGTCGGTGCCGGTGCCGCTGCCGTCGGGCCAGCCGGCCCCGGCGCACGGCTGAGCCGGCCGTACCCGATGGGGATCACGGCCCGGGGCATCGGGCTGCTCGTCGCCGCCGTGCTGCTGCTCGGCGCCGGCTTCCGCTTCGCGTACCCGGAGTTGGCGCTGCTCGGCGCGGCGGCCGCGGTGGCGGTCGGCTACGCGGTGGCGGTCGCGGCCTGGCGGCCCCGGCTGGAGGTCACCCGCAGCGCCGACCCGGACCGGGTGGCCCGGGGCGAGCCGGCCCACATGACGGTGACGGTCCGCAACACCGGCCGGCTGCGGGCGGCGAACCTGCTGGCCGAGGACCGGTGCGGCGCGGCGACCGTGGCCGTGCCGGTGCTGCGGCTGCGTCCCGGGCGGGACACCACGGTCCGATACGAGGTGCCGACCCGACGCCGAGGCGTGGTGCCGGTCGGGCCGCTGCGGGTGATCCGGCGTGACCCGCTCGGGCTGGTGGCGCTCTCCCGCGCGTACGGTGCGACGGTGCCGGTCTGGGTGCACCCGCGGATCCATGCGCTGACCGCGGTGCCGACCGGCGCGGGGCGCAGCCTGGACGGCCGGTCGGACAGCGTGCCGCACGGCTCGATCACCTTCGACTCGCTGCGCGAGTACGTGGTCGGCGATGAGCTGCGCCGGGTGCACTGGCGTACCAGCGCCCGGGTCGGTGAGCTGATGGTGCGGGAGAACGTGGACACCAGCCTGCCCCGGATCGTGGTGCTGCTGGACAACCGCGCCGTCGCCCACCCGCAGCGGACCGACGGGGTGGCGGAGTCCTTCGAGTCCGCCTGCGAGGCAGCGGCCTCGGTGGTGACGGCGGCGGTCCGGGAGGACCTGCCGGTGGCGCTGGTGCTGGTGGCGCCCGGCGAGGACCGGGCCGGCGAGCCACCGCTGGACCGGCTGGCCGCGGTGGAGTTGACCGAGGGCGACGCCGAAACGTTGCGCACCTCGGCGAGCCGGCTGCGCCAGGACCGGGCCGGCGACACCCTGGTCTTCCTCACCGGGCCGGGCGGCCGGAGCGACCTGGGGCAGATCGGCGCGCTGCGCGGCGCGTATCCGTCGGTGGTGGTGGCGGTCTTCGGCGGGGACGGGCCGACGCCGGCCGCGGCGGCGGGCCTGGTGGTGCTGGACGTGGCCGACGGCGCCGGGTTCGCCGCCGAGTGGGACGGGGTCCGCCGGTGGTGACCACGCAGGCGCGCCCGGCCGCATCCGGCCCGGCGGCGCCGCCGGATGACGGGCGCGGTGCGGCGGTACGGCGGGTGCTGCGCGCGGTGCCGGTACCGGTCGCGCTGATCGTGCTGACCGCGCTGGCCGGGGTGGTGCTCGGCCGGGTGTACGCGGGTGACCTGCTGACCCGGCTGATGTTCGGCGCGGCACTCGGCTCGGTGCTGGTCAGCGTGGCCGCCCGGCGGCTGCCCTCCTGGCTGGTGGCGCCGGTGTCGGTGGCGGCGATGGCCGGCTGGACGGCGTTCGCGCTGCACCTGGCCGCCCGGCACGCCGACCTGCCGGGTGGGTTCGGGCCGATCGTCGCCGACGCGGCGCGCAACGGCATCCCCCGGCTGCTCACCGCGATGATCCCGGTCGAGCCGGCGCCGGACACCGTGCTGGTGCCCCTGGTGGCGGCCTGGCTGGCCGGGCTGACCGGGGCGGAGGTGGCGCTGCGCGCCGGCCGGACCCTGCTCGGCTTCCTGCCGCCGACGCTGCTCTACGCCGGCGCCCTCTACGTGGTGGGGCCGAACGCGGACCCGGCGACCTGGCCGTCGGTGGCCTTCGCCGGCGCGGTCGCGCTGGGACTGGCCGCGTCCGGCCGGCCGGGCGCGCCCGGGGCCGCCGACCCGACCCTGGCCCCGTCGGTCCGGGCGGCCGTGCGGGCCCGGCTGGTGGCGGGCACCGCGCTCGGCCTGGCGGTGGTGGTGGGGCTGGCCGCCCTGCTCGGGCCGCTGCTCGCCGCCCGGGTCGACGACCGGCCGGTGGACCCGCGCCGCTACGTGGAGCCGCCACGGGTGGAGTCGCTGGACGAGAACCCGCTGATCCGGATCTCCGGCTGGGCGCTCAACCCCCAGCAGCAGCTGCTGGACGTGACGACGCAGGCGCCGGCCGGAACGGAGAGCCAGATCCGGCTGGCGGTGCTCAGCGACTACGACGGGGTGACCTGGCGGGTCGGGGCGACCTATCGCAACGCCGGGCGGATCCTGCCCGCCACGGTGCCCGGCGCCGGACCGGTGGAGACCGTCCGGCAGGAGATCACCGTGGCCGGCCTGACCGGGCGGCTGCTGCCGGCGGTGGCCACCCCGCGCGAGGTCAGCGGGGCGCGGGTGGCGTACGACCCGGCGACCGGGACGCTGATCCGCCCGGAGGGGCTGAGCCCGGGGCTGCGGTACACGGTCACCTCGGCGCGGGAGCGGCCGGACGCGAACCTGCTCGCCACCGCCGACGTGCCGGCCGGCGCGGAGGTGGCGCGGGTGCTGCGGGTCGCCGACGGTACGCCGGAGCCGCTGCGCAGGCTCGCCACCCAGCTCGCCGAGGAGAACGGCGCCCCGTACGCGCGGGCCGCCGCCATCGAGCAGTTCCTCGCCGAGCACTACCGGATGGTGGCGGACGCGCCGAGCGGGCACGCGTACCCGAATTTGAACTTCTTCCTCTTCGGACCGCGCGGCGGCGGCGGGCAGCGCGGCACGTCGGAGCAGTTCGCGGCGGCGTTCGCGGTGCTGGGCCGGCTGACCGGCCTGCCGACCCGGGTGGTGGTGGGCTTCGAGTCGCGGGGCGACGGACCGGTCCGGGCCGCCGACGCGTTCGCCTGGCCGGAGGTGCTCTTCTCCGGCGTCGGCTGGGTGCCCTTCGACCCGCTGCCCCGGCCGGACACCGAGCCCCGCCCGGTGGAGGAGGACTTCCGGCCGACGCCGGACGACCCGCCCCCGTCGGAGGTGCCCGAGCCGACCCTGGAGCCGACCGCCAGCCCGCCGGCGGTGGCCGGACCGGACCGGTCCACCGCCGACCGCGGCGTACCGACGCCGGTGCTGGTCGCCGGGGCGGTCGCTGGCCTGCTGCTGCTGGTCGGGGCGGCGCTGACCACGCTGGCCGCCATGCGCCGGGCGCAGTCCCGGGCGCGACGGGACCGGGGCGACCCCGGCGAGCGGATCGCCGGCGCCTGGCGGGAGGTCACCGACGCGCTGCGGCTGGCGGGCCGGCCGGTCGGCGACGACCTGGCCGCCACCGAGGTGGCCCGGCACGCCCGGCAGACGCTGGCCGACGCCCGCGCCACGACGACCGCCGACCCGACCGCTCGCCCGACCACCGACCGGACCGCTCGCCCGACCGGCGCAACCGACCACGGCGGGGACCCCGGGTCCGGCCCGGCCGGCGTCGCCCCGGCTGTCGCCGTCGCACCGGCCATCGTGGACGGACCCGACGTGGACGAGTTGGCCGTGCTGCTCAACCAGGTCGCCTTCGCGCCCGGCAGCGCCACCCCGGCGCACGCCGATCGGGCCGCGGCGCTCGCCGAGCAGTACGTGGCGGCCCTGCGCGCCGCCCGCCCCCGCTGGCGCCGCCTACTCTGGTCGGTCCACCCCGGCCCCCTCCGCTGGCGCCCCTGACCCACCCCGCCCAGCGCGTCCGTGCACGGTGATCAAGAGGTTTGCGTCAGAAAGACGGCCGGCCGAGACGCAAACTCCTTGATCACCGAGCAAGCCGGCAGGGGCGGGCGGGCGGGCGGGAGCGCCCGCGAGGGGTGGGAGGGGTCAGGCGCGGAGGCGGCGGACGAGTTTGCGGAGGCCGGCCTGCCAGCCGTCCGGGTCCTCGGCGCGGCGCAGGGCGTAGCCGGCGACCTCCGGGTGCGGCAGGATCAGGAAGCGCTCCTCGGCCAGCCCGGCGATGGCCGCGTCGGCCACCTGGTCGGGGGTGAGCACCGCGCCGGAGGCGGCGATCACCCGCGCGCCGAGGTGGCCGGCGGCCAACCCGTCGGCGAGCATCGGCGTGTCCACCCCCTGCGGGCAGAGCGCGCTCACCCGGACGCCCTGGTCGCGGTAGGTGATCGCCAGCCACTCGGCGAACCCGACCGCGGCGTGCTTGGTGGCGGTGTACGGGGCGTCGCCCACCGCGGTCAGCACCCCGGCCGCCGAGCAGGTGTGCAGCAGGTAGCCCTCGCCCCGGGCCAGCATCGCCGGGAGCACCGCGCGGGCGGCGTACACGTGGGACAGCACGTTGACCCGCCAGGAGCGGTCCCAGTCCGCGTCGTCCGCCTCGACGCCCCCGCCGGTGGCCACGCCGGCGTTGGCGCAGAACAGGTCGATCCGGCCGTACCGTCGCTCGGTGTCGGCGACCAGCTCGCGGACCTGGCCCTCGTCGGTGACGTCCACGGCGACCGCCCTGGCCACCGGGCCGATGCCGTCGGCCACCGCGGCGGTGGCGGCGGCGTCCAGGTCGGCCAGCACGACGGCCGCCGCGCCCTCGGCGGCGAACCGGCGGGCCAGGGCGGACCCGATGCCGCCCGCCGCTCCGGTGATCACGGCTACTCGATCGGTCAGGTTCACGCCCGTTCCTCCCCCGCCGGGCCCAGCCGGGCGATCAGGTCGCCGAGCGCGGCGGCGCCCCCGGATGTCAGCTCCGGGGTGGGCAGCAGCGCGAGCACCGGCACGTCCACCCCCGCCTCGGCGTAGCGGCGCACCCGGGTGCGGCACTGCTCGGGCGAGCCGTGCAGCACCAGCGCGTCGACCACCTCGTCGGGCACGGCCGCGCCGGCGCCGCGCCGGTCCCCGGCGGCCCAGGCCGCCCACATCGGGCCGAGCGCGCTCTCCCGGCCCAGCCAGCGGTGGAACTCGGCGTACGCCGGCACGGTCAGGTAGCTGGTGATCAGCCGTCGGCCGAGGGTGCGGGCGTAGCCGGCGTCCTCGGTGGGGCAGACGAAGATCCGGGCGACCACCTCGAAGCCGGGGCCTCGCCCGCCCAGCTCGGCGAGGGCCTTCGGCACGTCGTCGGCGGCGAGCCAGTTGAGGATCACCCCGTCGGCCTCGGCGGCGGCGAGCCGGAGCATCCCGGGCCGCAGCGCGGCCAGCAGCACCGACGGCGGCACCGCCGGTGGGCGTTCCAGGCTGAACCGGCGTACGGAGAAGGTGTCGAACGCGCCGTCCACGGTCTCCCCGCGCAGCGCCGCCTGGAGGAAGCGCAGCACGTCCCGGGTACGCCGGAACGGCTCGGTGAAGGGGACCGCGTTCCAGTCGTTGACCAGCACCGGCGAGGAGGCGCCGATGCCCAGCGCGAAGCGGCCCGGGGCGGCGTCGGCGAGCGCGGCGGCGCTCATCGCCAGCAGCCCCGGCCCCCGGGTGAAGACCGGGGTGATCGCGGTGCCGAGCCGCAGCCGCGGCTGCCAGGCGGCGGCGAGTGCGAGCGGGGTGAACGCGTCGGCGCCGTTGACCTCCGACGACCAGACGTCGGTGAACCCGGCGCGGTCGAGGGCCGCGTAGACCGCGGCGTGGTCGGCGAGCGGGATGCCGCCCAACGGCACCGTCATGCCCCATCGGTTCGTCATCCGGTCGATCGTGCCCGCTCCCTGGCACGGGGACAAGAGCTGGGATCACGCTCGATGCGTCCCGAACGACCGCCGGGGCGGGCGACGGTGTCCGCAGGAGGCCCGGGTCCGCCGGCCCGGTCGGTGGCGTCCGCCACTCCGGTCCCGGCCGCCGGCACGCCGCCCGCCACGGGGACTCCCGGGCGCCCGACGGCGACGCTAACCTTCACCGGTGACCTTCTCCCTCGTCGCCCGCTCCGCCGACGGCCGCCTGCACGGCGTCGCCGTGGCCAGCAGGTTCCTCGCCGCCGGGGCCCTGGTGCCGGGGGCCGAGGCCGAGGTGGGCGCGGTGGCCAGCCAGGCGCACGCCAACCTCTCCTACCGCCCGAACGGGTTGGCGCTGCTGCGTGCGGGCGTCCCCGCCGCCGACGTGATCGCCCAACTGGTCGCCGCCGACGAGGGCCGGGACGACCGGCAGCTCGGTGTGGTCGGCGTCACAGGCCCCGGCGCGACCTGGACGGGCCCGCGCTGCGGCGGCTGGGCCGGTGGCCTGGCCGGTGACGGCTGGGCGGCGCAGGGCAACATCCTGGCCGGCCCGGAGGTCGTCGAGGCGGTGCGCGACGGCTGGCTGGCCGGGGAGTCGCTGCCCTTCCCGCAGCGCCTGCTCGCCGCCCTGCGCGCCGGTGAGCAGGCCGGGGGCGACCGGCGCGGTCGCCAGAGCGCGGCCCTCCTGGTGGTCCAGCGCGGCGGTGGGTACGCGGGCACCGGTGACAACCTGGTCGACCTGCGGGTGGACGACCACCTCGACCCGATCAGCGAGCTGCACCGGCTGCTCGACATCCACACCATGCTCTTCGGCAAGCCCGACCCGGCCACCCTGCTGGAGCTGACCGGCCCGCTCGCCGACGAGGTGGCCGGTCTGCTGGCCGCCGCGGGCCACCCGGTCGGCGGCGCCGGGCTGCCGGCCGCCGCCCTCCCGGCGGGTGCCGCGGCGCCCGCGACGGTCGCCGGGCCCACGCTGGAGGAGGCGCTCGCCTCCTGGGCGGGCTGGGAGAACCTGGAGGAACGGCTGGTGCCGGGGCACATCGACCCGATCGTCCTGGCGCATCTGCGCCGCACGGCCGCCGCGATCCCCGCGCCCCGAACCGGCGACTGACCCGGCCTACGGCGACCGGCCCCCTGCCCGGCACGGCGGGCGCGAGCCCGCTGCGGAACCGGCGACCCGGACGGCCGACGGCCGGTACCCGGTGCCGAGCCGGGCAGGTCAGCCGGCGAAGGAGAGCCAGCGGAAATCCACCGCCGCGATCTCGGCGCGCTCGGCCTCGCTGAGCGGCAGCCGCCCGGTGGTCTTGCGGATCACCGTGAGCGGGTCCCAGCCCAGCCGCGCCGGGACGGGCCGGCCGCCGGTCAGCAGGTCGACGATCACCCGGGCGGCGGTCGGGGTCAGCCATGGCGGCCTGTCCAGCGCCCGGGCCAGGTCGAGGCCGTGCACGCCGACCTCCACCACCCGGGTGAGGAGGAAGTCGGCCAGGGTCATCGCGTCGCCGTGGCGGGTGCGGACCACCCGGTCGGCGGGCTGGGCCGCCACCGCGGAGTCGGTACCCCGCCAGGCGGCGGTGAAAGCGGCCGCCGTCGCCGCCACGTCGGCCGGTCGACGGGCCTCCCGGCGGGCGCTGTCGACCCGCGCGGCGTCGACCTCCGGGGTGAACTTCGCCGCGCCGAAGTAGCCGGCGGCGTCCACCTCCGCCCGGGTCGGGGCCGGCGCGGCCAGCATGTCGACCAGCCGGCCGGCGCCGGTGCTGACGTGGGCAACGAGGTCGCGTACCGCCCAGGGTGGGCAGGGGGTCGGGCGGTCCAGGTCCGCCTCGTTCAGGGTGCGCAGGACCCCGTCGAGCCGGGCGCACTCGTCCCGGAACGCCGTCCGTACCGTCTCCACCGGGCAACTCCTCCCCGCCGTCGTCGCGTCCGTACCCTGCCACGCCGGTTTCGGCCCGCCGGGTGCGGGTACGCGCCGGGCCGACGAGAGGGGGCGGGCGACAGATGGCCGGGATCATGCTGCGCAGCACCGCGTTCAACGACCACGACCAGTTGCCGGGGCGGTTCTCCCGCGACGGCGGGAACGCGTCACCACCGTTGCAGTGGTCCGACGTACCGGAGTCGGCGACCGAACTGCTGCTGCTGGTCGAGGACCCGGACGCCGGGCGGAGCCCGTTCCTGCACTGGCTGGTCACCGGGATCTCCCCGACCTCCGGCGGGGTCGCCGAGGGCACGGTGCCCGAAGGCGGCCAGGAGTGGCCCAACGACTTCGGCACCACCGGGTGGGGCGGGCCGCACCCGCCGCAGGGCGACGAGGCGCACCGCTACTTCTTCCGGCTGTACGCCCTCGACCGTCCACTGGACCTGGCCGGCGCCCCGCAGGCCGCGGACGTGCACGCGGCGCTGGCCGGCCGGGAACTGGCCAGCGGCACCATGGTCGGGACGTACCGGCGCTGATCAGCCCTTGTAGCGGGGCACCAGGCGGTGCACCGGCAGCAGCACCAGCGCGGCCACCACGCCCATGGTGCCGGCGATGCCGGCGGCGCTGCCCGCGTACCCGATGAAGAGCGGACGGCGGCTCAGCTCGTCGACCGGCACCTGCTGCTGGTCGAGCAGCCAGGACAGGGCCAGCCCGCTGGCGACGACGGCCGCCAGGCCGCCCAGCCCGAGCACGGCGGTGGCGACCCGGTGCGCGTCCTCGGCGGAGACCTGCGCCTGTTCGCGCTGGAAGACCAGCAGGAGCAGCCCGGCCAGCGCCGCCCAGACCCCGACCACCAGGAACGCCGCCACCGCGTCGCTGGGCCGGTGCCACCCGGCGGAGAGGGTGGCCACGCCGGCGCTGGCCGCGTACGCGACGCCGAGGAACGCCCCGAGCGGGCGCACCTTCGGCGGCAGCACCAGGACCAGCGCCAACGCCACCGACGCGGCGATGGTGCTGTGCCCGCTGGGCAGGCTGTTGCCGACAGCGTCGCGTTCGGGGTCGATGCCCAGCGCCGGCCGGTCGAGGACGTACTTGAGCAGTTGCGTGGTGACGTTGGCGCCGGCGATCAGCAGGGTGGCCGCGACGGCGAGCCCCTTGCGCCCGCGGATCAGCGCGATGAAGCCGATCACGGCCGTGGCGGCGAGCAGCGACACCACCGACATCGCGTTGAGGATCCGGTCGACCGGCCCGTCGATGCGGTCCTGGCCGATCCGGTTGCCGGTCAACGCGACCGTGTCGAGCCACTGGCCCGTCCCGGTGTGCACGGCGAAGCGCCACACCACGACCAGAGCGGCCGCCTGGGCCAACGCCAGTACGACCAACCAGACCGCGGTCCAACCCCTTGCCGTCGCTCGCACCCGCACACCGTAACGGCACGCCCGGGAGGTCGCGCGGCGGGCCACCGGTGCGCCCCGGTTAGGTTGGGGCCGGACCACGGGAGGTGACGGTGGGCGGTACGGCGGAACGACAGCCGGCGGTCGCGGAGCGGCAGGAGTCGCTGGCGGACCTGCTGGGCGGGCGGCGCGGCGCGGTGGACGCGACCCTGCCGCCGGTGGCGTTCACCCTCGGCTGGCTGCTGACCGGGCGGTCCATCGCCGGCGGGGTGGCGGCGGCCGTGCTGGTGGGCACGGCGGTGGCCGGATGGCGGCTGCACCGGGGCGACCGGCCCAGGTCGGTGCTGGTCGGGCTGCTCGCCGTCTGCGTCGCCGCGTTGATCGCGCTCTACACCGGACGGGCGGCCGACTTCTTCCTGGTGCAGCTCTTCTCCAACGCCGCCAGCGCGCTGGTCTGGGTGGTCAGCATCGTGGTGCGCCGGCCGCTGCTCGGGGTGCTGGTCGGGGTGGCGTTGCGGCAGCGGGGCCGGTGGCGGCGGGACCGGGCGCTGCTGCGGGCCTACTCGCGGGGCAGCTGGGTCTGGGCGGCGACGTACGCGCTGCGGGTGGCGGTGTTCCTGCCGCTCTACCTCGGTGGTCAGGTGGTCGCGCTGACGGTGGCCCGGGCGGCGCTGACCTGGCCGCTGGTGGCGGCGGCGCTCACGGTGAGCTGGGTGGTGATCCGGCGGTCGCTGCCGGCCGGTCATCCGGGGCTGCGGCACCCGGTGACCCCGGACGGGCGCTGACCCGGGGAAAATTAAAGGAGAGGCCGCCACGGGGGGAGCGGCCTCTCCGAGAAACACGGTACTCCGTCGCACGGCGTCGTGTGATCCCACGACGCCCTCTTTTTTCGCGGCTTTTCCACGGCGGGACGGGAAGCGGGCGGTGGGGTGGGCCTGCGATCCGCTGCGCCGACCGGACGGCCGGCCCACCCCCGGCCCGACCGTGGGAGTCGGGCCGCCCGCCGACCGGGCGGTCCGCTCCCCCGGGCCCGGTCGGCCCCCGGGTGGGTGGCGCCGCGCCACCCCCCGGGAGGGTCAGCTCACCCGTTCGGGAACAGGTTGCCGTAGTCGGCGTAGGCCATGGCGACGTCGGCCTGGGCCCAGAACCGGTGGTAGTTGAACGCGGGCTCGGCGCCGCCGTTGAGGTAGGCCTGCACCTTGGGCCAGTCGGGGTCGTTCTTGTAGAACGACCGGATGTCCAGGAAGCTCTTGCCGGCGGCGATGGTGTCGCCGTTGGGCATCTTGCCGGTCCAGCCCGGCGGGACGTAGAGGCCCTGTCCGTCGGCAGCGTTGTATACGTCGTCGAAGCGCCGGTAGTCGCCACGCTTCTCGGTGGTGGAGACGCCCTTGGCATCGCTGGCCGCGTGCAGGGCGTCCAGCAGCCCCTTGGCGGTGTTCTTGGCCGACACGTTGCCCGACCTGGCCGCGTACGCGATCAGGGTCCGGGCGTAGGCGGCGGCGACGCCGACGTCCTGGCCCTTCACCGTGACCTCGACGTGCAGGTTGGTGTTCGGCTGCGGGCTGGCCGGGTTCCAGTTGTTCGGCTGGCCGGTCCACTTCATGTCCGACGGGATCGACCAGTTGGCGCCCAGCGTGGTGTTGGCGATGGCCCACGGCACCCACTTGTCCAGCAGCGCCTTGGCCTTCGCGTTGCCGGTCTCCAGGTACAGCTCGGCGATCCGCTGCATCGACCAGGCCTGCATGCCGAACCACTGGTTCGACGGTGGGTCGTTGTAGACCGGGTCGACGTCGTAGAACATGCCGTAGAAGGTGGCGGTGCCGGCCGGCGGCTGGGCGTAGCTGCCGTCCCAGCTGTTGGTGGCGCCGCCGGCGATGCCGCCCTCGGCGGACTGCAGCCAGGTGTAGAACTCCAGCTGCCGGTCGAGGCTCTTCTGCCAGTCGGTGACGGCCGTCGGCGACTTCGGCTTGAGCTCGGCCACGTTGGTCAGCGCCCAGGCCGCGAACGGGTTCTGGTAGCCGAAGTGGTTGTGGCTGGAGCCGATCCGCCAGGACCAGTTCTGGTTCGGCTCGTACGCGCCGCCCCAGGCGTAGTACCAGGACATCAGGTAGTGCGCGGAGTCCTTGCCCGTGCCGGCCGGGCAGGTGGTGGCCCCGACGCAGTTGCCGATCTTCTTGAAGTACTTGTCGAACATCGCGTAGCGCAGGTAGTCGCCCATCTTGGCGGCCTTGGCCACGGTGGCCGCGACGTCGGCCTCCTTGCCCTGCGCCTTGGCCCAGGTCAGCGCCCAGTACGCGGCCTGCACGGCGCGGGCGTCGGCGTCCGGGGCGTTGGTGTACTTCCACTGCTTGGCGGGGGCGCTGCCCTCCTTGATGAACAGGTCGAGGTAGCCGTACTGGCCGCCGTGCTTGAAGGTGTCGCAGGACGGCTGCGGCACGGTCTCCCAGACCGACTCCTGGGTGCCCCGCTGGAAGGTGTTGATGTACGCCGGCCGCGTGGTGCCGTCACCGCAGCGGCCGAAGCCGTAGGTGTTGTCGACGTCCAGCAGCCAGTGCATGCCGTAGATGTCGCCGGTGCCGTAGGTGCTCTGCAGTTCGCCGCGCAGCGGGTCCTGGCCGACCGGGACGGAGGGCTGCAGCTGCGACGGGTACTGGCTGGGCAGGTTGTGCTCGGCCGCGTACTGCGGCGTTCCCGCAGCGCCGGCGCTGGGCTGGTCGGAATGATTCGGAATTATGTATTTTTCCATCACCGTCCAGGCGTTGTTGAACGGGGCCCAGTTCTGGGTGACCCGGCCGTACTGCGCCTCCAGCCAGAGCCAGAAGCTGAACGCCTCCGAGGTGGTCTCGTGGCCGTGGTCGGGCGCCTCGACGATCAGCGTCTCGACCGAGTGGTACGGCACCCCCTCCGGGCTGAAGTACCCGGAGTTCTTGATCTTGCCGTACTGGTCGAGGAACCGCTTGATGTAGGCGTTGTCCCCGCCCGGGGTGTCGTTGTCGATCTCGGTGACGGTGACGGCCAGCGGCGCGAAGCCGGTGGCCGAGGCGGTGATCGTGGCGGTGCCGCCCAGGGTGTCCGCGTCCTCGGCCGCGGCGACGGTGGCCGTCATACCGGTGTTCCAGTTGGCCGGGGTGAGCGTCACGGTCGCCGGCGTCACGGTGACGTCGGCGTCGCCGGTGCGGGTGAGGGTCACCGGCACGTTGGCGGTGGGCGCGGCGCTGAGCTTCAGGTTCACCGTGCCGGTGCCGCCCTCGGTCACGCTGACCGCCGACGGGGTGGCCACCAGCACCGGCCCGGAGGCCGGGTTGACGGTGAACGCCTTCTCCGCCACCGCGATGCCGTTGGCGTTGTCGTACGCCTTGGCCTGCACGGTGTAGCTGCCGGCCGGCAGGTCCTCGAGGGTGTAGCCGTACGGGGCAGTGGTGTCGGTGTTGACGAGCAGGCCGTTGCGGTAGAACTCGACCTTGGCGATCGTCCCGTCCGGGTCGGCGGCGGTGGCGGTCAGCGGCACGTCGGCCGGCGCCTCGAACGGGCCGGTCGGCAGCCCCAGCGACACAGTTGGCGGCTGGTTGGCCGGGGTGCCGTTGCAGGCGACCCCGTTCAGGGTGAAGGCGGTGGGCTTCGGGTTGCTGCCGGAGTGGGCGCCGTTGAACCCGATGGTGGTCGAGGCGCCGGTGCCGAGGCTGCCGTTCCACGACTCGTTGGTCGCGGTGACCTCGCTGCCGGCCTGGCTCCACTTCGCCGACCAGCCCTGGGTGACGCGCTGGGAGCTGTCGGGGAAGGAGAACTTGAGCGTCCAGCCGTTGAGCGCGTCGCCCAGGTTCTTGACGGTGACGGTGACGTTGGCGGTGAAGCCGGTGTTCCAGTCATTGGTCGCGTAGACCACGTCGCAGGCGGGGGCGGCCTGCGCGGCACCGGCCGGCAGGGTCACCCCGCCGATGGCCAGCGCGGCGGCGGCGAGCATCGCCGTCCGGCGACGTCTTGCCCAGAGTCTCATGTGCGCGGTGTCTCCTCGGAGGAGGGCCGGGGCCGCAGGGGCCACCGGCGAGGCGCCTCCACGCGAGCAGGGACCGCGGGGGGACGGAGGCGCCCGGGAAGGTGGTCGGTGCGGAACTTCGCCGGTCTGCCGCCGTGGCGGCACCGGCGCGGTTCCTCGGGTGCCGTCCGGAGATCCGGATGCCCTCGGCGACCCACGCTCACGCGAGCTGGCTCCGCTGCGTCGATTCGACAGTCTGCCATGGAAGCGCTCCCACAACAACAGCCCAGGCGGCGAGACCTATCCATGTTTCGATCTCGGTTAGGGGCTTTCACAAACCCGTGACGGGCGTTACAGTCGCTGCATCGCCGATGGGAGCGCTTCCATCGACGGAGATGCAATTGTTTCGTCGACCGTGGTCGCCCGGCCGCGGTGCGCAGCCCAGGGCTGACGACGGGCCAGCCCGGACGCCGTCGCCAGCCGACACCCGCCAGTGACGGAGGGAGGTGGAACCAGAGCCACTCGCGTGGCCCGGCTCCCGCGCGACACGCACGGCGGACGCCAATTCGACTCGTGCGTGTGTGCACCAGAGGTGGGGACGGGGGTTGCCCTCCCCCGTCCCCACACTAAACCCCCGTAGTCGACGGGAAAAGAGGCCGACGGGACAGGCGCGTACGCCGCCCGGCCGGCCTCGCTCGCTATCTGCGCCCCGCCCGGCGCGCCTCGGCGGCCCGACGGCGCCCGCCACATCTCACTTCCCCCATCCCGGCCGCCTCCGCGCGGCCCTCTAGGCTGGCGGTCCGCCCCCCGAGGCGGCCGGAACGCCGCATGCCGGTGCTGGGAGCGCTCCCGGCCGTCGGGGTGGCCCGCACCCTGAGGAGAAATGCCCATGTCGACACTGACCCGACGGCGACTGCTGCACCGCGCCGCGCTCTCCACCACCGCCGGCGCCGGGCACACCCCGGCGGGGGCGGCCGTGGCCGGCGCGACCGCCGCCGTGACGGCCGGCTCTGACACCCAGCCGGGCGGGGACCCGGCCGCCAACCCCGGCGCGGGCAGCCTGCGCTTCCCGCGTGACTTCGGCTGGGGCGCGGCCACCTCGGCGTACCAGATCGAGGGCGCCGCCAAGGAGGACGGGCGGGGCGAGTCGATCTGGGACACCTTCAGCCGTACGCCGGGGCGCACCCGCAACGGCGACACGGGCGACGTGGCCGCCGACCACTACCACCGGTGGGCCGAGGACCTGGACCTGATGCGCGACCTCGGCCTGCGCAGCTACCGGTTCTCGATCTCCTGGCCCCGCATCCAGGCCGACGGCACCGGCCGGCCCAACCAGCGCGGCCTCGACTTCTACCGCCGCCTCGTCGACGGCCTGCACGAGCGCGGCATCGCCCCCATGGTCACCCTCTTCCACTGGGACCTTCCCCAGTCGCTGCAGGACGCCGGCGGCTGGGAGAACCGGGACACCGCGTACCGCTTCGCCGACTACGCCGACGCGGTGTTCCGGGGACTCGGTGACCAGGTGCCGGTCTGGCTGACCGTCAACGAGCCGAAGACCGTGGTGCAGAACGGCTACCTCGGCGGGCACCACGCCCCCGGCCGGCAGGACCCGGAGGCCGCCTACCTGGTCGCCCACCACCTGCAGCTCGCGCACGGCCTGGCGGTACGCGCCCTGCGCGCCACCGGCTCCGCCGCGCGGATCGGGCCGGCGTTCAACCTGCACCCGTGCTACCCGGCCGACGACACCCCGGCCGCCGCGGCGGCCACCCGGCTCTACGACGGGTACGAGAACCGGCTCTACCTGGACTCCGTGCTCACCGGCGCGTACCCGGCCGACGTGCTGGCGGACCTGGGCGAGGGCAGCCGGATGGTGCGGGGCATCGCCGACGGCGACCTGGAGATCATCTCCAGCCCGGTCGACCTGCTGGCCGTGCAGTACTACACACCGATCTACGTCACCGCCGACGGCGGCACCGTGCAGCGCTGGGCCACCTCCGAGGCGGAGTGGCAGCAGATCCACCCCGACGGGATGTACGACATCCTGACCCGGGTCACCCGCGACTACGGCCCCGTCCCGATCACCGTCACCGAGAACGGCCTGCCCTGCCCGGACGTCCTGGGCGCCGACGGCACGGTCGACGACGCCGGCCGGATCGCCTTCCTGCGGGACCACTTCGCCGCCGCGCACCGGGCGATCGCCGACGGCGTACCGCTGGAGAGCTACCACGTCTGGTCGCTGCTGGACAACTTCGAGTGGGCCGAAGGCTACGACCAGCGCTGGGGACTGGTCTACGTGGACTACGCCACCCAGCGCCGCATCCCCAAGCGCAGCGCCCACTGGTACCGACAGGTGATCAGCGACAACGGACTCTGAGCCACCCGCCGGCGGAAGCCGGCGCGCCGGACCGCGTGGGGGCGGTCCGGCGGGTCGACCCGACCGGCCGGACGGACGGGCCCGGCGGCGTGGGGCCGGCCCGACCCGCCGGTGCGGGCCGGGCGGCCGTCGTCAGCGCGGCAGCGCCTGCTGCAACTCGGCGCGCAGGGCCGGGGTGAGCATCTCACCGGCCTGCTTGGCCAGCCGGGCCATCTCGTAGCCCACCACGCCGATGTCGGCGTCCGCCCCGGCCAGCGTGGCCAGGATGGAGCCGTCGCGGATCTGCATCACCAGGAAGTAGCCGCGCCCCATCTCGACCACGGTCTGCTTGACCACGTCGCCGTCGAACATCTGCGCGGCCCCCGCGGTGATGCTCATCAGGCCGGACGTCACCGCCGCGAGCTTGTCGGCGTGGTCCCGGGGCAGGTGCTCCGAGATCGCCACCAGCAGGCCGTCGGAGGAGACCACCACCGCGTGGGCCACCCCCGGCACCCGTTCCGCGAAAGCATTGACCAGCCAGCTCAGGTCCCGCGCCTCCTGGCTCAACGTCGTCACTGTCGTCCCCCTTCGCTGTGCCCACCCGCCGGCGGCAAGATTATCTCCCGGGTCTCCTCGGCTTCCGCCCGGCGGACCCCGCTGTACAGCCGCGACAGCATGCCGCCGACCGCCTCCGGGTCCGGGTCCTCCCGCGCGACGGGCGCACCCGGACGGGCCTGCTCGGTGACGGCGGAGAGCTGGGCCATCGGCACCCGCACCGGCAGGCCCCGGTCGTTGGTGCCCCCGACGACCGGCGTCGCGGGCGGCGCGGGCGTCACGTCACCGGTCGACACGTCACCGGTCGACACGGGCGCGGTGGACGCCGGCCCCTTGCGGGACCACCAGCCGCCCCCGGCCGCCGGGGCGCCCGCGGCAGGCGCCAGCACGTCCTCGGCGCGGACCGGCACCGGCCGCCCCTGGGCCGGCACCGTCGGCGCCGGGGCGGGACGACGGCCGGCCACCGGCAGCTCCGCCGGCGCCGGACGGGTCGGCCCGCCGGCCCCGGTCACGCCGGCGACCGCCGTGGTCAGCATCCGCGGGGAGACCGGCGCGTCCAGCTCCGCCGACGGCGCGGCGGCCAGCAGCGCGCCGGGCAGTTCGATCCGGGCGACCAGGCCCTGCGCGCCGCCGCTGAGGCGTACCCGCACGCCGTGCCGGGCCGCGAGGTGGCTGACCACGAACAGGCCCATCCGCTCCGAGGCGGCCACGTCGGCCGCCGGCGGGGAGGCCAGCACGGTGTTGGCCTGCGCCAGAGCGGCCGGGCTCATGCCGAGCCCCTGGTCGACGATCTCCACCACCGCGCCGCCACCCTCGGCCCGGCCGCTCACCCGGACCACGGTGTCCGGCCGGGAGAAGGCGGTGGCGTTCTCCAGCAGCTCGGCCAGCAGGTGCACCAGCTCGCCGACGGCGTGCCCGACCACGTGCAGCTCGGCCACCGACTCCCGGCGGACCCGCTGGTACTGCTCGATCTCGGCGCTGGCGGCCAGCAGCACCGCCGGAAGACCGACCGGCCGGTTCCACCGCCGGGTGGACTCCGTGCCGGCCAGCACCAGCAGGCTCTCGTCGTTACGCCGCATCCGGGCGGCCAGATGGTCCAGCTTGAACAGATTCTCCAGCTGGTCCGGGTCGGCCTCCTCCCGTTCCAGGTCGTCGAGCAGCTCCAGCTGCCGCTCCACCAGCACCTGGCTGCGGCGGGCCAGGTTGACGAACATCGCGTTGATCGTGCGCCGCGTCTCCGCCTGCTCCACCGCGACGCTGACCGCACTGCGGTGCACCGCGACGAACGCCTCGGCCAGCTCGCCGATCTCGTCGGAGGAACGGACGACCGGGGGTGGCACGTCGATCGCGGGTACGCCGCCCTGCACCGAACGGAGCCGGTCCAGCGCGTCCGGCAGCTCGATCTGCGCGATCCGCAAAGCCTGGCCGCGCAGGCGTTGCATCGAGTTGGCGATGGACCGGCCGATCAGCAACGCGAGCAGCACGGCGAGCCCGAGCACCACCACGATGCCGCCGACCACCAGCAGGGTGGTGCGCAGCCGGTCCCCACTGACCCGGCCGGCCCGGCTCACCGCGTCGTCCAGCACCTGCGCCTCCAGCCGGCGCAGCAGTTCGTGCCGCTGCTCGCTGGCGGCCCACCACTGTGGCGCGGGCAGCACCTCCGCGCGGGCGCCACCGGTGGGCAGGCTCTTCTCCTCCAGCTTCATCGCGGCGACGAACGCCGGATCGACCGAGGTCCGGTCGTAGAGCCGGATCTGCTCGTTGGTGGCCGCGACGCGGAACGCGCCGAGCGCGGCCAGCTGCTGGGCCCGCAGGTCGGTGAGGGTCACCTGGTCGTCCAGGTCGTAGCGGCCGGCCCGGGCGGCCGCGTAGAGCTGCCCGCGGATCCGCGACGACAGCTCCTTGACCCGGGCCAGCTGCACGTAGCGCAGCACCGCGTCGGTGAGGGCGGGCTGCTGCTCCCCCGGCGAGGGCTCCGCCAGCAGGTTGAGCAGCGCCTCGATGGCCCGGTGGTAGTTGCTCAGGATGGTGTCGCTGTTGAGCACCGCCGGGGGCACCGCCGCCCGGATGTAGACCACCTGGTCGTACGCCTCCAGCGCCTCGCCGTACGCCACCCGCCAGGACGCGTCGGCGTCGGCCAGCGGCTGCGCCGCCCCGCGCAGCTCGGTGACGGCCTGGTCGGTGGCCGCCTGCAACGGCCGCAGCGCGGTGACCGCCGCGTCCCGGTCGGCCTCGCCCCCGGCCCGGCGCAGCGCGGCCAGCTCTCCCGCCGACCGGTCCCGCTCCTGCTGGAGCCGGTCCACCACGGTGGTGATCTGCCGGCCGATGCCGACCTGCCTGGCGAAGTCGCTCAGCGCGGTGGTCTGCCCGACCAGCGCCGCGGTCTGCACGCCGGCCAGCACCAGGAAGGCCACCGACGGGATGACCAGCACGGTGGCGAGCTTGGTGCGCATCCGCCAGTCCCGCAGCCGGAACGGCGAACGCCGCCGGTGGGGTACGACCTGGACCTCCATCCGGCTCCGGCCCCGTTGTACGCCCCGCCCCGGGTCGGGACCTGCGCCCACACCTGCCTCCTCGGTCCCCGCCTCCCCCGCGTCGGGGAGCGGGGTCCATCCAACCAGGCCCGCGAGCTGTGTCAACGGGCCGTGGCGCAGCTGGGTCAGGAAGCGGCGCCGGAGTGCTGCGGCGCGCGTCCCTCGACGATGGGCTCGGTCATCGCCAGCCGCTCCGCCTCGGGCACCCGGCCCAGCGCGACCAGCGCCGCGCCGATCGCCCCGATCTCCGGCTCCTCGCGGTGCCGTACCGGGCGGGGCGCCAGCGCCGTGGCGAACGCCGAGCGCCACCAGACGGAGGCCGCCATCGCTCCCCCACCCAGCACCACCTCCGTCGGCCTCTCGACGGTGGACTCCAGCATGGCCAGGTCTTCGGCGACCATCCGGCACAGGCCGGCCATCAGTCCGGCCAGGATCTCCACCCCGGTGGTGGCGAAACTGATCCCCCGCAGTTCGCCCGCACCGGCCGGGGCGAGGCCGGGTGGCCGGTCGCCGCCGAGACGGGGGTCGACCACCACCGGCCCACCGTCCGGCGGTACGCGGGCCAGCGCGGCCACCAGCTCCGCGCCCTCGGGCAGCCGCAGCTCCCGCTTGGCCCAGGTGTACAGGTTGCCGCCGCAGGAGTAGGCCGCGCCGGTCACCACGTACTCGTGGTCCACCCGGTAGCGCCAGAGCTCGTCCGGCAGCGGCGGGAGCTGCTCCCCGGCCGGCAGCCGCTGCAGCAGCCGGATCGCGGCGGAGGTGCCCACGGTCACCGCGGCGCGCCGCCCGCCCACGCAACCGGAACCCACGTTGGAGGCGGCCCCGTCACCGATCGGGGCGGCCCAGGCCACCCCGGCCAGCTGCGGCCACCGGCGGGCGTGCTCCGCGCGTAGTCTCCCGCGCCACCGCATCGGCGCCAGCTCGGGCAGCTCGCCCGGGCGCATCCCGGCCAGCTCGCAGGCCTCGGCGTCCCAGGTCAGCGCGCGCAGGTCGAGCAGCCCCGTGCCGGAGGCCAACGAGACCGACATCGGCGCGGTGTCGAGCAGCTCGCCCAGGACGTACTCGGCCAGGCCGACGAACCGGGCGACCCGGCTGCCGCACTGCGCCCGTAGCCAGGGCAGCCGGACCGACCAGTAGCCGCGGTGCCACCACCCGCCGGTACGTTCGTGGTACGCCTGCGGATCGACCGGGCCCGCGTCGCCGGGGGCCGGCGCGGGGCGGGTGTCCAGCCAGGTGAGGCTCGGCCCGAGCGGCGCACCCGCGTGGTCGAGCGGCACCACCGAGTGCCACTGCGCCGAGACCGCGACCAGTTGCACGTCGCGCAGGTGCCCGGCAGCGGCGAGCTCGTCCAGGCACTCGACCAGGCAGGCCAGGTACTGCCCGGCGTGGAGGGTGCCCGAGCCGTCGTCGCCGACGCTCAGGTGCACCTTGCGCCGCGCCAGCGCACCCGGCCGCGGAGCCGCGTCGGCGTCGAGCACGAGCCCGCGTACCGAGGACGTGCCGAGGTCGAGAGCGAGAATGTTCATCGCCGGTCACGGTACCCGTCGACCGGGCCGGTCACGCCTCGATCGCCGGCGGCGCGCGACCGCATACCCCGGACGGCTTCCGCGCCCGGCGGGCAGCCCGTAGGGTGGTCGGCATGCTCGCGCACCTGTCCTGCTGGTGGCCCGCCGACCCGGCGGCCACCTTCCGCGCGTAGCTTTCCCACGCGGCCGCCCGACGAGGCGGCCGCCGGTCTCTCCCCGGCTCCCGGGCCGCCATCGACGGGCGGCGCCGACTCCCCCGGAGGAGACACCGATGAACCGCCCGCACGACCTGCTCGCCGCCCTCGCGCCCGACGCCGACCCCGGCCCGTTCGCGCTCGTCCGCCGCGAGGGTGCCGCGCACCTCGACCTGTTCACGGGTACGGTCCGCGCCGCCGAGCGGCTCGCCGACCTGCCGCTGCCGGAGGGGGCGCCCGGCCCGCGCACGCTGGCCCTGGTGCCGTACCGGCAGATCACCGAGCGCGGCTTCGACTGCGTCGACGACGGCACGCCGCTGGAGTACCTGGAGATAGCCGGGCACGCCTGGATCGCCCTGGCCGACGCGCTCGCCGCGCTCCCCGAGGCCCCGGTGGTCACCACGGGCGCCGCCTTCGACATCGCCGACGACGAGTACGCGGACACGGTGCAGCGGGTGCTGGCCGAGGAGATCGGCCGCGGCGAGGGCGCCAACTTCGTCATCCACCGCACCCTGCGGGCGGCCGTGCAGGGCTCGCCGCTGCGGGCCGGGCTGGCGGCGCTGCGCCGGCTGCTGCTCGGCGAGCGGGGCGCGTACTGGACGTTTCTGGTGCACACCGGCAACCGGATCCTGGTCGGGGCGAGCCCGGAGCGGCACGTCAGCGTCGACGACGGGCTGGTGATGATGAACCCGATCAGCGGCACCTTCCGGCACGCCGGCGCCGCCCCGGACCGGGACGCCCTGCTGCGCTTCCTGCGCGACCCCAAGGAGGTCGAGGAGCTGTACATGGTCCTCGACGAGGAGCTGAAGATGATGGCCACCGTCGCCGAGCACGGCGGCCGGGTGGTCGGGCCGTACCTGAAGGAGATGGCGCACCTCGCGCACACCGAGTACCTGCTCGCCGGGCGCGGCTCGAAGGACGTGCGGGAGGTGCTGCGCGAGACGATGTTCGCCCCGACGGTGACCGGCAGCCCGATGGAGAACGCCTGCCGGGTGATCGCCCGGCACGAGCGCGCCGGGCGCCGCTACTACTCCGGGGTGCTGGCCCTGCTGGGCCGCGACGCCGAGGGCGGGCAGACGCTGGACGCGCCGATCCTGATCCGGACGGCGGAGATCTCCCCCGCCGGCGAGCTGCGGGTGCCGGTCGGGGCGACGCTGGTGCGGCACTCCACCGCCGCCGGCGAGGTCGCCGAGACGCACGCCAAGGCGGCCGGGGTGCTCGCGGCGCTGGGGCTGGGTCCGCAGGCGCCGACCGCCGATGCCGCCCGGGCGGTGCGTGACGACCAGCCCGGCTCGGCGCGCCGCGATCCGGGACGATCGCTCGCCGACGACCCCGAGGTGCGCGCCGTCCTCGCCGCGCGGAACACCCCGCTGGCCCGGTTCTGGCTCGACCAGCGGGTGCCCGGGGCGACCACGCTGCCCGGGCTGGCCGGGCGGCGGGCGCTGATCGTGGACGGCGAGGACACCTTCACCGGGATGCTCGCCCACCAGCTCGGCGCGCTGGGTCTCGCCGTCGACGTCCGGCCGTGGCATCGGCCCGCCCCGCTCGACGGGTACGACCTCGTGGTGGTGGGCCCCGGGCCGGGCGACCCGCGTGCGGTCACCGAGCCGAAGATGGCGGCGCTGCGGGCGCTGCTGGCCGACCGGCTGGCCGCCGGGCTGCCCACGCTGGCGGTCTGCCTCGGCCACCAGCTGCTCGCCGGCCTGCTGGGGCTGCCGCTGCACCGGCGGGAGGCGCCCTACCAGGGGTTGCAGCGCGACGTGCCGGTCTTCGGCGCGCTACGGCGGGTGGGCTTCTACTCCACCTTCACCGCCCTGGCCGACAGCGACCGGATCGGCACCGGGTACGGGCCGGTGGAGCTGTCCCGGGACCCGGCCGACCAGGCGGTGCACGCGGTGCGCGGCGCCGGCTTCGCCGGGGTGCAGTTCCACCCGGAGTCGGTGCTCAGCCGCGACGGCCTGGCGGTGCTGGCGGATCTGCTCGGGCACCTGCTGACCCGTCCGGCGCTGACCGCGCATGGTCCGGCCGATCGCGGGTAGGGGTGGCGACGACCGGTGGACCGGACGGGTCGAGAGCCCCCGCCCGGGCCACCGGTCGCTCGTGCGTCACCCGGCGGCCAGGCCGCGCTTGACGGCGGCACCCAGCCGCACCGCCCGCTTGACGGTCAGGGCGGTGGCGCCCAACGCCACGTGGTCCGGGGCGATCTCGCCGTTGTTGCTGGTGTGCGAGGCGCCGTATGGGTTGCCCGCGATGAACTGGCTGGTGTCGGTGTAGCCGGGGGCCACCACCAGGCCACCCCAGTGGTAGAAGACCGTGAACAGGGACAGCAGGGTGGACTCCTGCCCGCCGTGCGAGGTCGCGGTGGAGGTGAAGGCGCTGTAGACCTTGTCGGCCAGAGCCCCCTGCGCCCAGAGCGGGCCGGTGGTGTCGATGAACTGCTTGAGCTGCGCGGCGATCATTCCGTACCGGGTGGGCGAGCCGAAGACGATCACGTCGGCCCAGGCCAGGTCGTCGATCTGGGCTTCCGGGACGTCCTGGGTCTCCAGGTGGTGGGCCTGCCAGCCCGAGTTGGAGCGGATCGCCTCGGCCGGCGCCAGCTCGCGTACCTTGCGCAGGCGCACTTCGGCGCCGGCCTCGCCGGCGGCCTCGCAGGCCGCCTGCGCCATCTGGTAAGTGATTCCGGTCGCGCTGTAGTAGATCACCGCTACCTTGACCTGGCCGTCCATCGACACGTCCCTCCTTGGTTCGGATCAGCTCCCGCGACTACCCGCCGCGGACCGGACCAAACGACAAAATCGACGAATCGGGCGTACGGATCGAGGGCGCCCCCCTGCTCGGCGGGAGCGTCCTGGCTCCGATGGACTGCCTGCCGCCGTGCGGGGAAGGAGACGTGGACGACGGTCGGGACGCGCGGGGCCTCGTACCCGTGGGATGCGGAGGCGGAGCGGAGATGAGCGACTACGGTCACGGGCTGCTCTTCGGGTCGTTCACCACACCGGCGAGCACCGACCCGGCGGGGACCGTCGACCTCGCCGTCCTGGCCGAGCAGGTCGGCCTGGACCTGGTCACCTTCCAGGACCACCCGTACCAGCCGAAGCTCCTCGACACCTGGACCCTGCTGAGCTACGTCGCCGCGCGGACCAGCACGGTGGGCCTGTCGGCGAACGTGACCAACCTGCCGCTGCGCCCGCCGGCGGTCCTCGCCCGCAGCGTGGCGAGCCTCGACCTGCTCAGCGGTGGCCGGGTCCGGCTGGGCCTGGGCGCGGGGGCGTTCTGGGACGCGATCGAGGCGATGGGCGGCCGCCGGTTGACCCCCGCGCAGGGGGTGCAGGCGCTGGAGGAGGCCATCGACGTCATCCACCAGCTGTGGGACGTCCAGGCGCGCGGCGGCGTCCGCGTCGACGGCGAGTTCCACCGGGTGCACGGCGCCAAGCGGGGCCCGGCCCCCGCCCACCCGGTGCCGATCTGGTTGGGCGCCTACAAACCACGGATGCTCGCCCTCACCGGCCGCCGGGCCGACGGCTGGCTCCCGTCGCTGGCCTACCTCCAGCCGGGCGACCTGACCGCGGGCAACCGGGTCATCGACGACGCCGCCGAGGAGGCCGGCCGATCACACCGGGACGTCCGTCGGCTGCTCAACATCGCCGGCCGGTTCGCGGCGGCCGGTCGGGGCCCGCTGGACGGCCCGGCGGAGCAGTGGGCCGAGGAGCTGGCTCACCTCGCCCTGACCGACGGCGTCAGTGTCTTCATCCTCGGCACCGACGACCCCGACGACCTGCGACGGTTCGCCGCCGAGGTGGCGCCGGCCGTCCGCGACCTGGTCGCCGCCGAGCGCGGTTCGGTCGGCGACGCCGGGCGGTGACCGCCGCTGCCCGGCTCAAGATTTGCGCAAGTTCCCACCGGACCGGTGCCCGCCGGGCCCGGCGAACGGGATCCTGATTCGCACAGGCGTCGATGGGTTCCCGGGACACCGCCGACCGCACGACGACCTGGACGGGGGATCGCGCTCCGCCCGCCAGGCGGCGGGCGTAGCGCGATCAGGGCCCGTTTCCGCCGGGGGGCTCCGCCAGCGGGTCGGTGGCCGGTGGCCGATTCAGTCGTCGAGCCGGTCGCGCAGGTCATCGACCTGCTGCTGGAGGCGGTCCACGGCGCCCTCGTTGTTGACGAAGGTGCTGATCCCGGCGACGAGTGCCAGTCCGAGCAGCACCGCCAACGCGCTGAGCACCAGCCCACCGATGGCCACCCCGCGCCCGGTCACCCCGGGTCGGCGGCTCATCTTCAGTCCGACGATCGCCAGGATCACCCCGATGATGCCGAGCAGCAGACCGATCCAGGCGAGGATGGCGGTCAGCACGCTGAAGAACGCCGCCACCCCGAACACCAGTCCGAAGGTGGCGGCCGCGCTGGTCTTGGCCCGGCCACCGCCGTTCGTCTGTCGTATCGGAGCGGCGCCGGCGCCGCGGGCGGGCTCACTGGACGCGGTCATGTCATACCTCGCATTCGTCGCTATGGTCCCGGACGGCGCATCCCCGTTGTCCCGACGCTTATGCGTCCCCCGAGGCACCACGTTCTGCCGCTGCTGCTATCCACGGCCGTGTCGACGAATGTGCCCCCGGCGGGTCGGGTAGCCAGGTCCTGACCCACGAGAGGAAGGACGAACGATGCGACTCACCGAACAGCAGGTCAGTTCGCTGTACGGGCAGGACGTCCAGGACCGCTCGGGCGCGAAGATCGGCGTTGTGGGCCAGATCTGGGCCGACCCCGCCGGCGAGCCGACCTGGGTCAGCGTCAAGACCGGCGTGATGGGCCACCACGAGTCCAT
Organism: Micromonospora sp. CPCC 205739; assembly: GCF_036906795.1. Lineage (NCBI taxonomy): Bacteria > Bacillati > Actinomycetota > Actinomycetes > Micromonosporales > Micromonosporaceae > Micromonospora > Micromonospora sp. CPCC 205739. The sequence goes on along the minus strand of NZ_JBAKHS010000012.1, from coordinate 17,592 downwards.
GGCGCCGCTGGCCGGGGCCGGCATCGCGGAGAACCGCCTGCAGGTGCCGTACGACAAGGCGACCGTGCGCAGCGCGCCCGCCGTCGAGTCGGGCACCGACGCGCCGTTGGGGGCGGACCAGCTCGCCCAGCTGTACCGGCACTACCAGCTCCAGCAGACGGAGCAGCCGTCCGCGCGGCGGCCCGGTGCGCCGGAGCTGACCCGGTCCGAGGAGCGGCTGCGGGTCGGCACGCAGAGCGAGCCGGCGGGCACCGCCCGGCTGAGCAAGCACGTGGTGACCGAGAACGTGCACACCACGGTCCCGGTCGAGCACGACGAGGCGCGGGTGGTGCACGAGCCGATCACCGCGGCCAACCGTGGCAAGGCGCGGCCCGACATCCGCGACGACCAGCGTGAGGTCGAGCTGCGCGCCGAGCGGCCGGTGGTCAGCAAGGAGCAGGTGCCGGTCGAGCGGGTCCGCCTCAGCAAGGACGAGGTGGTCGAGGAGGAGCCGATCGACGCCCAGGTCCGCCGCGAGCGGGTCGACGCCGATCTGCCGGAGCCGGCGCGCCGCCGGCGCTGACTGCGACAGCCACGGTCGACGACCGTGGACGTCGGGCGGGTGGGCCACGGCCCGCCCGCCCGGCGGCAGCTGCCGCCGATGTCGGTGCCGCCGCCTAGGCTGTCCGTCGTTACCCGGGCGAGAGGCGGCAACGACGTGCGGTTGACCGGCGGCGAGGCGTTGGCGTTGCGGATGACCAGCCTGCTGCTGCGGGAGCACCCGCGCGGCGGCCCGCGGGACGTCGCGGGCGTGGTCGAGTGGTTCGGCGCGATGCAGGCCCAGGACGTGGCGAGCGGCCTGTGGTCGCTGGGCAGCCGGCTGCCCGGCTGGACGGTGGCGGACGTGCGGGCGGCGCTGGAGCGCCGGGAGGCGTTGCGGACCTGGCCGATGCGGGGCACCGTCCACCTCGTACCCCCGGGCGACGCCCACTGGATGTTGGCGGTGACCGGCGTGCGGGCATTGAGCGGGGCGGCGACCCGCCGGGCCGCGCTCGGCCTCACCGAGGCCGAGGCCGACCGGGCGGCCGACGTGCTGGGCGCCGCGCTGACCGGCGGCGGGCGGCTCACCCGCGCCGAGTGCCTGGCCACCCTGGCCGCCGCCGGCATCGACACCGCCGGGCAGCGCGGCTACCACCTGCTCTGGTACGCCAGCCAGCGCGGCGTCACCTGTATCGCCCCGCACGTCGGCACCGAGCAGACCTTCGCCCTGCTCGACGAGTGGGCGCCCGCGCCGCGCCGCCCCGAGCGCGACGAGGCGCTCGGCCTGCTGGCGCTGCGCTACTTCCGCTCCCACGGGCCGACCACCCGGCAGGACTTCGCCGGCTGGACGGGGCTGACCGCGGCCGACGCGAAGCGCGGCATCGCGGTGGCCGGCGACGACCTCGCGACGGTGGAGGTCGACGGGGTGCCGGCGCTGCTCGACGCGGCCCTGCTGGACGCGCCCCGCACTCCGCGCGACGACGTGCTGGCGCTGCCCGGCTTCGACGAGTACCTGCTCGGCTTCAAGGACCGCTCGCTGATGCTCGACCCGGCGCACCGGCAGGCCGTGGTCCCCGGCGGCAACGGCGTCTTCCAGTCCACCATCGTGCGCGAGGGTCGGGTGGTCGGCACCTGGAAACGCACCATCGCCCGTGGCCGGGTCACGGTCACCGTGCGGGAGCTGGTCCCGTTCGACGCCGCGTTGCGGGCGCGGGTCGAGACGGCGCTGGCCGGGTACGCCGACTTCCTCGGCCTACCCCTGCATCACTCCTGGTGAGGCCGGCTCCACGGCGCGGGTGGTGACCGGGGGCGGCACCTGCCGGCAGCGCACACGCGCGAGGGGCCGGTGGGGTGACACCCACCGGCCCCTCGGCGACGAGGCGTCAGTCGGCCAGCGCGCCCGCGGCCCGGCCCTCGTGCAGGGTCAGGTTGCGCCCGCTGGACGGGTCGAACAGGTGGATCTTCTCCAGGTTGAACCAGACCCGGCGGGTCGTGCCCTCCCGCACCGGCGACTCGGCCGACAGGCGGGTGACCAGGCTGGCACCGGTGCCGGTGAAGTCGGCGGCGCCGGCGTCGGCGGCCAGCTCCTCCAACTCGGCGGCGCTGGCCCGCTCCCCCTCGACGGTGAAGTAGACGTACTTGTCCGACCCCATCGACTCGACGATGTCCACCGGCGCCTCGAACTCCATGCCCCGGCGGCGGGTGTCGTCGTCGACCAGCTCCGCGTCCTCGAAGTGCTCGGGGCGGATGCCGAGGATCAGCTCGCGGGGCGCGTCGGCCCCCTCCAACTGCCGGCGGACCCGGTCCCCGATCGGCACGTCGCCGAGCGCGGTACGCAGCGTGCCGTCCGAGACCGCCGCGTGCAGGAAGTTCATCGACGGGGAGCCGATGAAGCCGGCGACGAAGAGGTTGCGGGGGTGGTCGTAGAGCTCCTGCGGCGGGCCGACCTGCTGCACCGCGCCGCCCCGCATGATCACCACTCGGTCCCCGAGGGTCATCGCCTCGGTCTGGTCGTGGGTGACGTAGACGGTGGTCGTGCCGAGCTGCTTCTGCAGCCGGGACACCACCGTGCGCATCTGCACCCGCAGCTTCGCGTCCAGATTGGACAGCGGCTCGTCCATCAGGAACGCCTTGGGCTGCCGGACGATGGCCCGACCCATCGCCACCCGCTGGCGCTGGCCGCCGGAGAGGTTGGCCGGCTTGCGGTCCAGCAGCGCGGTCAGCTCCAGGACCTTGGCCGCCTCGTCCACCTTCTGGTTGATGGTCTCCTTGTCCATCTTCGCCAGGCGCAACGGGAAGGCCATGTTCTCCCGGACGGTCATGTTCGGATAGAGCGCGTACGACTGGAACACCATCGCGATGTCCCGGTCCCGGGGCGCCTTGTCGTTCACCCGCTGCCCCGCGATGCGCAGCTCACCGGAGCTGATGTCCTCCAACCCGGCGATCATGTTGAGGGTGGTGGACTTCCCGCAGCCGGAGGGGCCGACCAGGATGACGAACTCGCCGTCGGCGATCTCCAGATCGACGTCCTGCACCGCCACGGTCCCGTCCGGGAACCGCTTGCTCACCTTGTCCAGCACGATGTCAGCCACGACTACCACCTATCCCTTGACTGCGCCGGAGGTCAGTCCGGAGACGATGCGGCGCTGGAAGAAGAGCACGAACAGGATGATCGGAATGGTGATCACCACGGCGGCGGCGCAGATCGCCCCGGTGGGGTCCTCGAACTGCGACTCGCCGGTGAAGAACGACAGCGCCACCGGCACCGTGCGGGCCCGCTCCGTGGAGGTGAGCGTGATGGCGAAGAGGAAGTCGTTCCAGCAGAAGATGAAGACCAGGATCGCCGTGGTGAACAGCCCCGGCGCGGCCAGCGGGGCGATGACCCGCCGGAACGCCTGGCCCTGGGTGGCGCCGTCCATCTTCGCCGCCTTCTCCAGGTCCCACGGGATCTGCTTGAAGAAGGCCGACAGCGTGTAGATCGCCAGCGGCAGCGCGAAGGTGATGTACGGCAGGATCAGCCCCGGCCAGGTGTCGAAGAGGCCGAGCTGCCGCTCGATCTCGAACAGCGGCGACACCAGCGACACCTGCGGGAACATCGCGATCAGCAGCGAGACGCCGACCAGCAGCCGCTTGCCCGGGAAGTCCAGTCGCGAGATCGCGTACGCGGCCATCGCCCCGAGCACCACCGCGATCAGCGTGGCGATCAGCGCGATGCCGATCGAGTTGACCAGCGCCCGGACGAACTGGTCCGTGTCGAAGATCGTCCGGTAGTTGTCCAGCGTCCACTCCCGCGGGATTAACTTCCCGTCGGTGAGGGTGGCCGGGGTCTTGAACGACAGCGAGGCGATCCAGAGCACCGGGATCAGCGCGAAGACGACGACGATGACGTCCAGCAGACCCCAGCGCAGCTTCGCCCGCGTGGTGGTTTCGGCCATGTCAGCGCCTCTCCCCGTCCTCGCTGCCGGGGGCAGCGGTACCGAACAGCTTCACGAAGACGAAGGCGATGATCGCCACGGTGAGGAAGATCAGCACCGACATCGTCGAACCGATGCCGAGGTTGAGACCCCGGATCAGGTTGTTGTAGGCGAGCATCGACACCGAGGAGGTCTCGTTGCCGCCCGCGGTCAGCACGAAGATGTTGTCGAAGACCCGGAACGCGTCGAGGGTGCGGAACAGCAGCGCGACCAGGATCGCCGGCTTCATCACCGGCAGCATCACCTTGGTGAACCGCTGCCAGGCGGTCGCCCCGTCGGTGGAGGCGGCCTTGAGCAGGTCCTCGGGCACCAGCGCCAGCCCGGCCATCAGCAGCAGGGCCATGAACGGGGTGGTCTTCCAGATCTCGGCCAGCATGATGATCGCCAGCGAGCTGGCCCGCTCGGTGAGCGGCGCGCTGCCGTCGAAGAGGTTGGCCAGGTAGCCGGTGCCGGGCGTCCAGGCGTACCGCCAGGAGAAGGCCGCGACGACCGTGACGATGCCGTACGGAATCAGCGCCGCGGTGCGGACGATCCCCCGGCCGACCAGCGTCCGGTGCATGATCAGCGCCAAGCCCATGCCGAGCACCAGCTCGACCGCGACGGTGACCACCGTGATCAGCATGGTGACCCCGAACGCCGTCCACCAGAACTCGTTGGTCAGCACGGTGACGTAGTTCTCCAGCCCGATGAACTCGCGCTGGTCCGGGAAGCGCAGGTCGAAGCGCTGCAACGACAGCCAGACCGAGTAGATGATCGGGTAGGCGGTCACCAGCACCATGACCAGCGCGGCCGGGGCGCAGAGCAACCAGCCCAGCCGGCGCTCGGCCTTCTTGTTCTCGCTCAACGGGGTCTTCGCCCGGCGGCCGGCCCGCTGGGCGGGCACCGCCGCGTGCCGGCCGGTGGACCGCTCGGCCTCGGTGGCGACCTCCGCGCCGGTCGGAGTGGCGTTGATGCTCATGCCGTCACCTCCGCAGAAGCACCGCTGGGCATGCGGCGCTGGGTTCGCTCGCTCACGGCAGGACCCCCTTGGACTGCAGGGCGTCGGAGATGGCGTCGCGCAACTCGTCCGCCGTCCGTTCCGGCTGGATCGCCGACGGCGGCGACAGGATCGCCGACATCACGGTGGAGATGCTCTGGTACGCCGGGGTCAGCGGCCGGACCGCCGGCTCCTTGAGCTCGTCGAGGATCGTCTCCTTCATCGGATACGCCTCGGCCATCTCCGGGTCGTCGTAGACCTTCTCGATGGTCGGCGGCACACCGTCGTTGATCGCGGAGAACTTCTGGTTCTTCTCGTTGCGGATGCACCGGGCCGCCTCGAAGGACTCCGTCGGGTGCTTCGAGTAGGCGCTGACCGCCATGTTCACCCCACCGATGGTGACCTTGCTCGGGGTGTTCGCGTCGATGCCCGGCACCCGGGCCCACTTGACCTTCTTGGCCAGCTCCGGGTCCGCCTCCTGCAACGCCGGGTAGACGAAGGGCCAGTTGACCTGGAAGGCGCCGCCGCCGGCCTGGAACTCCAGCCGTACCGGGTCCTCGGTGGCGTTGCTGAACGACGGCGAGGCCACGCCCGACGTGGCGAAGCGCTTCAACTGGTCCAGCGCCTTGACCGTCCCGGCGTCCATCACGGCCTGCTTGCCGTTGTCGCTGAGGATCTTCCCGCCCGCGCTCTCGGCGAGGGTGTTGTAGAGGACGACGAGACCCTCGTACAGTGCGCCCATGGTGAGCACCTGGTACGGCTTGCCCTGTCCCTTGAGGTCCTGCGCCGCGGAGATCATGTCGTCCCAGGTGGTCGGCGCCTGCGGCACCAGGTCGCTGCGGTACCAGAGCAGCTGGACGTTGGTGTTCTTCGGCGCGCCGTAGAGCTTGCCCTCGTACCGGGCGGTCTCCAGCGGGCCGGTGAGCGTGCCCTGCTCCACCTCGGCCTTGTCCTGGCCGGTCCACTCGCGGATCCAGTCGGCGCTGGCGAACTCCTGGGTCCAGGTGACGTCGAGACCGAGCACGTCCATGCCGGTGTCCTGCGCCGCCAACCGACGGACCATCTGCACCCGCTGGTCGTCGGCCTGCCGGGGCAGCACCCGGTAGGCGATGCGGTACCGCCCCTGCGCCTGGGCGTTGCAGTCGTCGACGACCTTCTGCAGGTTCTGCTCCGGCGGGTAGTACAGGTTGATCGTGGGCGTACCGCCGCTTCCACCATCGGAGCCGCACGCCGCCAGCGGCGCGACCAGCGCCAGCGCGGCGGCCGCCGCCCCGGCCCGGACGCCTGCGCGGCGCCGATGTCGGGTCGCTTCGGGGTCTGTCGTCATCGCCCTCCCCCTTTCTTCGGCGAGAAACCGGGGAAGGCCCGCGCCCCGGCGCACGGCGAGACGGCCCGGGCGGGCGGTTGCGGAATCGCGCCAAGTCCGGGCGTTTCGTGCGCCCACAGTGCCCTAGCCGCAACGCTGCGAAACCTCAGCGTGACGAAGCACCCGGCCCCGCGGCCGGTGTGCCGGAGATCACCCCGCTGCCGGGCCCGTCGGTCCGGCCGTAGGCTCGGCCGATGGATGCGACCTTCTTCTTCGACCCCGCCTGCCCCTGGACCTGGCGCGCCTCGCGCTGGCTGGTGCGGGTCGCCGAGGCCCGGGGGCTCACCGTCGAGTGGCGGGCGTTCAGCCTGGCGATCCTCAACGAGGGCAACGTGCCGCTGCAGTTCGCCGAGGCGATGACCGCGTCGAGCCGGGCGCTGCGGCTGGTGGAGGCGCTGCGCGCGCAGGGGCGCGCCGACGACATCGCCCGCTTCTACACCGAGCTGGGCGCCCGCAGCCACGATGCGGGCAGCCCGCTCGCCGCGTCGGTCGTGACCGCGGCCGTCGACGCGGCCGGGCTGGGCGAGGCCGCGCCGGCCCTCGACGACGAGCGCTGGGACGAGGCGGTACGTGAGTCGCACGCCCTCGCGTACGCCTCGGCGGGCCCGGAGATCGGCGCGCCGGTGCTGATGGTGCCAGGCGCGGAGCGCGGCATCCACGGGCCGATCCTGACCGAGGTGCCCGGCCTCGACGACGCGCTGACCCTCTGGGACTCGCTGCTGCCGCTGCTGCGGATGCCGGCCTTCCACGAGGTCAAGCGCGGTCGCCGCTGACCTCCCCCGCTCGCGGCTCGCGGCTCGCCGGGCGCGGCTCGCAGAGTGCGCCTCGCGGAGTGCGCCTCGCGGCTCGGGTTGCGGCTCGCGGAGCGCTTGCGGGTCACGGAGTGCGGCTCACGCTCACGACTTGCGGCCGTGTCGGGGTGTCCCGCCTACGGGAGACCCCGACACGCCGCAAAACGCGTGGATCATGACCGGGTGGGCGGGGCGGCGCGCGGCGGGGCGGCGTGGTGTCGGGGCCGGCGGGCATGATGACCGGATGATCGCGCGCTTCAAGGACCTCTGCATGGACGCCGCCGACACCCGCTCGCTGGCCGGGTTCTGGGCCCGGATCCTCGGGGGCGAGGTGATCGACACCGGCGACGGGGACTTCCGGGTCGACCCGCGGCCGGGCGGGGCCGGGCCGGAGTCGATCTGGGTCAACCGGGTGCCCGAGCCGCGTACCGGCAAGACCCGGGTCCACCTGGACCTGCGACTGGCCGACGCGGACCCGGCGGCGCTGCTGGCCGCCGGCGCCCGGCTGGTGCGCGAGCCCGACGCCGAGATCAGCTGGTGGGTGCTCGCCGACCCGGAGGGCAACCAGTTGTGCGCGTTCGCACCCCGGGAGGGTGCCCAGCCGGGGCCGTTCGAGATGGTGGTCGACAGCGCCGACCCGACCGCGCAGGCCACCTGGTGGGCGGGCGTGGTGGGCGGTCGGGTGGAGACCTCGGCGGAAGGCCACGCCTCGGTCGTCGGGGCAGCCGGCTTCCCCTGGGACTACTGGGTCTTCGACCCGGTGCCGGAGCGTAAGCGGGTCAAGAACCGGGTGCACTGGGACGTCGACCTGACCGGCCCGGACGCCACCGCGTTGATCACCGCCGGGGCGACCCTGCTGCGCGAGCCGGACGAGACGGTCGGCTGGTGGGTGCTGGCCGACCCGGAGGGCAACGAGTTCTGCGCCTTCCCGCCGCGCCGCGCCGCCTGACCGGCCGAGGTTCCCAGCACGTGGACCCGGCGGGGCTACCCTGCGCCCGCCGGGTCGACTAGCGTCTGTTCCACTCGCCAGCCAGCGCGTCGCCGTCGAAGTCGATACGCCTCCGGCCGACCCCCGCCCGCCCGATCGGTTGGTTCTCGCGCGAACTTCCTCCGCCGGTCCACCGGTTGGGCAGGATCGTCCCCACGAGGAGGTGCCGTCGTGCAGGACACCCGCGCTCTCGCCCTGACGTTCGAGGTGAGCGGCCTGCCACCGGTCAAGACCGAGTCGCTGTCCATCTTCGCCGCCGGGCACCGGCAGGCGACGAGGGTCCGCGCCCTGCTCCAGGCGGCCTGCGCCGCCGCCCAGCGCACCGGCTGGACGCCGCTGGACGGGCCGGTCGAGGTCGACCTGATCCTGCGCTGCCCACCCGGGCACCGCACCTCGGACGCCAGCACCCTGCTCGGTGGGGTGTGCGCGGTGCTCCAGGACAAGAAGCGGGTCGCCAACATCGGGCTGGCCCACCTCGGCGTCCTGGTCGACGTCGCGCTCTACGACGACGACCGGCAGATCCGGCGGCTGTCGTACGCGGAGGAGCCCGCCGAGGACTTCTCGTACCAGGTTCGGGTGGCGGCCGTACCGGCCAGGGTTTGACCGACGACCGCGGTGGGGTACCGCGGACGCCGACGAAAGGAGCGCCGATGTCGGAGCCACATGTCACGCTCGATCCGAGCGCGCTGGATCCCGTGCAGGAGAAGCTGCGCGACGCGCTGGAGGATCAGCTGACCTCGGCCCTTCAGGCGGCCACCGAACGGATCCGCTCCAGCTACGCGGGCGAGCCGGTCGAGCAGGTCTGCCAGCGGTTGCTCGACGAGACCCGGGCCGGGCTGCACCCCGACATCGCGGCCGGGTTCAACCCGGACATGAACGAGTTCTGCCGGGTGGCGGTGGCGATCGTGCGCGGCTCGGACTCCTGACACCGGGCGGTTCCGACCGCGTCGGCCCTCGGGGCCGGCGCGGTCGGTCCGTGTGCGTCGGGGCGTCCCGGCGGCGACCTACGCCGCCGGGCGACTAGTAGCGGCCGAGGTTCTGCACGGGGCTGATGACGATGCGCGGCGAGCGGGCCGGGTCGAGCCACTTCAGCACCGAGAGCAGGTTGGCGTGCGACATGCTCACGCAGCCGGCGGTGGGGTTGCCGGCGGAGGTGCTGTACTCGTGCAGGAAGATCCCGCTGCCGGCGCCGGGGACGGGCTTGGCCACGTTCGGCGCCATGTTGTAGGTGATCACGGCGAAGTGGGTGTACGCCGGCTTCTCCGTCCAGAGCGCCTCGCTGTAGCCGCCCGGGTTGCTGGTGGTGTGCTGGAAGGTGTTGTACGCCGACGAGTTCGGGTTCTCGTTCCACCAGTCGTACTGCACCACCTGATGGTAGGGGTAGCGCACGCCGGGGTTGGCGCCGATGCCGTACATGGTCGGGCCGAAGGAGTAGACCCCGGTGGGGGTGGTCGGCACGCCCTCCAGGTGGTTGTCGCTGAAGCCCTTCGAGCCGATCCGGGCCGGCAGCGGCCTCGACACCGCCACCCAGTGACCGCCGACCTTGTGGAACGTCTCCAGGGTGGCGTAGGTGGTGCTGTAGCCCTCGCCGGTCACGACGACCACCTGGGTGGTCGCGGCGGGCAGGGTGGTCAACCGGGAGGCACGGTTGGGCGGCGGGATCGGCGTCGGTCGGCCCGCCGTCGTCCCGACGGGGCCACCGGCGAGGGTTGTCGGTTCCATTCGCCAGATGATGGCATCCCGGCCGTCTTCGCGGTGTCCCGGAAATGGTGACGGATCTCGTCGCGCAATTTCGGCGGGTCGATGTAACGCGGGGGACGCTCCCGACGCTTTCTCTTTCCGGTGGAGCAGACGGATCGACGCGGAAACAGTTTTGGCGGGCGGGTCAGGACCGGGTCCGCAACTCCCCGGTCCTGACCACCAGCCGTCCGGTGTGGTAGCGGAATCGCCGATGCGAGCACGGCGGGCGTGGCACGTCGCCCACGCCGGGCTCAGCACGGCGAGCCGGCCCGCCTGCACTCAGCTCCACGGTGCCCAACTACCGGACTTCGGTGCGCTCCCGACTCACCCCGAAGAGCCGTGAACGCGGGGCCAGATTAGGCATCCCGTCGCCATCCGGACAAGCATTCCGGGGCCCCGGCGAATGTGATTGATACCAATCCTGAAAAGCGGCATGTCCGCGTAACGCGGTCAGCCGGACTGACGCTGTTTCTCCTCGAAGCGTCCCGTCCCGCTCGCTACTGTCCGGGCGGCGGAGAGCGCTCCCGCCGCCGCGGCGCCGGCGATGAGTGCGAGGGCCGCCAGATGCAGCAGGCGCACCCCGGCGGGGGCGGGCACGGTGGCGGCCGGCAGCAGCGGCAGCACCGTCGCCCCGGCGGCGGTGACCGCCAGGGCCACCGCCCAGAAGACGGCGGGGCGCGCCGTCGGCGCGGGCGGGCGTACCCCCTGGAAGATCTCCCCCCGGCGGGCCGCCCGCAGCGCCAGGGCGACCACGACGACGCCGCCGACGGCGCTGCTGACCAGATCCGAGAAGAACCACCAGTACATGCCGGTGTGCGCGTGGAAGTCCTCGATCCCGACCAGGCGCAGCCAGCGATCGGTGTGCGTGGCCCGGTCCCAGGCCACGTGGCTGGCCGCCCCGATCAGCGCCGAGCAGACGGTGACCTGCCACGGGTGCCGGACCGCGCCGAGGGCCGCGTAGTCCCGCCAGGCGAACAGCCGTGCGGCGGGCAGGTGCACCGCGATCCCGGCCACCGTGCGGCGCACGATCCAGGCGTACACCAGCGCGACCGGCAGGCCCCACCAGAGCAGCCCGCCCACGGTGTGGGGGGCCATGCCCAGGTCGAACCGGGTGTGGGTGAACAGGTAGGCGACGTCCGGCGACACCGCGCCGGTGGCCAGCGCGACCCCGTCGAACCAGCGCGGTCGCCACAGCTTCAGCGGCAGCACCGGCGCCAGGTGCGAAGGAAACGTCAGGGGCACGGACCGGACGTTACCGTCCCGCTCAGAAGTACCGAAGCAGGTCGGTGAACTCCTTCAGCCGCAGCACACCCTCGTCGGTCGGGTCCAGCTCGTCCTGCTCCAGCACCCAGGTGTTGTCGTTCGGGATGTACACCGCGTTCATCCCGGCGGCCCGGGCGGGCAGGATGTCGGACTTCGGGGAGTTGCCGATCATCCAGGCGCGGGCCGGGTCGAAGCCGTGCTCCCGGGCCAGCCAACCGTAGGTGTCGGCGTCCTTCTCCATCACGATGTGCGCGGCGTCGAAGTGGTGCAGCAGCCCGCAGGCGTCGAGCTTGCGCTGCTGCTCCTCCCGTTGGCCCTTGGTCAGCAGCAGCAGGTCGTACCGGCCGGCGAGGGCGTCCAGGGTGTCGGCGACGCCGGGCATCAGCTCCACCTGGTGGGCGACGAGTGCGGCGGCCAGGTCGTCGATCTGGCGGCGCTCCCGCTCGGTGGCGGGCCGCTCGCGCAGCCGCTCCAGGCACTCGCCGAGGCTGCGCAGGAAGACCTTGCTGCCGTATCCGTGGGCGACCGCGTTGGCGCGCTCGATGTCGTCGAGCACGGCCCGGATCTGCGTCCGGTCGAGCGTCGGGTGGTCCAGCCAGTCCAGGAAGTCGTCGATCACCCGCTCGAAGACGACGTTGTTCTCCCAGAGCGTGTCGTCGGCGTCGAAGACGAGCACCGCCGCGTCCCGCCGCTGTTCCATCGGTTCCCCTTCCGCCTCCGGCGTCCGGGACACGCTACTGCGCGCCGCCGCCCGGGTCATCCGGGTTACCCCGGTTCGTGGCGCCCGGCAGCGCGCAGGCCGGGCGGCGCTCCCGACCCGGGGTCGGGCCGGACGGGCCACGGCCCGGCGAGCAGCCGGACCGCGATCAACTCCTCCCGCTGCTCCTGCGTGTCGGGGCGCAGCCGACCACCCCGGGTCAGCATGACCGTGCCGTGCAGGAGGGCCCAGCCGATCTCGGCGAGCGTGTCGGGGTCGCGGCCGGCGGCCAGCGGCGCCAGCGCGGCGCGCAGTTCGGCGAAGGCGGCGTGCGGGGCGCCGGGCGCCGGGTTCCGGCCCAGCGTGAGATCCGAGGTGTGCGCGAGCATCGCGTCGTACACCTCGGGGTTGGCGTAGGCGAAGTCCAGGTAGGCCGTCACCACGGCCGGCCAGGCGCCGTCGTCGCCGTTCGTGGCCCGGGCGGCGGCGAGGGCGGCGGCGAGGTCGGCGAAGCCGCGCAGCGCGACGGCGGCCACCAGCGCCGCCGGGTCCGGGAAGCCGCGGTACAGCGCCTCGATGTCGATCCCGGTCCGCTCGGCCAGGCGGCGACGGGTCACCGCCGCCCAGCCCTCGGCCTCGGCCAGCTGCCGGGCGGCCGCGACGACGCGGGACCGCTCGGCCGGCTCGGCGTCTCCGCCGTCGGTGGGCGACACCCGGTCGATGCTAGCGAGCGTGACCGACGGTCACCGTCCGGTGACGGATTGGCGACTCTCCCCGTTCAGCGCCGCAGGGTGAGGATGAGGTCGGCGACCAGGGCCGTCCATCCGGTCTGGTGCCAGGCCCCCAGGCCGGCGCCGTTGTCGCCGTGGAAGTACTCCGGGAAGCAGATCAGGTCCCGCCAGTCAGGGTGCGTCTGGAAGAGCTGGGCGGCGCCGTAGATCGGTCGCCGGCCCCAGTCGTCCCGGGTGAACAGCGAGATCAGCCGTACGGACAGGTCGTCGGCGATCTCGTCCAGCGAGCACTTGCGCCCGGAGCGGGTCGGGTACTCCACCTGGAGGTCGTCGCCGAAGAACGACGCGTAGTCGCGCAGCGCGCTGATCAGCAGGAAGTTCGTCGGCATCCAGATCGGGCCGCGCCAGTTGGAGTTGCCGCCGAACAGGCCGCTGGTCGACTCGGCCGGCTCGTACCCGACGCAGAACTCCTGCCCGCCGAGGGTCACCGAGAAGGGCTTGTCCAGGTGAGCGCGGCTCAGCGTGCGCAGGCCGAAGTCGGAGAGGAACTCGTCGGGGTCGAGCATCCGGGCGAGCAGCCGGACCACCTGCTCCGGGCCGACCATGGAGAGCAGCCGCTGCTGGCGGCCGTCCGGGCCGAGCCGGCGGGCACCGATCACGTCGGCGTACTCGGGGCGGTGGGTGAGGAACCAGCGCAGCCGGGCGCCCAGCTCGGGCAGGCGTTGCAGGGTCTTCGCGGTGAGCCGGGTGGTGGCGGCCAGCGGCAGCAGACCGACCACCGAGCGCACCCGCAGCGGCACCTGGCTGCCGTCGGCGAGCCGGAGCACGTCGTAGAAGAAGGCGTCCTCGTCGTCCCAGAGCCCCTGCGAGTACGCGGCCGCGGCGATGTACGCGAAGTGCTCGAAGAACTTGGTGGCGGTGTCGACGTAGGCGTGGTCGTGCTCGGCCAGCACGATGGCCATGTCCAGCAGGTTGAGCGCGTACATGGCCATCCAGCCGGTGCCGTCGGACTGTTCCAGCACCCCGGCCACCGGCAGCGCGGCCGACCGGTCGAACGGGCCGACGTTGTCCAGCCCGAGGAAGCCGCCCTCGAAGAGGTTGTTGCCGCCGGTGTCCTTGCGGTTGACCCACCAGGTGAAGTTGAGCAGCAGCTTCTGCATCACCCGGGCGAGGAACTGGTGGTCGCGCCCGCCGTCGATCTCGAACACCTTCAGCGCCGCCCAGGCGTGCACCGGCGGGTTGACGTCGCCGAAGGCCCACTCGTACGCCGGGATCTGCCCGTTGGGGTGCAGGTACCACTCGCGCAGCAGGAGCAGGAGCTGGTCCTTGGCGAAGCCCGGGTCGACCCGGGCCATGGTGACGCAGTGGAAGGCCAGGTCCCAGGCGGCGTACCAGGGGTACTCCCAGGGGTCGGGCATGGAGATCACGTCGAAGCTGTTCATGTGCCACCAGGCGCTGTTGCGCCCGTGCCGGCGGCCGGCCGGCGGCGGCGCAGAGCCGGGATCGCCCTCCAGCCACCGCTTGACGTCGAAGTGGTAGAACTGCTTGCCCCACATCAGCCCGGCGATGGCCTGCCGGGCGATCAGGGCCTCGTCGGCGCTGGCCTGCGCCGGGATGACCCCGGCGAAGAAGCGGTTGGCCTCGGCCCGCCGGGCCCAGCAGACCGCGTCGAAGCCGTCGCCCAGGTCCGCCGGGGGCGGCGGGGCGCCGCCGGGCGGCGGGGCGGTGCGGGTCAGCCGCAACCGGATCTGCCGCTGGCCGCCGGCCGGCACGTCGAGCACGTAGTGCAGGGCGCCCTTGGTCCCCTCCCGCGCCGGGTTGACCGTGGCCGCGCCGGCCACGACGTGGTCGTTGATGCCGTCCTTCGGGTACGGCGACCGCCCGGGCAGCCCCCAGAGCCGCTCGGCGTTGGTGTCGTTGTCACAGAGCAGCGGGGTGGGCTCGCCGTCGCCCTCCAGCAGGACCTGCCCCAGCACCCAGTGCTCACCGACCAGCCGGGAACCCTCGCCGACCAGCCGGGGCACCCGGTCGGCGCCGGGCAGCCCCCAGGCCCAGGTGTTGCGGAACCACAGGTGCGGCAGCACGTGCAGGGTGGCCGCCTCGTCGCCCCGGTTGGCGACCGTGACGAGGATGCACATGTCGGTCGGGGACGCCTTGGCGTAGTCGACGGTCACCGCCCAGTACCGGTCGTCGTCGAAGATCCCCGTGTCGACCAGCTCGTACTCGGTCTCGTCCCGGCCGCGCAGCGCGTTGACGGCGACCAGCTCGTCGTACGGGAAGGCGGCCTGCGGGTAGTGGTAGCGCCAGCGCATCCAGGAGTGGGTCGGCGTGGAGTCCTCGTACCACCAGTACTCCTTGACGTCCTCCCCGTGGTTGCCGCCGTCGCCGCCGAGACCGAACATCCGCTCCTTGAGGATCGGATCGACACCGTTCCAGAGCGCGAGGGCGAAGCAGAAGGTCTGCCGGTCGTCGCAGACGCCGGCCATGCCGTCGTCGTTCCACCGGTAGGCTCTGGACCGCGCGTGGTCGTGGGGGAAGTAGTCCCACGCCGTACCGTGTTCGCTGTAGTCCTCCCGTACCGTCCCCCACGCCCGCTCGGACAGATAGGGACCCCATGCGCGCCAGTCCTGCTCCCGGGCGTCGGCCTGGGCCAGCCGGAGCCGCTCGGGGTCGGGGGACGGTGCGTCGGAGGGCGATCTGTCGGTGAACACGTGCACATCTTCGACGCCGCCGGGGTACTTCACCACAAGGGCCATTGTCGTCGTGGCGTGTTACACCTCGCGGCCGCAGGAGGAAAGCAGTTGATCGAGATCGGTTTCGGTCCGCAGGTCTGCGGCGAGCTGGCCGGCGGGGCGACCCGGGAGTGGCTGGTCACCGACGGCCTGGGCGGGTACGCGATGGGCACGGTGAGCGGCTTGCGCACCCGGCGCTACCACGGCCTGCTGGTGGTGGCCGGGCATACGCCGGCCGCCCGCAAGGTGGGACTGGTGAGCCTGGACCCGGCGGTGACCTGGCCGTCCGGGGCGCGGGTGCGGCTCGGCGCGCACGAGTGGTCCTCGGGCGTGGTCGACCCGCGCGGCTTCGAGCTGCTGGAGCGCTTCGAGCTGGTCGACGGGCTGCCGAGGTGGCGCTGGCGGATCGGCGACGTGGTGATCGAGCGGGAGCTGGCGATGACCCACGGCCGCCCCGGCGTGGCGGTGGTGCACCGGCTGGTCGCCGGAGGTCCGGTCCGGCTGGAGCTCTCGGCGGCCTGCACCTGGCGGGACGCGCACGGCGAGCGCCGCGCGGACGGCCCGGCGCCGGCGATGGAGCCGGTCGACGGCGGTGCGGTGGTGGAGGGCTCCTTCCGGCTGGCCGGGCCGGACTGGACGCCCGAGGGGCAGTGGTGGCTCGGCGTGCACCACCGGGAGGAGGCCGCGCGCGGTCTGCACCCGGAGGAGGACCTCTGGTACGCCGGCCGCTTCGCCGGCGCGCTGGACCGCCCGGGTGACACGGTGTCGGTGCTGGCCTGGGCCGGCGACCTGGCCAACGAGCCCCCGGCGGCGACCGAGGTGGTCGCGGCGGCGCGGCGGCGGCACCGGGCGGTGGTGGCGGCGGCGCAGCCGGCCGACCCGGTCGAGGCCACCCTCGCCCTGGCCGCCGACGCGTTCGTGGTGCGCACCGCCGCCGGGCCGGACGTGGTGGCCGGTTATCCCTGGTTCGGGGCCTGGTCGCGGGACACGATGACCTCGTACGAGGGGCTGTTCCTGTGCACCGGGCGGGCCGACGAGGGCCGGGATCTGCTGCGCTCGTACGCGGCGACGCTGTCGGAGGGGATGCTGGCGAACACCGCCGACACCGGTCGGGTGGAGTACAACACCGTCGACGCGACGCTGTGGTTCCTGCACGCGGTGAGCCGGCACGTGACAGTCACCGGCGACACCGACCTGGGCGACGAGCTGCTGCCGGCGTTGCACGCGGTGGTGGAGGCGCACCTGGCCGGTACCCGGTACGGCATCGCGGTGGACCCGGCCGACGGCCTGCTCACCCAGGGCGGCATCCCGGGTACCGCGCTGACCTGGATGGACGCCCGGGTCTACGGGGTGCCGGTGACCCCGCGCACCGGCAAGCCGGTCGAGGTCAACGCGCTCTGGATCAACGGCCTGGCCGGTCTGGCGGAGCTGACCGAGCTGGCCGGGCGGGACGCGGCCGAGCTGGGCCGGCTGCACGCCCGGGCCCGGGAGGCGTTCGGCAAGCGGTTCCCGTCGCCGGCCGGCTGGCTGCACGACGTGGTGGACGCGCCCGCGCCGGCGTACCCGCTGGGCGGGGCGGCGCACCACGACGACGACCTGCTGCGCCCCAACCAGCTGCTGGCCTGGTCCCTGCCGTACGCCCCGCTGGACCCGGACCCGGCGGTGCTGCGCCGGGTGGCGACGGGGCTGTTCACCCCGCTCGGCCCGCGCAGCCTCTCCCCCGACTCCCCCGACTTCGCCGCTCGGCACCGGGGCGGGCCGGCCGAGCGGGACACCGCCTACCACCAGGGGACCGTCTGGCCGTGGCTGATCGGGCCGTTCGTCGAGGCGTACCGGAAGGCCGGCCTGCCCACCGATGACCTTTTGGTCGGACTTGAGGGCCATTTGGGGGATTATGGCCTAGGCTCGGTGAGTGAGACGGCCGATGGCACCGCGCCGCACGCCGCGACCGGCTGCCCGTTCCAGGCGTGGTCGGTGGCCGAGCTGCTGCGCGTCCGGCGGCCCCGCTAGACACCCGTTACACACCGGCAACGACGGCGTCTCCGCTGGTTATCCAGCGGTCGGCAGGATGGGCCCCGACCCAGGCGAGACGACGGGCATCCCGGTGGGGTGCCGGCCGCCGCACGTACGGGGGACAACTCAAAGGGGGCCTTCATGTCACCTGACGCCGACGTGATCGACATCCACCCCGCCCGGCACCAGCGGGTGCTGATCCTCTCCTGGGAGTACCCGCCCGTGCTGGTCGGCGGCCTAGGCCGGCACGTGCACGCGCTGTCGGTGGCGCTGGCCGCCGCCGGGCACGAGGTCACCGTCGTC
>NZ_JBAKHS010000011.1:0-240556 GCF_036906795.1 Micromonospora sp. CPCC 205739 | reverse complement strand
CCCCCCCACGACAACCACCCGTTTCCCGGCGAATTCCGCCGGCCCGCGGTAATGAGCGGTGTGCAGCTGCCGCCCGTGGGCGAACCAGTACGCAGGATGGAAATGGTTCATCGATGAGCAACCTCGGTGCCCGTCTTCATGCCCGCGCCACGCCCAACGTCGAAGTCGAGTGACGCTGGAGTACTAACCCGCAGCTCCGTCGGAAGTCGATTGACATGCTCCCGGGTTCGGCCTCGACCTGGCGATTCTGGTGGGACTGACCGGCCGATCGTTTGTCGGCAAATAGCCAGAAAGCTGTAGATCATCTGCTTGGCAGCGTTGCCACGGCTCGACAAGAATCACGAGCAGTGGTGCTGCATCTCTTCACCCACGTTCACCGAGCACCCGAACGCCCTTGATGCGGGACTGTTGACGCCTTTTCTCCCGCAGACGCTTTTCACCCTGCCCGGCAACACCAATCGCCGCTCGACAGAACCCACAGGGACACTGTTACCGGATCAGCGTCGCAATACGGGCACTGCGCCCGCTAGGAGGCGGTCCACCATGCTGATGCCTACCTATCCCGGCGTTTACACCAAGGAGCAGCCTTCCGGTGCGCGGTCCGTCGCCGGGGCCGCCACCTCGATCGCCCTGTTCGTCGGGCCGACCCGCTCCGGCATCGACAACCGGCCGATCCGCTGCCTCAACTACGGGGACTTCGAGCGGAACTTCGGCGGTCTGTACGCCAAGAGCTCGCTGTCGTACTCGGTGCTGCACTTCTTCGCCAATGGCGGCGGCCAAGCCTTCGTGCTGCGCCTACCGGCGAAGAACGCCAAGCCGGCGGAGTCCGCGCTACTGCGCGACGCTACGGGGAGCGAGAAGTCGATCACGCTCACCGCGCTCAGTTCCGGTGCCGCCAGTAGCTTGATCTTCGTCGAGGTGGACCCCTTCGACATCGGGGCGAACCCGTTCTCGACGAACCACGACAAGAAGCGCTTCAATCTCACCATCATCGACGCCCTTACCGGACGGGCGGAGCGCTTCTCCAACCTGACGACCGCCGCAGGTAACACGCGCACGGCCGACGCCGTGGTCAACGATCCGACGACCGGGTCCAAGCTGGTCAAACTGACCCTCGACGGCACCGACGCCGACGGGCCACAGGCCACCGGATCGATCTACAAGATATTGAAGCCTACGGGAGGCACCTTCGGCGAGGACGTCAAGCTTCGCATGTCGGTGACCCGACGCGACGCCAACGGGGCCGACGACAGCACCAACTCCATCACCGACCTCGCAGTGACCGTGTTCGACAAGGACACCATCAAGCCGACCACTCCGCTCGAGCTCGTGACCCGGCTGGTCGCGGCCCTGAACAAGGCCATCCGCGACGATCCGGGCCAGGCGGCGAAGCTGGGCGGGGCGGTGGTCGAGGGGGCGGTGTTCGAGGGCGGCACCCTGATGCGGCTCAAGCTGACGCCGCCTGCCGGGGTGGTCGGCTCGCAGCGAATCCACGACGCTACGGTCACCATCAAGGACCCCAGCAGCGGCAAGTCGTTCAGCAAGGAATACATCGGCACCGCGACTCCGCCCGAAACCCTCGCCAACCCCTCCCGCTACCAGCTCGGCCAGAAGTACGGCTCGTCGCAAATCACCGCCCCGCAGAACGGCCTCGACGGAGATGCACACGGCCAACCCGACTCGGTGGCGTTCGAGAAGGCGATCGCCAGGCTCGAGAAGTCCGACCCGTTCTTCAACCTGCTGTGCCTTCCGGACCTCGTTCGTCCGTCGGCGGCCAAACCGACGGACCCGCACCACGAGAACGTGGCGACGGTGTACGCGGAAGCGAACCGGGTGTGCGCCAAGAAGTTCGCCTTCCTCCTCGTCGATCCGCCACCGGACACCGTCGATGTCGGCTCGGCCGAAGCGTGGAAGACGACGAAGTTCCTGTTCTCGTCGAGCCACGCCGGCGCCTGGTTTCCGAACGTCCGGGTGGACGACCCACTCGTACCGGGCGCGATCATGTCGCATCCGCCGTCCGGCGCGATCGCGGGCGTCATCGCGCGGACGGATTCCCAGGTCGGGGTCTGGCAGGCGCCGGCCGGCACCGACGCCACGCTCGTCGGCGTCTACGGCCCGGCGGTGGAACTCTCCGACGAGGAGCATGGCCTGCTCAACCCGATCAGCCTCAACGTGATCCGACGGTTCCCCATCTACCAGACCGTGGCGTTCGGCTCCCGCACCGTGGAGGGCGCCAACGTGCTGGGCAGCCAGTGGAAGTACATTCCCGTGCGCCGGACGGCGAACCACATCCTGCGCTCGCTGTCGGAGTCGCTGCGCTGGGCGGTTCACAAGCCCAACGGCGAGGACCTCTGGTCGCAGCTGCGGGTGAGCTGTACCGCCTTCATGCACGGTCTGTTCCGGCAGGGCGCGTTCAAGGGCACCTCCGCGCGCGAGGCGTACTTCGTCGCCTGCGACGCGTCCACCACCAGCCCGGGCGACATCGAGCAGGGCATCGTCAACATCGTGGTCGGCTTCGCACCGCTGAAGCCGGCGGAGTTCGTCGTCATCACCCTGCGCCAGATCGTCCAGCCGACAGCGTGACGGGAGACCAACGATGGGGCAGTTCTCGGTCAACGCACAGCGGCTCGACCCGTACAAGAACTTCAAGTTCCGGGTGAAGTGGGACGGCCGCTACGTCGCCGGCGTCTCCAAGGTGTCGCTGCTCAAGCGCACCACCGAGGTTGTCAAGCACCGCGGCGGCGGCGACCCCTCGACGTCGTACAAGTCGCCCGGGCGCACCGAGTACGACGCGATCACGCTGGAGCGGGGCGTGACCCACGACCAGGACTTCGAGCAGTGGGCCAACAAGGTCTGGAACTTCGGCTCGCGGCCCGGCGGCGAGGTGTCGCTGGCCGACTTCCGCAAGGACATCATCATCGACCTGCTCAACGAGGCCGGTCAGGTCGTACTGAGCTACGCCGTCTACCGGTGCTGGGTGTCGGAGTACCAGGCGCTGCCCGACCTGGACGCCAACGCCAACGCAGTGGCCATTGCGAAGCTCAAACTCGAGAACGAGGGCTGGGAACGCGACTACGCCGTGGTCGAGCCCGGCGAGCCCAGCTTCACCGAGCCGTGACCGGCGTCATGACCGAGCCGAGCGCCCGCAGTCCGGGGCCGAGCGCAGGGGACCTGGTGCGGCTGTGGCCCCTCGGCTGCAGCCGGCGCGCGGGTGCGCGGGTCGGGGGACTGCTGCTCCGCCTGTACGGCGAGAAGACCCGCCGCGACGCACTCGGCGTCCGGAACCAGCGCATGCTCGCACTGCACCGGGCTGTCGTCGGACGACCCATCGAGGCCGTCGTCGGGTGCCCGGGCTGCAACGCCGACAACGAGTTCGTGGTGCCGGTCGACGAGATCTGCGCCCTGCCCGGGCCGTCGGCGGAGGCAGCGGTCCGGCTGAAGGTCGGGGACTCCGCCGTGCGGTTCCGGCTTCCCATGATGGCGGACCTGGAGGCGCTGGCCGGGTCGTCGTACGCCACCGGCATCCGGCGATTGGCCGCACGCACCTGCCTGGAGAGCGACCCGCCGAGCCTTGATGCGGCGGGCCTGACCCGCCTCGCGCAGGAATGGGAGGCCCTCGATCCTGCCGGCTCAATCCGGGTCGACCTGAGCTGCGCGGAGTGCACCCGGGCGATTGCCGCGAACGTGGACCCCGCCGAGTTCGTGGCCCGCGACCTCGACCGGACCGTGGAGGGCCTGCTGCGCGACGTGGACGTCATCGCCCGCGCCTACGGCTGGAGCGAGGACGCCATCCTCGGCCTGGCCGCCGAGCGCAGGCGGTGGTACGTCGGGCTCATCGATCTCTCCCCCAGGTCGCCCGGCCGCCACCTCAAGGCGGTGGCGCCATGACCGGTTACCTCGACGCGCTCGCCCGGGCCGCCACACTGGTGGGTCCGGAGGACACCGGGGACCCGGATGACACCGCGGCCAGCGCGTCGGTGGTCCCCGCCCTTCCCCGACCCTGGCCAAGGTTCGAGCCGGTGTGGGACGAGCGCGAGATCCCCGCGTGGCCCGACCTTGAGGAGTTCGTTGAGACACAGACCCTGCACCCGGACCCCGTGCAGGAGATCGTCGGAGCCGGGCCGGTATCCGCACCGGTCCGCGGGTCCGCGCGGCCCGCGGCCGACGCGGTGACCGATCCCGACCGGGCTCAGCCCGCGTACCCGCCGGAAATCGGCGCGGGAGGGACGGACCGGACGGTGGCGCCGCCCGCCCCCACCGGTCCGGCCATCTCGGACATCGGCACGGCGGCGGACGCGGGCGCTACCCCACCGCAGCCCGCTGCCGGGACGACGAGCAGCCCAGCGGGGCCCACCATCAGGCAGGCGGTCCGGGCGAAGACTCCGCTCCAGCCCACCGAGACCGTCGACGCGATCCGGCCGACCGGTCCGGAATCCTCCCTGGGCCCGTCGATCGAGCCCGCCGACCGGGCGGTGGCGGGCCCGGCGGACATGGAGGGGCAGCGAACGGCGACGCCGGCCGCCGAGGGCCAGGACGCCGGGGAGCCGCCGCTGTGGGCCCGGGCCGAGGCACACCCCGCGACAGCGTCCACCCTGGCCGCCGAGGTGACCGCGGCGTTGGACGAGCACCCGACCGACGAGCCCCGGCGGCCGGTGGTCATCGAGATCGGCCAGATCGAGGTACGGATCGCGGCGGACCATCCGCCGCCGCGACGTGAGCGCTCTCCTCGGCCGCGGACTGGCCCGCCCCTGGCCGAGTACCTCGAGGGTCGCTCCAGCCCGGGAGGGCGGTCGGCATGACCGCGCACTTCGCCATCCCCGCCACGACTTTCGTGCTGCAGCAGATCGTGCAGGAACGCCTCAAGATCGCGTACGGCAGCCTCACCCCTCCCAGCGTCTCGATCGAGCCGCCGCCCCGCCCCGCGGCCACGCCGACGAACCCCGGAGGGAACCCGCAGCCCGAACCGGCCGGCATCCACCTCTTCCTGCACCACGTCGCGCCCAACCCCGCCTGGCGGAACATGTACGAGCCACACGTCAACTCGGCCGGTCGGCGGGTTAGCCCGTCGCCGCTAGCCGTGGACATGCACTACATGCTGTCGGTGACCGGCGCGGACCTGGAACGCGAGGTGCTCCTCGGCTTGGGGCTCACCGCCCTCACCCGCCACGGCATCGTCCCACGCCTGAAGATCGAGTCGATCCTGGACTCGATCACGGCGCCGGCACCGACCGGCACACTGCTCCACACTCTCACGAACGAGCCGCTCCACGATCGGACGACCCAGCCCGAGCAGATCACCATCGCGCAGGCCCCGGTCGACCTCGACCTGTCGACGAAGATCTGGTCCGCCCTGCAGTCGCCGCTGCGTCCCTCCGCGTACTTCCTGGTGACGACCGTGTTCCTCGATGTCGGGGACAGCTACCCCGCGGCCACCCCGGTACAGAAGGCGGTGGTGAGAGTACGCCCGGCCGCCGACCCGGCGTCGCCGCTGCCCGTCGACGAGCTCTCGACGACGGGTACCCTGCCATGACGTTCCCGGAGCCGGGCTTCCCGGCACTCGCGGAGGCGGCGTCGCTCGCGGCGTTGACCAGGGTGACGGGCGTCGCCACCGCGGACGCGGACAGCGACCGGGTCACCGACACCGCCGGGGACGCCTTCGCTCCACTGTGGGAATGGCTCGACGGCGAGGACGCCGACGTTTCGGTGCGGCGGCTGCACGCCGGCTTCGGGCTGTCGCGCGCGGACCTGGCGGTGGTGGCCCTGCTCTTCGCCGCGGGGACCTCCGAGGTCGTCGCCCGCGCCTGCGCCGACGCCGTCGCGGCGACCGGTGGGGTGGCCGGCGGTGGCGTACCGCTCTGGCTGGCCTGCCGGGCGGTACCCGGTCTGGACCCTGGCGCGCTCGCGGCGTCCGGGCCGTTGACGCGGTTCGAGATGGTGCTCGCCGACGCTCCGGCGCCACGGATCGAGTCGCGGCTGACCCTGGCAGCGCCGCTCGTCGACCGGCTGCTCGGCCACGAGGTGGTCGATCCCGTGCTGGCGGCGCGCATCGGCCCGGTGCCGTCGCTCCCCGATCCGACGGCGGAGCCGGACCCCCTGGCCGCCGCGATCGTCCGCTCGCTCGCCGCGGCGCGCACACCGCTCGGGCTGCCCCCGCTCGTCATGGCCCCCGGCATACGCATCGACGACCTCGGGCGGGCGCTGCGATCGTTGGGCCTGCGGCCCTGCAGGCTGGCCGTCGCGGACATCCCCGAGGACCCGGCGGAGCGCGAGCGCCTCGCACTGCGGTGGAGCCGGGAGGCGGCGCTCGACGCCGCGGCTCTGATCCTGCACGACGCCGGCGTTCACCGGCCCGCAGACGGGCTGGCCGCCTTCGCCGACCGGGTGCTGGGCCACGTCCTCCTGATCGCCCCGCAGCCGCCGGACGGCCTGGCCCGCGGGATCCACACGCTGCCGCCGGCCCACGACGATCCCGCGTCGGCGCGCCGCCGCTGGGCGGCCGCACTCGGACCCGCACGGACCCGCCGCGTCGGCGCGGGGCTCACGCGCGTCGCCGCGCAGTTCCGTCTCGACCCCGGCGCCGTGGACGCGGCCGCCGCGCTGGCCGCCGCCGAGATCGAGGCTGCCGGGGACGAGAGAACCGCCACGGCGGCGCTGTGGCACGCCGCCGCCCGCGCCGCGACGCCGGAACCGTTGCCGGGCGTACGGATCGTCGAGCCGGCGTACCGCTGGGACGACATCGTGCTGCCCGCCCAGATCGAGGCCGCCCTGCGGCGCATCGAACTGCACGTGCGCCACGCGGCACGGGTCTTCGACGACTGGGGGTTCGCCGACCGGATGGGCGGGCGCGGCAGCTGGCGCGGTCGGGGGGTCGCCGCCCTGTTCGCCGGGCCATCCGGCACCGGCAAGACGATGGCGGCGGAGGTGCTGGCCGCGTCGCTGGACCTGCGGGTCATGGCGATCGACATCAGCCGGATCATCTCCAAGTACGTGGGCGAGACCTCGAAAAACATCGCCAGCGTCTTCGCGCAGGCGGAGCGCTCCGGTGCGGTCATGGTGTGGAACGAGGGCGACGCCGTGTGGGGGACGCGTGGTGGCGTCGGCAACGCCGTCGACCGGCACGTCAACGCCGAGGTCGGCGACCTCCTTCAGCGCATCGAGGAGTTCTCCGGCTTCACCGTGGTCACCACGAACCTGCGCCACGCCATCGACCCGGCGTTCCTGCGGCGGTTCCGGTTCGTGATCGACTTTCCGATGCCGTCGGAGGCGGAGCGGCTGCGGCTGTGGAGTCACGCGTTCCCCCCAGCGGCCCCAATCGAGATCCACGACTGGTCGTCGCTGGCCGCCCTGCCGTTGACGGGCGGCTCGATCCGCAACGTGGCCTTGGGCGCCGCGTTCCTCGCCGTCGAGGCGGGGACGGCCGTGGGCCGGGAGATGATCGAGGCCGAGCTGGCCGAGGAGCTGCGCAAGCAGAACCTGCCGGTGCCGCGGCTGACGTGGGCGGACGCGCGATGACGGCGGCGAAGGCGGCCGTGCGCGTGCGGATCGGCACGCTCCGGGTGACCGCCGCCTCCGCGATCGAGGCGCGCCGGCTGGCCGAGGCGCTGCCCGCCGCGATCGAGCGGGCCCTGGCGGCGTGGCCCGGCGAGCCGGTCGAGCGGGCCCGATCCGTGGGCACCATCACCCGGCGCCCGGAGCACGTCGCCGACCACGTCGCCGACCAGATCGTGCGCGCCGCCCGAGCGGCGCTCGACTCCGGGGGTGGGTCACGATGAGACAGCTCTCCCAGGCCGTACGGCCCGCGCTCCAAGGCCGACCCAGCGTGCCGGCCGCCCGCAGCGCCCGCCCGGCGGAAAGTTCGGCACCCCGCTCCTCGTTCGTGCCGTCGACCCAGGCGCCGTCGGCGCTCACCCGATCCGGACGGCCCCTCCCGGCGCCGCTACCGTCGGCACTCGCCCAGCCCGGGCGGCCCCTGCCCGGGCCGCTGCTCACCGAGATGGAGCGGGGATTCGGGCAGAACCTGGGGCACGTGCGGGTGCACGACGGCGAATCGGCGCACCTCGCCGCCGCGCGCCTCGACTCCCGCGCGTTCTCCTTCGGCAACCACCTGACCTTCGCCCGGGGCGAGTACCGCCCGGACACGCCCGAGGGGCGCGGCCTGCTCGCCCACGAGATCGCGCACGCACTGCAGGGGGGTGCGCCGGACGACGCCCGCGCGGAGGCCGAGGCCGACGAGGCGGCCCGCGCCCTGGCCGCGGGCCGCCGCCCGACCGTCACCCGTCGACCGGGGCCACCGCGGATCCACCGGGCCACAAGCACCGCCGCGCCCCCGCCCCCGGTGCCCGCGCCGACTCCCGCGTCCGCACCGGGCCCCGCCAGCGCCCCGCAGACGGCGCCCAACCAGCCCGCGACCGCGGCGGGCCCGGCCCTGCGCCTGCCGCCCGGCCTGGAAAAGGTCACCGACGTGCCCGACGGCCTCGGCACGACGGAACTGGTCGTCAAGGCCACCTCCTTCACCCTGCCGCTGGAGAAGGGGGCGGGTACGTGGGTGCAGGTGGCGTACGACGACGCCGCAGCCGGAGGCCGTCTGGTGTTCACGCCGATCATCGAGGGCAGCTCGGTCGCGGCGTACAAGGAGGGAAAAGAGGACTACAAGTCCATCTGGCTGGGGCGCTTCGGGTTCCCCACGACAAAGGCGGTGTCCGAGGCGTTCATCGCGTCCAAGAATGACAAGGTCAAGCAGAGCCTCGCGGACCCGGCCGTCAAGGCGGTCGTCGTAGGACTGGGTACGGACCTCAGGGCGGCCAAGTGCGACATCGACCACATCGTCGAGAAGCAGATGGGCGGCACGTCCATCCCGTCGAACCTGCAACTGCTCACCAGTACCAAGAACCAGGCCGCAGGGGCGCAGACGTACCAGGGCCTCGTCGAGATCGTCAAGCAGATCCGCGATCCGTCGATGCGCGGGCCGAACGTCCGCAGGCTGCAGATCCAGATAGCCAAGGCGACGGTGCCCGCCGGCACGCCGGACCCCAGCTCCGTCATCGAGAACCACCTGCGCGAAGGGCATGTGGCCGGCTCGGACGCGGTGAAGGCCAAGGCCGCGGGCAAGCCGGTCGCCCTCTCGGCCGGCGGCCAGGGCGAGACCGTGTCCGTGCGCGACACCGGGAGCACGCTGCTGGACGGCATGTCGAAGCGCATCGTGCCGGGGATGCGGCTGACCGAGTACAAGCGCGGCGCCGGCGGGGCGAGCAGCACGCGGGACACGGTGGAGGGAGAGCTGGACAGCCGCGCCGTGGCCACGACGGGGGCGGCCTCGACGATCCGCCTGTCCGCGGAGCTGGCGCCGCCGGCGGCAGGGACCCCGGCCGCCGCCCCGCAACCGGCCGCGGAGGCCGACCCGGCCGCCTCCCCGCCCGGGGAGGCCAGGGTCCTCAAGATCGACAAGGAGAAGAACACCAAGATCGCTTTCTACTACCCGTACCTCAGCCCCGGCACGCTCACCAAGGTCGCCCTTGACGAGCAGGGCAACCTGACCGGCGAGGGCACCATCAAGTCCTCCGTTCCGTTCCTGGGCACCCTCAACGTCCTCTACAGCAAGGACGAACTACGGCTCGTGGCGCCGATCCCGGCGGAGAAGCTGGTCTCGCCGCTGCCCGGGGCGTTCCGCTTCACCGGCGGGCAACTGGCGCTGCAACTCTCCCCCGAGCTGGTGCCCGACGGCCAGCTGAGCTTCTCCATCGGGCCGGCCGCGAAGCCGGTCATGCTCGGCGACCTCACGGTGACGATGGCCGGGGGCGCGCTGGTCGCCACGGGCACGCTCACCCCGGGCGGCAAGATCCCCGGCGTCACCGCGGCCGCGGGGGTGGTGGCCTGGAACTCGGAGACGGGCTGGTCCGGCAAGATCACGGCGACGTCGTCGTCGATCCCCCGGTCCACGGCGAACGTCGAGATCGGCTTCGCCATGACCGGCGGGAAGTTCGACCCGTACGCCTCGGGCGGCATCGACACCCAGGTGCGCGGCACCGCGCTGCACCTGGGGGCGCGCTGGGACGGGCAGGGCCTGAGCTACCACGGCTCGGTCGTCGTACCCAAGCCGCTGCCGCTGGTCGACAGCGTCAAACTGAGCGGCCGCTTCACCGACCGCGGCATGTGGCTCGAGGGCGACGCGGCGATCCTCTGGAAGAGCATCTCCTCGACCATGCACGTCGGCTATTCCCGCAAGGCCGAGGACGAGGAGGGCCGCTTCTCCGGCTCGGCGACGATCAAGGTCAAGACCGAAAAGGCCGAGGGCTCGCTGTCACTGACCTTCGACGAGGAGGGCCGCTACTGGGGCAAGGGGACGATCGGCTACCAGGTCACCAAGGACCTGCGTCCGGTCCTCGGCGTCGAAGTGACCAAGGACCAGCGGGTCAAGGTCAGCGGCGAGGTCGCGGTCGGGGACATCGCGCTGACCAAGGTGTGGCCCTCGCCCGAGGGCGGCAAGATCCCGATCAGCAAGGGCCTCGGGGTGAAGTTCAGCATCCCGACGCCCGTTCCCGCGGTGACGGCGTACGGCGAGATCCGCGGGTCCCTCGGCCTGGGCTACGGCGTCGGCCCGGTCATCCTCAAGGGCGTCGTCTTCAAGGGCGAGCTCTACCCGCTCGAGGACGACCCGCAGGTCAAGGCGAAACTCACCGGCGCGCTCGCCATGCCGGCGTACGGGGAGCTCTACGGCACTTTCGGCGCGTACATCGGCCTCGAGGTCGCGCTCGGCGCGGTCGGGGCGAAGGGCGGCATCGACATCACCCCGAAGCTGCGCATCTCCGGCGAGGGCGGGATCAAGGTCGACGCCGACTACGACTCCGGCGGATTCAGCTTCAGCGCCGAGGCGTACGCGACCGGCCGCCTCACCGCCTCCGCCGCGGTCGACCTCGTCGCGGACCTCTACGCGGCGTGGGGGGTGCTCGAGCACACCTGGACTTACCAGGTCGGCTCGGTGAGCGCGCAGATCGGCCCGGAGATCCGCCTGACCCTCGGCAAGATCGCGTACGCCAAGAACGGCGAGCTCACCTGGCCCAGCCTGTCGCAGATCAAGGTGGAGCCGGACAGCATCGACCCGCTCGAGGTGGTCAAGGACATGCTGCGGCGCGGCGAGGCCCGCGAGAAGTGAGGGAAGGGGAGAGCAGATGACCACGTTCCCCGGGGCGCCCCGGACGCTGCGCGGCGGCTTCGTCGTCATGGACGCCGACGGCCGCGCGGTCGTGCGGACGATCCCGTTCCAGTACAACCCGGAGACGCTCACCCGCACCCTGGCTCCCCGCGGCGCCACGGCCGAGAGCGGCGACCGGCTGGAGGCGCTACGGCTGGTGGGCCCGCCGGTGGAGACGCTGAAGATCGAGCTCGTCCTCGACGCCACCGACCGCCTGGAAAAGCCCGATCAGAACCGGACGACGGTGACGGAGGGCATCGCCGCGGACCTCGCCGAACTGGAGACGATGATCGTGCCGCCGGTGACGGACATCGAGGCGGCCGAGCTGCTCGCCCGGCAGGGCACGCTCGAGATCCTCCCCCTGCCCTCCCCGCTGCTGATCCTCGTCCTCGGGCCGAATCGGACGATCCCGGTGCGGATCACCGAGTTCTCGGTGACGGAGGAGGCCTTCGACCCGCGGTTGAACCCGATCCTCGCCCGGATCAGCCTGGGCCTGCGGGCACTGTCCACCGACGACCTGCCGTTCGGGTCCAAGGGAGCCAGCCTGTTCCTCACCGCGGCCCGCCGCCGGGAGACCCTCGCGGCCAGACGCGGATCCGGCGTGCAGGCGCTGGGGCTGGCGGGTGCGCCGTGACCGCCAACCCCTTCCCACCCAACAGCCGGTACCACCACGTCCCGATCGTCACCCGCACCCGGCCCGACGGCACGGTGGAAAGCTATCCGGCCCGGCGCATCCTCCCCGCGCCGGAGCGCCACGTCCCCTTGGAGCACCGCCGCCTCACCGGCGCGGAAAGGCCGGACACCCTGGCGCACGGATCCTACGGCGACCCGGCGCTGTGGTGGCGCATCGTCGACGCCAGCGGCGAGGCCGACCCGGCCGACCTGACGGGTACCGAGGGCCGGCTCGTCATGATCCCGCTCCCCCTGGAGATCGCCGACCATGGCCACGCTTAGCTCTGTCACCCTGTCGGTCCTCATCGGCCCGGTCGCCGTCGCCCCCGCGCCGGTGGCCGTCGTCGACGCCATCGACGGCGCCACCGTGACGCACGCGGTCGGCTCCCGCTCCGGCTTCCAGCTGAGCCTGACGTACTCGAAGACCTCCCCCGTCGCAACGACGCTGCTCCCCACCGGGTTCTTCGACCCGATGATCCGGGTCGTGCTGGTGGCGACGTTGCGCGGTGTGCCGACGGTGCTGGCCGACGGCCCGATCAAGCGCCAGGACGTGACGGCCACCGGGCGACCGGGCGAGAGCCGCCTGGTCCTCACCGGCGAGGACGTCTCCGGGTACATGGACGTCGTCGACTTCACCGGGTGCCCGTTCCCGGCGATGCCGCCATTCGCGCGGGTGGCGCTGATGATGGCGAAGTACGCGCCGTTCGGCGTCGTCCCGCTGACCATCCCCGCCCCCTTCCAGACGGTCGACACCCCCGTCGAGAAGATCCCGCAGCAGCAGGGCACCGACTTCGAGTACGCCACCAAGCTCGCCAAGGACGTGGGCTACGAGTTCTACCTGACCCCCGGCCCACTGCCGGGCGCCAACACGGCGTACTGGGGTCCGCAGGTACGCGTCGGGGCCGTGCAGCCCGCGCTGACCATCGACATGGACCACGCCTCGAACATCGAGAGCATGAGCTTCTCCGCCGACGGCGCCGCAGCGATCCTGCCGTACGCGCACGTGAAGGTCGCCGGGTTCTCCGTGCCGGTGCCGCTGCCGGACATCGGCCTGCTCAAGCCCTCGCTCGCGGCCCGGCCGCTGGTGCCGACCAAAACGAAACTGCTCGAGACGGAGCGCCTGAAGAACCCCGAGGTGCTGATGGCGCTGCTGGCCGAACGCGCCGCCGCCGACCCGGTCACCGGCACCGGAACGATGGACCTCACCCGCTACGGCCAGCCGATGGGCGCCCGGTCGCTCGTCGGCGTGCGCGGGGCGGGTCCGGCGCACGACGGGTTGTGGTTCGTCCGCTCGGTGACCCACACGCTGGGCCGTGGGAGCTGGAAACAGTCGTTCCAACTGGCACGGGACGGTCTCGTGTCAAACGTACCGGAGGTGACGCCGTGACGTCGGGGCCAAGATTCTTCGGCAAGTACCGGGCCACCGTCCTCAACAACACCGACCCGCTCATGCAGGGCCGCATCCAGGTTCAGCTCGGGGACCGGTACGGCATGTTCCCGTCCACCTGGGCCCTGCCCGCGGTGCCCTTCGCGGCCAAGGGCATGGCCGGCGTCGTGGCGCTGCCACAGCTGGGCAGCATGGTCTGGGTCGAGTTCGAGGCCGGAGACCCGGACTATCCGATCTGGACCGGCGCGTTCTGGCCCGACCCGGCGGGCTTCCCCGCGCTGGCGATGGCGGGCGCGACGCCGGCGACGCCCAACATCCACCTCCAGACGAGCACGGGCGTGTCGGTGACCCTGTCGGACCTCCCGGCGAAACAGGTCCAGGTGCTCACCCCGACCGGCGCGATGCTCACCATCGGCGCGGCGGGGATCAGCATCACCAACGGCCAGGGCGCGTCGATCGTCATGGCCGGGCCCTCGGTCATCATCAACGGCGGCGCGCTGGTCGTCACCTGAAGCCGCAAGGAGACACCATGCCTGGACCCCTCCTGCACGCCGGCGCCTCGTGCACCTGCCCGCACGGCGCGCCGCTGACCATCGTCGCCGCGAATCCGCGGGTGACCGTGTCGGGTATGCCCGTCGCGGTGGTCACCGACCAGGGCCTCGTCGCCGGGTGCCCGTTCACGGTCCCCGTACCCAAGCCGCAGCCGTGCCTCACCACGCGCTGGATCGCCGGGGCCGCCCGGGTGACGGCGTCGGGGCAGCCGGTGCTCGTCAACCCCTCCGTCGCGGTGTGCTTCTCCGCCGACCAGATTCCCGCGGGCCCGCCGATCGTGGCGGCCAGCCAGACCAGGGTGGTCGCCACATGAGCAGACTCGCCTTTCCCTTGGGCCCGATGGCGCTGGGACGGTCGGGCACCGTGCCGTTCGGCAGCGACGCCCACGTACGCCAGCTGCTCGAACTGCTGATCTTCACCGTGCCCGGTGAGCGGGTGATGCGCCCGGAACTCGGCAGCCCCGTGCGGCAGATGGTGTTCGGCCCGGTGGGCGGGCCGACGGCCCCCGCCCTGGAGGCGGCCCTGCAGGCGGCTATCCAGCAGTGGCTGGGCGGCGTACTGACCCTGCTCGACCTGACCGTGACGGTGCTGGAGGCCGACGCGGCCATCGAGGTCGCGATCACGTACGAGACCCGCGCCAGCCGTACCTCCAGCGAACTGCGCGTACGCCGGGACCTGACGTGACGGGGGCACGGTACGCCTGCTGCGAGGAGCGGCGCCGCGCCGCGCTCGCCGCGCCCGGCGCCCCCGCGGGTATCTCCGGCATCGACTACCTCGAAGTCCGGCGGGGCGCCCTGGTCTCCGATCCGACCGAGATCGACATCGTGCTGGTCAAGCCCCTGCCCCTGCCCGCCGCGGCGCTCGACGGGAGCAACATCCGCATCACCGGAGGGGTCCGGTTCCCCGCCCCGACCGTGGCGCCCTCGGTGCAGGAGATCCCGGGCGGCGGCACGGTCTCGACGTACCGGGTCACGATCCCGGGCGGGCAGGCCACCGACTTCTCCACCTACCGCCTGGCGATCGTCTCCGGTCCCGGCTCCGACGTCCCGCCACCCTTTCTCGACCCGCGCCTGTCCGCCGTGGACTTCTCGTTCAAGGTCGACTGCGGGTCCGACGGAGACTGCGCCCCCGACTGCCGAAGCATCCCCGAGCCTCCCCCGCCGGAACCCGTGTTCGACTACCGCGCCCGGGACTGGGACGGCTTCCGCCGATTGATGCTGGACCGGATGTCGGCGCTGGTGCCCGGCTTCACGTCCGACGACCCCGTCGACCTGACGACGACGATCGTCGAGGCCCTGGCGTACCGCGCCGACCAGCAGAGCTACCGGCTCGACTGGGTCGGCACCGAGTCGTTCCTCGACACGGCGCGCAGCCGTACCTCCGTGGCGCGGCACGCCCGGCTGGTGGACTACCGACCCGGCGAGGGGGCGAGCGCACGGGCGTACGTCACGTTCGCCTTCACGCCCGACGGCACGTTCGCTGACGGCTTCGTCCTCGCCGCCAACACCCCGGTCCTGCCCCGCTCCGAGGGTCTGCCCCCGGTGGTGTCGGCGACGGAGTACGCGGCCCTGCTCGCGGCCGCGAGGGCCCCGGTCGGGCCGGTGGTCTTCCAGACCATGGCCGATCGTCCATTGTGGCAATGGCAGTCGTCGATCGCCGTGCACACCTGGAGCGACGAGGAGTGCACGCTCGCCCGGGCGGCCACCGCGGTCACCCTGGTCGACGGCAGCTCGGGAGGCCCGGGCGGGCTCGCCGTCGGGGACCTGCTGCTCCTGGCCGAGGTCGCCGCGCCCGACACCGGCGCGGCCGCCGACGCGGACCCGGCCCGGCGCCACGTCGTACGCCTGACCCGGGTGATCCCGACGAGCGACGTGCTGGCCCCCGGACTCGCCCTGGTCGACGTTGAATGGGACGCCTCGGACGCCCTGCCGTTCGACCTCGCCGTCTCGGCCCTGGTGCCGGGACCGGCCGGTCCGGCGCGGCGGGTGGTCTGCGCCGCGGCTCAGGGCAACGTCGTGCTCGCCGAGCACGGGGCCACTCTTCCCCCTGCGGCGCACCTGGGCCTGCCGCCCGCCACGACGGCCGACCTGGCCCCCCGGCTGGACCCGCCCGCCCCCGAGGAGGGAGTCGCCTGGCGGCCGCGGCTGACCGGCGGGATCGGCCCGCTGGCGCGCGTCGCCCCGCACGGTCCCGCGGACACGCCGCCGCTGCCTGCGGGGCGGCTGGCCGCGGTCGACCCAGCCGCCTGCCTGCCCGCCGTGACCCTGCACGACGCGTTCGCGACCTGGCGGGTACGCGCGGACCTGCTGGCGAGCGGACGCTTCGCCCGGGACTTCGTCGTCGAGTCGGACGGCGCGGGAGCGCAGACCCTCCGCTTCGGCGACGGCGTCCACGGGCTGTCCCCCGTGACGGGGGCGACGCTGGGAGTGAGCGGGCGGTTCGGGTCGGGCGCCGTCGGCAACCTCGGCCTCGGCGCCCTGGGCCACGTCGTGGTGGCGGACACCCAACGCCAGGTCCGGATCAGCTCGGTCACCAACCCGCTGGCCGCCACCGGTGGCGCGGAGCCGGAGGGGATCGCCGCCGTCCGCGTGGCCGCCCCCCAGGCGTTCCGCGTGCAGGAGCGAGCGGTGACGGCGAAGGACTACGAGGCCGCCGCGCTGCGCTTCCCGGGGGTGGCCAACGCCGTGGCCGTGCCCCGCTGGACAGGCTCGTGGCAGACCGTGGTGATCCACCTGGACCGCCAGGGCGGCGCGGCCGTCGACGAGGCGTTCCGCGCCGGCCTCCTCGCCCACCTGGAGCGGTACCGCCTGGCCGGCTTCGACGTGGCCGTCCGGGCTGCCCGGGCGGTGCCCCTCGACGTCAAGCTCTCCGTCTGCGCCGCGCCCGACGAGATCCGCAGCCTCGTCGGCTCGCGCGTCCGCGCCGCCCTGTCGCCCTTCGGGTCCGACGGCACGCCCGGGTTCTTCGATCCCGACCGCTTCACCTTCGGCACGCCGCTGTACCTCTCGGCGCTGCTGGCCTCGGTGATGGCCGTGCCGGGGGTGCAGAGCGTGACGCCGGTGGTGTTCCAGCGCTTCGGTCGCACGGCCCAGGACGAGATCGCCCTGGGCGTCATCCGACCCGCCGCGACCGAGGTGCTCGAGCTGCGGGACGACCCGAACCTGCCCGAGCGGGGCCGGCTCAGGATCGCGATGAGAGGCGGACGATGAGCAGCGACGACATTCGGTGCCGGTGCGGGGATGCGACGTCCTGTGGCTGCCTCGACGGTGCCACCGCCGCGCGCGTACCAGGCGACCCGCCCCGTTTCCGGCACTCCGCGATCCTCGGGCGGATGCTCGACCGCATCGCGCGGGCCGAGGCCTTCGGTGCCCGTCCCCTGGCCGGGCTGAGCACGCGATCCACCGACGACCCGGCCATCGCGCTGCTCTCCGCGGCCGCGGGCGCCTTCCACGTGCTCGGCTGGACGCTGCACCGCCTCTACGCCGACGGCACCCTCACCGCCACCGAGGACCGCGCCGCGCTCGCCTCGCTGACGGCCCTGCTCGGGCACGAGCCGCGCCCGGCGATCTCGGCGTCGACTGTGCTGTCGTTCACCCTCGACGACCTCTCGGGCGCCCCGTCGACGGTCACCATCCCGAAGGGCACGAAGGTCGCCTCGATTCCGGCCGACGGGGAGAAGCCGCAGACGTTCGAGACCGACGCCGAGATCGAGGCGCGTACGGCGTGGAACGCCATAGGGCCGCTGCGGGCGCCGGACCCACCCCAGATCACCACCTCGACGGCCGAGATCACGGTGCACGGCGTGGACCTCGGGGCCCGCGTCGGCGACCGGGTGCTCGTGTGGGAAAGCGAGAGCTCCGGAAAGGTCACCTGGCTCCTGGCCCGGGTGATCGCCGTGAAGGTCGACTCCGTCGCCGCTGGCGCGACCGCGACCGGCTCCGCCGCGGCCGGCGCGGCGACGCCGCCGCGTACCGTCCTCGGGATCGCCGGCCAGCGCAAGGTCACCGCGCCCGCTGATCGGACGGCCCCCGCAGCGCAGGGCATCGTGATCGTGCTCGGCGGGCGGGCTCGGGCGTTCGGGGCGATGGCCCCCGACATCACGTTCATGCCCGAATCCGTCCGCAAGACGCGCGGCGAGAAACCACCCGATCCGAAGCCCGGCGAGACACCAACTGGAGACGGCCTGCCGGTCGAATGGAAGGACTTCGTCATGGGCCCGACGGACCAGAAGCCGTGGCCGGTGCACCTCGACGCTGTCCATCCCGAGGCCGCGCCCGGTCGGGCCGTCGTCGTCGAAACCAGCGGCGGCAAGCCGACACCCGCCATCGGCCGGATCGCCTCCGCCGTCGAGACATCCCGCTCCGACTTCGGACTGTCGGCGTCGTGCACGCTGGTCGGCGTCGAAATCGACGAGACAGCCGTCAGCGGCTTCAACAACCTCGTCCGCGAGACGACCATCCACCTGGAGACGGCCAGGACGACCCTCGTCGTCCCGCCCGCCGACCCGCTCCTGCCGCTCACCGACGCCGGGCCGGGAGCGGCCGCTCAGCACCCGGACCTCCCGGCGGCGAACCAACCGGACCGCCTGTACGTCGAGGGCGTCGTCCCCCTGCCCGCCGGCCGGCGCGTCGTGCTCACCGGCCGCGACGCCGACGACACGACGACGGTGGTCGAGGCCGCGACGGTCTCGTCCGCGACGACGGCGACCGGATCGGCGGAATCGGCCCCCACCGCCACCCTCCTCGTCTTCGACGCCCCGCTGACCGGACGGTGGCGTGCCGCCACCTTGACGATCCTCGGCAACTCGGTCGCCGCCTCCCAGGGCGAGACGCCGGTGATGGGAGCGGAGACGCTCGGCTCCGGCAATCCGGCGACGCCGCTGCCGCGCTTCGCCCTGAAGCAGCAGCCGCTGGCCCACGTCCCGGCGACCGGCCCGAGGGGGTACGCGCCGGCGATCGAGGTGCGGGTCGACGACCGGGCGTACGAGCGCGCCGACAGCCTCTTCGGAGCGGGGCCCGACAGCCGCCGCTTCCGCGTCCTGGCCCGCGGGGACGACGGCTCGGACGTGCAGTTCGCCGGCCGCCTGCCCAGCGGAACCGGAAACGTCGTCGCGCTGTACCGCACCGGCGGCGGCTCGGCCGGGAACCTGGCAGAGGGGCGGCTCATCCAGGTGATGACGCCGGTTCTGGGCGTACGGTCGGTCACCAACGCCGTGCTGGCCGAGGGCGGTAGCGACCCCGAGACGCTCGACGAGATCCGAACCGCCGCTCCGAAGGCGATCCGGACCCTGGACCGGGCCGTGTCGCTGGCCGACTACGAGGCCTTCGCCGAGGGGTACCGCGGGGTCGGCAAGGCCGCCGCGGTGGAGCTGCGCTCCGGCATGCGCCGAACCATCTGCGTGACGATCGCGACGACCACCCTGAGCCCGCCGCAGCCGGGGTCGGACCTGGTGAAGGGCCTGCGCGACGCGATCCTCGCGGCCGCGCCCCCCGGGACCCACGTACGGATCAAAGGATTCGACGACCTGCCGATGTCGTTGGAGATCTCGCTGGCGACCGATCCCGCGCTCCGCCGCGGCGATGTGGAGGCCGCGGTCCGGACGGCCCTGGCACGCGACCTCGGCCGGGCCGCCCGTCGCTTCGGCGAGGCGGTGCACCGCTCGCAGGTCCTGGCCACGGTGCAGGGGGTGCCCGGCGTGGTCGCGGCGCTGCTCACGAAGTTCTCGGCCACCGATGTGACGACGGGCGTCGAGGTCATCGAGGACGCCGAGGGTCGGTTGCGCTGCCCGGGCCCACGCCTCACGGACGGGTTATTCGCGAAGGCCGGTCTGCTCTCGGTGTCCGCCGAGGCGATCACGTTCACGGAGCTGACACCATGACCGCTCAGTCCGCCTCCGGGCGCACTCCCCCGGCCGTCCGGGTCGAGGCCGTCGCCGACGCGTTGTACCGGCTCCTGCCCGCCCACGTGCGCCAGGTCGACCTGGTCTCCGGCGGAGCGCTGCGGGCGCTGTTCGGCGTGCTGGCGCTCCCCAGCGCAGAGGTCGACGCGGAGACCGACGCGTTCTACGACGCCCTCTTCGTGGAGACGGCCGGCGAGTCCGCCCTGCCGGCGATCGCCTCCCTGGTCGGGGCCACCCCGCTGCGGCCCATGCCGGAGGGCTCCTCTCTCGGACAGCGGGCCTACCTCGCCAACACCGTCCGCTACCGCCGCGGCAAGGGCACCGCCCGGGTGCTCGAGGCGCTGGCCGGGGACGTGACCGGTCTCAGCGCCGTCGTCGTGGAGCACTTCCAGCGCCTGTCCCGGCTCAGCCACCTCGTCGACGTGCGCCCGGACCGCCCCGGCACGGCCACCCTGGTCGACGGCGAAACCGCGTCACGGGCGGGCAGTGCGTTCGACATGCTGCCGCGGCTGCTCGACGTACGCCCCGTCGGCCGGACGCGTCCCGGCCGACCCGCCGGGCGCCATGGCATCACCGCCGTCGGCATCCACGTCGTACGCCCCGTCGTGCCGCACTTCCCGGCCCCTGTCCCGGGGCCGGCGTCGGCGACCGTGCCGCCCGAGGCCATGTCCGGGGTGCCCGTGGCGCGGCCCTGGGTCGTCGGCGGCACCGCGCACCCGGGCTACTTCCAGGTCGCGCCACAGCCGGGGGCCGCGCTGCGGCTGTTCAGCCCCGACCGGCGCGCCGACGCGGCGGGCGGGCGGCTCCAGGCCCGCGACGTCGCGGACCGGCTGCAGCGGCTGCCCCTGCACCGCGAGACCGACGAACTCCGCCGCGCCGCGCTCGAGGAACGGCCGGCGCGGTTGCCCGCGCGCCGGTGGTTCGACGACCGCGGGCAGCCCTTCACCGTGTTCCTCCGGCCGGCCACCGAGACGGCCTTCCTCCGGGTGCCGCCCGCACAGGTCCGCATCGCGAACCTCGAGAAACCGCCCGCGACACCGGGCGCCAGGCCCGCGGCGACGCTGGAGTACGCCTGGTTCGACCCAGGCCCGACCGCCCCGGTGCCGCGGACGGGCACGCACGCCATCGCGTGCGCCGTCGACCCGGTGACCGGGCGGATCATCGTCGCTGAGCCGGCCTCCGGGAGCAGCGAGGTGGTGGAGGTGCGGGTGGCGTACGGTACCGGTCTCGGCCGCGCCATCGGCGCGGGACCCCAGGACCGCGGGGACGCGGACCAGCCGTTCGAGATCCGGGACTCCGGCGCGACGACCGACCTGGTCTGGGTCGTCGACCCGACGCAGCCGATCGCCGGGTCGGCGGAGACTGGGAGCCGTACCGTGCCCAGCCTGGCGGCCGCGCTCGCCGAGGCGGCCGCCCAGGGGGCGGCGCGGCGGAGTTTCGTCCTGCTGGCGCGCTGCGACCTGGAAGGCGCCACGGGAGCGATAGAGGTGACTCTGCCAGCCGAGTCGGAGATCCACCTCGTGGCGGCCGAGTGGCGCGCGCCGAAGCCTGTGCCCGGCGTGCCGGCCGACGCCGCGCTGCGGGGCTTCATCATCCGGCGCGACCGGCGGTTCACGGTGGACGCCCCGCTTCGCGTGGCGCGCGGATCGGGCGCCGCCACCGCGCAGGCGGGACGTCTCGTGCTCGACGGGCTCGAGCTCACGCAGGGTTTGCGGCTGAAGGCCGGCTCGGTGAGGGCGCTGGACCTCCGGTACGTGACGCTTCGATCGCCGGGTGAGTGCGCGCTGCGAGCCACCGGCGCCCTGAGCCCCGTGCAGATCTCCGTCGACAGTTCGATCTGCGGCCCGATCCGGCTCGGCACGGCCACGATCCAAGGGAGCGGGAAGCTCGACATCCGCGACAGCGTGATCACCGCCGACGGCGCGAAGGGGGACGCCATCGCCGCCCCGGGCCTCGACTGCGCCCTGTGCAACGTGACCGTGCTGGGCCCGTCCGCGATGCGCGCGCTCACGGCCACGAACACGATCTTCAGCGAGCCCGTCGCCGTGACCCGCCGACAGGCGGGCTGCGTACGTTACAGCTTCGTCCCCGCCGGGTCCGCCACCCCGCGTGCGTTCCGCTGCCAGCCCGCCCTCGCCCTGGCGGACGCCACCGCGGCCAAGGGCGCTCCGCTGACGCCGGACGAGGCCGCGACCCTGCGGCTGTCGGTCCAGCCCGTGCTGATGGACTACTCCACCGACGAGCCGACGCTGGCGATGCTGCACCCGCTCTGCCCGGACGCCGTCCGAACAGGCGGCGAGGGCGGATGCGAGATGGGCGCCTTCGCCCGGGCCGCCTCCGGCATCGCCACGGCGAACCTCGCCTCGCTCGTCGACGACTTCCTGCCCGTCGCACTCAAGGCCGGTGTCATCGACGACACCCGGTCCGCCGCCGTCGCAGCCCGGAGGAACCTGCCATGACGATTCGCAACGACGCCACCCGCCTGACGCTGCGGCCGGCGGACCAGCGACGCCCGCGCTCGGTCGTCCCCAGGCAGGGCCAGGTCCTGTTGGACGCCGACATCGACCAGCAGGCCACGCACCTGCTCGACCGGGTCGAGACGGGAGCGGAGGACACCTTCGGCAGCGGCGGCCGGCTCGTCGTGCCCGCCAGGTCCACCGGTTTCCTGATGACGCCCGCGGCAAAACCCTCCGACTGCGAGATCGGCCCCGGGCACGGCTACCTCGGAGGCTGGCTCGTGGAGAACGTGCCCGGCAAGTGCGCCCTCGCGAAGCAGCCCCACCCGCGTGACGACAGCACCCCGGCCGTCCCGTTCATCCTCGCGCTCAAGGCGCTCGTACGGCACGTCGACCCAGTCGAGGAGCCCGCGTTCGCCGACCCTGCCCTCGGCGACGCGCAGGCCTCCGGCCGGGCACTCGTCGACTGGCAGGTCTTCCCGTTCGCCCCGAAAGGCGGGTGGGCCAAGGACCCAGAGACCCCGAGCTGCGCCTCGGTAGCCGCGGAGCCCGAGTGGAAGAAACTGGTGGCCCCGTCGACGGGGACGCTCGCCGTCATCCCGGACAGCACTCCGCCCGAGGCCGACCCGTGCTCGCTGGCCTCCGCCGGCGGGTACTCCCGCTCGGAAAACCTCCTCTACCGCATCGAGGTCCACGGCGGCTCCGCCCGAACCGACTTCCCGACCGCGGAAGGGCCGCGGTACGGGCTCAA
The DNA here is from genome assembly GCF_036906795.1 of Micromonospora sp. CPCC 205739. Lineage (NCBI taxonomy): Bacteria > Bacillati > Actinomycetota > Actinomycetes > Micromonosporales > Micromonosporaceae > Micromonospora > Micromonospora sp. CPCC 205739. The sequence goes on along the minus strand of NZ_JBAKHS010000011.1, from coordinate 217,651 downwards.
GGGCCTGAAGGTCAAGATGTCCCGGCGCAACGCCTCGGTCATGGCCCTGATCACGGGGGTCAGCGGCACCGAGGTCACGGTCGAACCGCCCTCCCTGGACCCGCTGAACTGGTTCGCGCCCGGAGCGTACGCCGAGGTCGTCTCCGTTCACGACGACATCGACCCACGCAGCGCCGATAAGGACGAGCGCCTATTCCGCGTCGCCCTGGCCACCGACACCGTCGTCACGCTGGAGTCCGCGGCCACCGCACTGTTGACGGCCGTCAACTCGAAGGAAGGCTGGTACCTCCGCCTCTGGGACGCCTTCCCTGACGGCGACGGCGTCGCAACCGTAAAGACAGACACCGACCCGAACCGCTCGCAGGCCATCGACCTCGGGGACGGGCTCAAGGTGCAGCTCGGCGCCGGCTCCGGCGGCGCCACCGCGGCGGTCTTCCGTCGCGGCGACTACTGGACCTTCGCGGCCCGCGCCGACGGCACGGTGGACTGGCCGAGTGGCAGTCCGGAGACGCCCCACGGGCCCGTGACGCGCTACGCACCCCTCGCCGTGCTAACCGGGTCCGCCACCGCGCTCCAAGCGGAGGACTGCCGCATCCCGCTCGCCACGCTGACCGACCGCGCGCTGCTGTACCGGGGCGGCGACGGCCAGGGCGTCCCCGCGCCACCGGAGGGCGGGTTCGTGCCGCTGCCCGCCCGACTGCGGGTCGCGGTGATGCGAGGGAAGACGCCGGTCGCGAGGGCCACGGTGCGCTGGAGCGTGCCGGACGCCACCGCCAACCCCGAGTGCCGCATCGACGGGCGACCGGTGGGTGGCAGGACCACCCTCTCCCTCACCACGGGGGCAGACGGGCTGTGCGACGTGAAGTGGGAGATCAACGCGGGGCATCCGTCAGCGCTCCACCAGGTGCAGGCCGAACTCCTCGCGGCGTCCGGCACAACCGAGGGCGAGCCGCTCGTGTTCACGGCGTCCTTCCGCACGGCCGCCGCGACGAGCTACGAGCCCGGAGCCTGCAAGGTCCTGGCAGAGGCCAAGACCGTGCAGGAGGCGCTCGACCAACTGTGCCTCAACCTCGGCGGAAGGGCGGAGCCGGAGACGCTCGAGATCACGTCGATCCGTCTGGTCGACCGTGAGAAGTCAGAAATCGACCTCGTACGCGACGAGTTCATCCTCAACGGGATCGAGGTGCCGTTCGACGCGTTCACGCAGGGAATCGGAATCGGCGTCACCGGCCTGGCGATCAAGGCCAGGCCGCAGGAGCACGACCCGATCGTCGAGGTCGAGCTCGACCTGCCGTACCCGACGACGGACTTCGACCGGCGCTACTGGGCGATGGCCTCGCGATCGGCCGAAGGCGGGCCCGGGATCACCGGCCCGTTCGGCTTCCGACGCGTACGCCTCGACGGGTCCGTGGGGGTCCTCACCAAGGGCCGCAAACCTTTCGAAGCCGGCCTCGTCTGGGCCCCGAGCCCCCCGGCGCGAATCTTCCTGGAGACGATCCCCAGCCATCGCTGCGGCTACACGCTGCTGCACGAGGAGGAGTTGAAGGAGCTGGGCTGGGAGGGCAACCACGAACCTCCCCGGGTCCTGTGTCGTGTGCGCATCCGCTCGGCGCACGTCTGGGCCACGGCGGGGAGGCGGGAGCGCGTCTACCTGAATGCCGAGCACCTCGGCATCGCGGACGGCGCGACTGGTCGCGAGCTGCTGCGCGCCGACCGTGACCCACAACGCGCCGCCGATCTGGACCTGTTCTTCTACCTGGCGATCGGTGACGCTGATGCCCGCAGCTCCTCCGGCCCCAGCCGGGCTGCGCCCCCGCCTCGAAGTTGAATGCGGTGCGCGGCTCGGCGACCTACGGCAACCAGGTGATCGGCTGCCCGTTGCGGTAACGCAGCAGCTACCAGAATGGCTGCTGACCTGCAGTTGTGCTGATTGTTGAATTCGGCCGGGCTGATCCTGCGGTGGAGGGGGCGCGACTCCACCGCAGGATCAGCCGGACCTGGAATCAGTCGTCCGCCGGCTGCGGCACGGAGAACTCTTCCATCCGCATCAGCGGGGCCAGGCGCTGCTTCATGGCACCGCGGCTGAACGGTTCACGAAGCACGTCGTTGGCGAGGGCGTTGCCCAGCGCCGCCATGATCATGCCCTGGTCCAGGGACAGGTAACGCTGCGACGCCTGCCCGGTGGTCACGTTGATGGCGTCATAGAAGCCGCCGGGGCCGTACGCGTCGAAGTCCCGCCGCAGGTTCGCCAGGTTCCGCAGGGCCTCGTCCTCGGCGTAGCGCAGCGCGAGGAACGAGGCGTGCGGGGTCACCACGCCCTGCCCGTACGCGGTGGGCGACGCCTGCGCCGGCCGGCACTCCCCGTACCCGTAGTCGACCGTGGTGCGCTCCTGGTCGGAGGTGTATCCGCCGGCGTCCATCCCGATCGGGTCCACCCCGTACTCCCGGTACCCTCCCGCCGGGTTGTTCGACGGCGAGAACCCCCAGTACCCGTAACCGGCCTCGCGCAGTCCGTGCTCGATCTGCGCCCGCACGTACGTCGGGTGGTTGATCGCCCAGCTGCGGGTGCCCCACTTCTCCTCCGGCACGAACAGCGGCACCATCAACGCCTCGAACATCGACCCGCCCCAGGTCGGCACGAGCTGCATGCCGCGGTAGCGGTAGGCGCCCTCGAACAGCCGCACTCCGAGGTAGGTGCGCCACTCGCCGACGGCCCGCTGCTCGGACCACGCCCAGTCACAGCCCTCCGGCGGGAAGGTCCGCCACGTCCCGAAGTAGTGCTCGCTAGGAATCTGACCTGCGGCGATACCGAGGTAACTGGCGATGCGCGGCTCGGTGTTGAAAGCGCCGTAGTGGTGGCAGGTGTAGTAGACGTCCGGGCCGCCCCGGTAGTTGCCCGCGACCGAGCACCCCGGCGGCGGGTCCACCCAGAAGCCACCGCGGATCTGGCGTTCGGTCGGGTTGTAGTAGTACCCGAAGTCCATCCGGTCCAGCAGCGTCTGGGCCGGCGCCACCAGCTCCGGCACCTTGACCTTGACGATCGTCAGGGCGGTGGCGAGCCATCCGTTGTCGACGCTGGACAGGAACGGGTGGACCGTGCTGCCGTCGGCCGGCCACGTGGTGAGTTTCGCTCCCGTCGACGGGTCGTACCAGTTGTAGTACATGCCCGACGCTTGGTGGATCTCCAGTCGGGCCAGCGTGTCCAGGGTCTTGGCGATGCGGGCGCGGGCCTCGCCGGCGGAGATGAGCCGGGTCTCCCTGGCGACCACGGTGCTCCACAGGTACGCGCCGATGTTGGTCGGCGAGGTGTACGCCGAGCGGCCGGCCTGGTCGAGGTCACCGCCGATGTTGTCGGCGACCAGACCGGTGGCCGGGTCCACCATGGCGACGAAGGATCGCCAGGTGTCGGCGGTGTACCGGTGCAGCTCGGCCTTGCGGCCCGCAGTGGAGTGCGGGGCCGGGCCGGTCGGGGACGGTGGTGCGGCTGTGGCCGAGGGGGCGGAGGCGACGACCAGTCCGAGAGACATGATCATTCCTGCCGCGACCGTGAGACGAGATCTGGATCGCACGGAACACTCCTCACTTGAGGCCGGTCATGGCGATGCCTTGCACGAAGTAGCGCTGCAGCAGCACGAAGATGAGCAGGATCGGCAGGATGGTCGCCACCGAGCCCGCCATCAGCAGGCCGTAGCGGGTGCTGTTCTCCCCGATGGCGTAGAGCGCCAGGGCCACGGGGAGGGTGTACTTCTCCTCGGACTGGGCGACGACCAGCGGCCAGAGGAAGTTGTTCCAGGTGGCGAGGAACTGCAGGATCCCCAGCGTGGCCAGGGCCGGCCCGCACAGCGGCAGGATCACCCTGGTGAAGATTCTGAACTCCCCGGCGCCATCCACCCGGGCCGCGTGGATGAGGTCGTCGGGCAGGCCGAGGATGAACTGGCGCATCAGGAAGACCCCGAACGGCTGGGCCAACCACGGCAGGATGAGTCCGGGATAGCTGTTCACCATGCCGAGCTGGCTGACGAGCATGAACAGCGGGACGAACGTGACCATGCCCGGCACCATCAGCATCCCGAGGACGAGCGCGAACACGACCCGCTTGCCGGGAAACTGGAGCTTCGCCAGGGCGTAGCCGAGCATCGAGCAGAAGACGAGGTTGCCCACGGTGATGGCCAGGGCCACCACGGTGCTGTTGAAGAAGAACTGCGGGAAGTCCAGCTGCGTGAACAGTTGGCGGTAGTTGTCCGTCGTCGGAGACGCGGGCAGCCAGGTGGGCGGTACTTGCCGAAGCTCGGCGTCGGGTTTGAACGAACCGAGCAGCATCCAGAGGAACGGACCGACGAGGAGTACGAGGCCACCGGCGAGGACGGCGTACACCCACAGGTGCCCACGGGCCTCCGGCGCCGAGGTGGCTGGCCGACGGTGTGCGGGGGTCGGCGCGGGCGCCGGCGTCTGTACGGGAGTCGTCATGACGGTCCCCCTACGTCTTCGACCGGAGCAGCCGGAACTGCACCAGCGTCAGGACGAGAATGGCGATGAACAGGACATAGCTGATGGCCGCGGCGTAGCTGTAGTTGCCGAAGCCGAACTGGTTGTAGATGTAGAAGGCCACCGACAGCGTCTTGTCCAGCGGGCCGCCCTGCGTCATCACAAACGGCTCCTCGAAGAACTGCAGGTAGCCGATGCCGGTGATGACGCCGCCGAAGAGCAGCGTGGGCCGCATCATCGGCAGCGTGACGTGGCGGAACCGCGACCATGCATTGCTGCCGTCCATGGCCGCCGCCTCGTACAGATCCCGCGGGATCGCCTGCAGCCCCGCCAGGAAGATGACCATCAGGAACCCCATGTTCCGCCAGGCTGCCATGACGATGAGCGCGGGCATGGCCGTCCTGGTGTCGGTGAGCCAGTTCGGCCCGTCGATGCCGAGGTAGCCGAGCAGCGTGTTGACGATGCCGCTCTCCGGCTCGAGCAGGAGGCGCCAGACGACGGCGATGGCCACGATGCTCGTGACCACCGGCAGGTAGTAGCCGACCCGGAAGAACGTCCGGAACCTGGTGATTCCGGCGTCCAAGCCGACCGCCGCCGCAAGCCCGAGGACCATCGTCAGTGGAATCCCGACCACCACGAAGTACGCCGTGTTGAGGGCGGCCTGCCGGAACGTGTCGTCACCGAACAGCTTGACGTAGTTGTCCAGGCCGATCGGGTTGACCCCGAGGGGGTCGCGCAGATCGGCGCTGCGCAGATCGGTGAAGCTCATGGCGAACGAGGCCAGCACCGGGCCCGCCATGAACACCGCGAAGACGAGCAGGAACGGAAGCGCGAAACCCCAACCCGCGATGCCCTCGCGGCGCCTGACCCGGGCCCCCCGGTTGCCGCCGGTGCGCGCGGGTCGCTGCGCGGTGGCGGAGGCCACCTCAGCTCCCGGTGCCGATGGAGGAAGCCTTGGCCTGCATCTCCTTGGTGGCGGTGGCGGGATCGGAGACGCCGCGGACCACGCGCTCGATGCCGTCGTCGATCACGTCGGCGACCTGTTCCCAGGTGGCGATCGCCGGTGCCGACTTCGCGTCCTTGAGCTGCTCGCCGAACGCCTGGAGGAACGGGTCGTCGGCCAGCTTGCCGGACTGCCAGGACTCCTGCACCGACGGGAGGCTGCCGACCAGGTCGTACAGCTTCTGCTGGGCTGCCGGGGTGGTGAGGAACTGCACGAACTTCCAGGCCGCGTCGCGGTTCTTGGAATCCTTGAAGACCACCAGGTCGGAGCCGCCGATGAAGGACGTGCCAGCCTTCTCGCGCGGCATCTGCGCGACGTCCCACTTGCCCTCGATCGCCGCGCCACCCTGCTCCCGGAGGATGCCCATGTGCCACGGGCCGGAGACGAAGGCGCCGATCTCACCCTTGACGAAGCCGGTCTCCATGGCGCCGGGCGCGAGCTGCGTCGGCGAGAGTCCCTGCTTGAAGAAGGAGGCGTAGTACTCCAGCGCCTTCTGCATCTCCGGGGTGTCGAGGGTGAACTTGCCGTCCTGCATGATGTCGGCGCCGGCCTGCCAGGCGAAGGGCATGAAGGACTGCCACGAGCCGGTCCCGCCCGGCTGCAGGTAGGCGCCCCACTTGGCGCCGCCCTTGTCCTTCATCCCGTTGGCGAACTCGGTGAAGTGCTGCCAGGTGGTCGGCTTCTGCAGGCCCGCCTTCGCGGCGAGGTCCTTGCGATGGAAGATCAGCCGCGTCTCGACGTACCACGGGACACCGTAGGAGGTCCCGTCGACGACGGTGGTGTTCCACGCACCCTCGAAGAACTTGCTCTTGTCGAAGAGCCCGGTGGGGGTGGAATCGATCGCGCCCGTCTTGGCGAACTCGCCCATCCAGGTCGTACCCATCATGCTGACGTCGGGTGTCTGCCGACCCGCGATGGCGGTCGCGATCTTGTCGTGCGCCGCGTCGAACGGGAACGCCGTGACGTTGACCTTGGCCTCCGGGTTCTCCTTGGAGAAATCGGCGGCCAGCTCGGTCAGCTTCTCCCCCTCGGCGCCCATGGCCCAGACGGTGATCTCGCCCTTAGCCTTTCCGGCCGCGATCTCCTTGCCGGCGGGTTGCCCGCCGGAACCCGAGCCGCCCTCGTCCCGGCCACAGCCGGTCACGCCCAGCGCCAGGGCGACCACCAGAGCTGTCGCATACCTCAAGTGCTTCATAGCCCCTCCTTCTCCATGTGGTGCCACCGGGCGCCCGGCTCGCGCCGCTGTGGCGCGACGTGGTCGGGTGGCGACGACCGGTCAAGTGGAATCGGTGCCTGTCGAGCAGCCGCGGCCGCCTCGGATAACGAGATCGGTCGGCAGCACCAGGCCGGTCTCGAGCCGGCGCAACTCGTGGTCGCCGAGCGGATGCCGGGTCAGCGCGGCCGTCGCGGCGGCGTTGTCCACCCGTACGGCCGGCGCCCCGGGGGGCCCGTCGCCGACGAGCACCACGACCGGGAGCCTGGCGGCCAATTCCTCGATCGTGTCGTGGGAGCCCGTGCCGCCGAGGACGGCCAGACCGTCCACCCGGTGCGCCGTCGCGATGACCGCGGCAGCGGAGTCGGCGCGCCAGGTGGGTACACAGGATGTGGACAGTGGTCCGGGCCTCCGACGCCTCGGACTCGAAGCCCTGCGGTTCAGAGAAGTACGGACCGGACAGCCCGGGGAAGGCCAGGCCGACCGCACCGTGCCGGCGCGCCGCCAGTGTCCGGCCGAGATGGTGCGGCCGGTAACCATGCTCCTCGATCGAGCGCAGCACCCGGCGGCGGGTCTCCTCGAACACCTGACCGGTGCCGTCACCCGGGACACCGTCACGACCGGCACCCCGGCTGTGCGACCGATCTCCCGAACCGTCAGCCGACTGTTGCCCATACCTCCACCGACCCGTTACGTTCCGGTTGCTGTAACCGGTTACACCAGACCATAGGTAGGAGTGTCGCAGTACACAACCCCTCGACGACCATGAGCCGTCCTCGATGTCCACAGTCGCGCTGCACCGCCGCCGCATCCTCATCGACCATCGACCGCACCTGCTGCTCGCCGCCGCCCCGAGGACCGGCCCTGATGGACGGTGCGGTACGCGAAAAAGTCACGGCACCGCAGGCGCAACCGCCACAGAAACCGGTTACAGTGCTCGGACCGGACCACACGACACACCCCTGGAGGTGCCCCGGTGACGAGCACCAGCGACCACCAGCCGGCAGACGCCCGATCCGACTGGGAGGCCCGCATCGCGCTGCGCAGCGATGAGGAGGGCACGACGAGCGGGATCCCGCTGCTCGCCCCGCCCGGTGACCTGGCGGCCGACGCCGGGGTCGGCCACGTCCGACTGTCCTGGTCGCCGGTTCCCGGCGCCGTCGGCTACCTGGTGCACCGCGCACCGCTGCGCGACGGCGTACCCACCGGCGAACTCACGCCGATCGACCACCTCGGCGGCGACGTCCTCTCGGTACCCGACACCTGGTACGTTGACACCACCGGCGAGCCCGGCGAGCCGTACGCCTATGCGGTGGCCGCAGTCCCCGAGGTCACCGTGACCGGTCCGCTCAGCGCCCCGATCCACGCCGCCGCGCTGCCGGCCGACGGCAACGCCCCGACCGTCTCCCTACGGGTCGACGCCGCCGACGAGTGCGTGCCACTGCCCCGGCCGTGGCAACCGATGATCGGCAGCGAGCGGCTGTCCCAGCTGCTCTGCACGGACACCTCCGGCGGCCGGGAGATCGGCCGCGAGCTGCTCGCCGCGCTGCGCCGCATCCGACAGGAGATCGGCGTGGAGACGGTCCGCGCGCACTCGATCCTCCACGACGACCTGGCCGTCTACCGCGAGGTGGACGGCGCGCCGGTGATCGACTTCACCGGCGTCGACCGGGTCTACGACCTGGTCCTCTCCATCGGCCTGCGGCCGGTCGTCGAGATCGGCTTCATGCCCCGCGACCTGGCCAGCGACCCCGATCGGACGGTCTTCGAGTACCGCGGCGTCATCTCCCCGCCCAAGGACTGGGACCGCTGGGCCGAGTTGGTCCGGGCACTCGTCGCGCACCTGCTGGAGCGGTACGGCGAGACGGTGCTGAGCTGGGACTTCGAGGTGTGGAACGAGGCCAACCTGGAGGTGTTCTGGTCCGGCACCCGGGACGAGTGGATGCGGCTCTACGACGTCACCGCCAAGGCGGTCAAGGACGTCGACCCGCGGATCCCCGTCGGCGGGCCGTCGTCGGCCGCCGCCGGATGGGTGGACGCGTTGCTGGAGCACGCCAACCGCTCGGGCGCGCCGGTCGACTTCGTCTCCACGCACACCTACGGCAGCCCGCCGCTGGACCTGCGCCCGACCCTGCACCGGCTGGGCTTCCCGGACGCACGGATCCTGTGGACCGAGTGGGGGGTCACGCCCACCCACTTCCACCCGGTCAACGACGGCACCTCGGCGGCGACCTTCCTGCTCAGCGGAATGCGCTCGGCCGCCGGTCGGGTCGAGGCGCTCTCCTACTGGGTGGCCAGCGACCACTTCGAGGAGCTGGGCCGCCCGCCCCGGCTGCTGCACGGCGGCTTCGGTCTCATAACAGTCGGCGGCATCGCCAAGCCCCGCTATCACGCCCTGCGGATGCTCGCCCAGCTGGGCGAGACCGAGCTGAGCGTCCAGGCTTCCGGAGACGGCGCGAACGGGCTGGTGCAGAGCTGGGCCAGCCGGCGCGCCGACGGCGGCCTCGCCATCCTGGTCTGGAACTCCACCCTCGACCAGTCCAAGCGCGACGGTGACCCGGCGCTGGCCCGTCAGATCCGGCTGGCCGTCGAGGGTGCCGCCGGACGGACGGTGACGGTGACCCGGCTCGACCGCGAGCACGGCGACGTCACCACGCTGGCCGAGCAGCTCGGCGTGGCCGACTGGCCCACCGAGGAGCAGTGGGACGCGTTGCGCGCCGCCGACTCGCTGCCGGTCGAGAAGATCGACACCCGCGCTCGGGGCGGGGCCGCCGTGGTGGAGCTGCACCTGCCCCAGCCGGGGGCGGTGCTGATCGAGGTCGCCGGGAGCTGAGCGTGATCTCCCCCTCCGAGGCGACCGCGGGCGACGTGTCGCACGGACCACGGGCATGGGCCGGGCGCGGTCAGGTGAGCGTCGACTGGGACCGGGTGCCCGGCGCCGTGGGCTACCTGGTGCACCGCGCTGACGACGGCGGCCCGTACCAGGTGATCGACCATCGCGGCGGTGACCTGTTGGCGGTGCCCGGTCCGCCGTACGCGGACACCACCGTCGAGCCCGGACGCGCCGTGCGGTACTCGGTGCGCCCGGTGCTCGACGCGGACCGGCCCGGCGAGGCCCCCCTCGGGCCGCCGTCCGCGCCGGTCGCCGCTCTCGCCGACGGCGACGGCCTGGTCGAGGTGACCATCGACGCCGGTCGCCCGCTGGGGCCGGTGCACCGCCCGTGGCGGGACATGATCGGCTCCGAACACCTGAGCCTGCTGCTCAGCACCGACCGGGTCGGCGGCGAGGAGATGGGCGCGGGGCTCGCCGCCGCGCTCGGGCGGGTGCACCGCGAGCTGGGGGTCGAGCGGGTCCGGGCGCACGGCATTCTCGGCGACGACCTCGGCGTCTACCGCGAGGTCGACGGCCGCCCGGTGCACGACTTCACCGGCATCGACGCGGTGCTGGACGCGCTGGCACCTACCGGGCTGCGGCCGGTGCTGGAGCTGTCGTTCACGCCCCGGGCGCTGGCTCGTGACGCGTCACGGGTGGTCACCGCCGCGGGTGTGTCCAGCCCACCGCGGGACTGGGACCGGTGGCCGGCGCTGGTCGGTGACCTGATCCGGCACCTGCGCGCCCGCGTCGGCGACGCCGAGCTGCGCCGCTGGGCGGTCGAGGTGTGGAACGAACCCGACCTGGACTGCTTCTGGACCGGCAGCCGGGAGGACTACCTGCGGATGTACGACGTCACCGCCCGCGCCGTGCGGGAGGCCTGTCCCGGCCTGCCGATCGGCGGGCCAGCGACCGCCGCGACGAAGTGGGTCGAGCCGTTCCTCGATCACATCGACGCCTCCGGCGCCCCGCTGGACTTCCTCTCCACCCACGTCTACGGCAGCCCGCCGCTGGACCTGCGCCCGGCGCTGGCCCGGCACGGCCGGGCCGGCACGCCGCTGCGCTGGACCGAGTGGGGCCCCTCCCCCACCCACTTCGCACCGGTCAACGATTCGGTGCTCTCGGCGGCCTTCGTGGCCACCGGGATGCAGGAGGCGGCCGGCCGGGTGGCGTCGCTCGCCTGCTGGGTGGCCAGCGACCACTTCGAGGAGCTGGGCCGACCGTCCGCGCTGCTGCACGGCGGGTTCGGGCTGCTGTCGGTGGGCAACCTGGCCAAGCCCCGGTTCTGGGCGCTGTGGATGCTGGATCGGCTCGCCCCGGCGCAGCTCGCCGCTCGGCTCACCGGTGACGGCGCGGGTTCTCTGGTGCGGGCGTGGCCGTCGCTCGACCCGGACACCGGCCGGATTGCCATCGTGCTCTGGAACGGCACCCTGGACCAGGGTGTGCTCGACCGCCCCGACCAGCGCGACCGGCTGGAGCGGTCGGTGCGGCTGCGCATCGACGGGCTGCCGCACGGCGCGTACGAGCTCCGGCACCGGCGGCTCGACGAGCAGACGTCCAACCTCTCCGCCACCGCACGGCGGCTCGGCGTCGACCGGTGGCCGACCGGCGAGCAGTGGGCCGCGCTGCGGGCCGCCGACCGCCTCGCCGACGTGACCCCACCGGTGACCCTCACGCCGGACGGCACCATCGGGCTGCCGGTGACCCTGCCCATGCCGTCGATCTCCCTGCTGGAGCTGACCCCGCGATGACCGGCACCGGGCCGTGGTGGCGCGAGGCCGTCACCTACGAGGTCTACCTGCGCTCGTTCGCCGACGCCGACGGGGACGGGCTCGGCGACCTGGCCGGCGCGCGGTCCCGGCTGCCCTACCTGGCCGGCCTCGGCGTCGACGCGGTCTGGCTGACCCCGTTCTATCCGAGCCCGGACCACGACGGCGGCTACGACGTGTCCGACCACCGCGCCGTCGACTCCCGCATGGGTACGCTCGCCGAGCTGGACGGGCTGATCGCCGACGCCCACCGGCTCGGCCTGCGGGTGGTGGTCGACCTGGTCCTCAACCACGTCTCCAGCGCCCATCCGTGGTTCACCGCGGCCCGCGCGGCCGGCCCCGGCTCTCCGGAGCGGGACCGGTTCCACGTCCGGCCCGGCCGGGGCATCGCCGGGGAGCTACCGCCGAACGGTTGGCGGTCCATCTTCGGTGGGCCGGCGTGGGCGCCGTTCGGCGACGGCGACTGGTACCTGCACCTGTTCGACACCGAGCAACCCGATCTGCGGCACGAGCACCCCGAGGTGGCCGCGGACGCGGCGGCCACGCTGCGGTTCTGGCTAAACCGCGGCGTCGACGGGGTGCGCTTCGACGCCGCGGGCTCGCTGGTGAAGGACCCGGCCTACCCGGAGCTGCCCGCCGGCTGGCGCGCCGGTGACCCATCGCCGTACAGCGACCGCGACGAGGTGCACGAGATCTACCGCCGGTGGGCTCGGCAGCTCGCCGCATATCCGGGTGACCGGCTCGGTGTGGCCGAGACCTGGGGAGGGCCGGAGGTCATCGGGCCGTACCTGCGCCCGGACGAGTTGGGGCAGGCCTTCGCGATGGACCCGCTCTACTGGCCGCTGCGGCCCGAGCCCTGGCGGGCGGGGGTGGACGCGCTGCTCGCGGCCACTACCCGGCACGGGCGGCTGCCGGCCTGGGTGCACGGCAGTCACGATGTGAGCCGGGCGGCCCAGCGGTGGGGCCGCGACGGCGCCCGGGCCATGCTGCTGTTGATGCTCGCCCTGCCCGGCGCGGTGTACCTCTACGCCGGCGACGAGCTGGGCCTGCCCGAGGTGGCGCTGGCCGACGACGAGATCCGCGACCCGGTGTTCCGCCGCTCCGGCGGCACGGAGCGGGGCCGCGACGGCGCCCGGGTGCCGCTGCCGTGGACCGACGGGCCCGCGCCGTACGGCTTCGGGCCGGTCGGGTCGACCCCGTGGCTGCCGCAGCCGGCCGGCTGGGGTGGCTTCTCGGTGGCCCGGCAGGCCGACGATCCGACGTCGGCGCTGGCGCTGACCCGGGCGGCGCTGCCGCTGCGCGAAACGTGCTGGCGGGGCCGGCGGGCAGAGCTGTCCTGGTTGGACGCTCCGCCGGGCTGTCTCGCGTTCCGCCGGGGCGCCGACGGCCCCATTTGCCTGGTCAACCTCGGTGACACGGCGGTCGACCGGCGACCGTACGGTGGTCCGGTGCTGCTCGCCAGCGCACCGGTGGACGGCCCGACGCTGCCCGCCCGGTCGGCCGCCTGGCTGGCTTGACCGCCCGGAGCGGCGCCCGCGCTACGGACAGGGATGCGGCCGGAGCCGCCTCGCCCCAGCCGGACGTCGGGTCCGCGGCAACGGCTGCGGCGGGCCCGACGTCGCCTCGTCCTCTGGCGTCGCTACGCGCGGGCTGCCTTGGCGAAGGGGTTGGGGATCGAGTCGAGCAGCAGCCGCGTGTAGGCGTCCTGGGCCGCCCCGATCACCTCCCGGGTCGGGCCGCGCTCCACCAGCACGCCCTGGTTGAGCACCAGCACCTCGTCGGCAAGCAGTCGGGCACTGAGCAGGTCGTGGGTGATGTAGAGCATCGCGAGCCGCCGGTTGCGGACCAGCTCGCCGAGCAGCTCCAGAATCTCGGCGCGGATCGAGACGTCCAGCATGGAGATCGGCTCGTCGGCGATCAGCACCCGCGGGTCGGGGGCGAGGGCTCGGGCGGTCACCACCCGCTGGCGCTGCCCGCCGGAGAGCTGGTGCGGCAGCTTGTCGAGGAACTGTCCGGCCGGGGCGAGTCCGACGCTCTCCAGCAGTTGTGCCGAGCGTTCCCGGATCGCGGCGCCGCGCAGCCCGGCGAAGTTGACCAGCGGGCGGGACAGGGCGTACGCCACCGTCCGGGTCGGGTTGAGGGCGCTGAACGGGTCCTGGAAGACCATCTGCACGTGCCGGCGGTAGTCGACCAACGCCCGTCCGCGCAGCCGGTCCACCCGGACCTCCGCGCCAGTACCCCCGCTGAAGCGCACCTCCCCGGTGCTGGGGCGTTCGATGCCGGTGATGAGGCGGGCGATCGTCGATTTACCGCTGCCGCTCTGCCCGACCAGGGCGGTGACCCGGCCGGAGTGCAGGGTGAGCGACACGTCGCGAACGGCCTCGACGGTGCTGGTGCGCAGCCCGCGCCGGCTGGTGTAGCGCTTGGTGACCCGGTCGACGGAGAGGACGGCCTCGGCCGCCGCGTCGGGGGTGTCGGTCGGGTCGGTCAGGGCGCCGGTGGCCGGGAAGTGGCTCCCGATCGTGGCGGCGGCGTCCGCCGCGCCGAGCTGCACCACCGGCAGCCGGTTCTCCTGGGCCACCAGACAGCGGACCAGCCCGCCGTGGTCGGACAGCAACTCGGGGTGGACCTGGCGGCAGGCGTCCTCGGCGTGCGGGCAGCGTGGGGTGAACAGGCAGCCGCCCTGCGGCCGGGACAGGTCCGGTGGCCGGCCTGGGATGTAGGTGACCTGAACGTCGGGCAGGCGCGGGTCGGCGTACGAGCCGAGCAGGCCCCGGGTGTAGGGATGCCGCGGCTCGTGCAGCATGCCGGCCGCCGGGCGGTTCTCGACGATCTCGCCGCCGTACATCACCATCACCCGGTCGGCCATCTCCAGCACCGTGCCCAGGTCGTGGCTGATGAAGAGCACGGCGAAGCCCAGCTCGCGGCGCAGTTCGGCCAGCCGGGTGAGGATGCTGCGCTGCACGACCACGTCGAGCCCGGTGGTCGGCTCGTCGAGCAGCACCAGCTTGGGGCGCAGGGCGAGCGCCAGGGCCAGCGCCACCCGTTGCTTCATGCCGCCGGAGAGTTCGTGCGGGTACGCCTTGAGCACCCGGGAATCCAGCGAGACCAGGTCGAGCAGCTCGGTGGCCCGCGCGGTGACATCACCGGGGATCTTGTGCGCGGCGAAGGTGTCGGCGAACTGCGCCTGCACCCGGATCACCGGGTTGAGCGAGTTCATGCTGCTCTGGAAGACCGTGGACAGGTCGGTCCAGCGCAGCTTTCGCAACTGGTCCTCGATGGCGGTGGTCAGGTCGACGCCGTCGAAGGTGACCCGGCCGCCGCTGATCCTGGCCGGTGGGGAGAGCAGCCGCAGGACGGCGTTGCCCAGCGTCGACTTGCCGCAGCCGGACTCGCCCAGCAACCCGACGAACTCGCCCTCGTCGATGCCGAACGAGACGTCGTGCACGGCGCGGTTGGCCGGCTGGTCGCGCGGCGTGTAGGTGACGGAGAGGTGCTCCACCTGGAGCAGGGCCATGTCAATCCTCCCGGAGGTGGGGGTTGCTCAGCGCGTCGATGCCGAAGTTGATCAGCGTGAACGAGGTGATCAGCAGCGACAGCGCCAGGCCGGGGGCGATCAGCCAGGCCCACTGGCCGGTGAGCAGGGCGCCGCCGAGGCTGGCCTGGTTGAGCATGGTGCCCCAGCTGACCGTCTGCGGATCGCCGAGCCCCAGGAAGGCCAGGCCCGCCTCGCCGCCGATCGCGCCGAGCGCCGCACCCATGAAGCCGACCACGATCAGGGAGGTCATGTTGGGCACGATCTCGCGGGCGATGATCCGGGCGGTGCCGTCACCGGCGAACCGGGCCGCAGTGATGTAGTCGCGGGTGCGCAGTGTGATGATCTGCGACCGCTTGATCCGGGCGCCGTACGCCCAGCCGGTCACACTGATCACGAAGATGATCAGCCACAGACCACGGACCGGCGCGTACGCGGCCAGCGTCACCATCAGCGGCAGCGCCGGCACCACCAGGCCGAGGTTGATCAGGAAGGAGAGCACCTCGTCGACCCAGCCCTGCAGGTAACCGGCGGTCAGCCCGATGACCAGCCCGATCAGGGTGGAGAGCAGCCCGGCGGCGAGCCCGACGATCAGCGAGGTGCGGGCACCGACGACGAGTTGGCTGAAGACGTCCTCGCCCTGGGCGGTGGTGCCGAGCCAGTGACCGCCGGTGGGGCCGAGCGAGGTGGGGAAGGCGTCGTCGCGCGGGCCGTACGGCGCGATCAGCGGGGCGAAGAGCGCGACCACGATGAAAGCGCCGAGCATCAGCAGGCCGATGCGGCATTTCCGGTTGCGCCACAGGATGACGAACCAGCCGGGCAGCCGGCTGCGCCGGGCCAGCTCGGTGGCGGTGGCCTGGAGGCCCTCGGTGTCCGTGCCCGGTGTCGGTACGGCGGGAGCGGGTGTGCTCATGACAGCTCCTTGGTCCGCTCGGTCATGCCGTCTCCGCCTTTCGCACCCGGGGGTCGAGGAACCCGTACAGCAGATCGGCGAGGAAGTTGGCCACCAGCACGCCGACGGTGGTGAACAGGAAGATCGCCTGCATCAACGGATAGTCCCGGCTGGACACCGATTCCAGCAGCAGCCGACCCATGCCCGGATAGTTGAAGACCGTCTCGACGAGGACGGCGCCGCCCAGGACGCTGCCCAGCGCGATGGCGAAGCCGGTGACGTTGGGCAGGATCGCGATCCGGGCGCCGTAGGTGAGGGCGATGCGCCGCCGGGGCAGGCCGCGGGCGACGGCGAGGCGGGCGTGGTCCTCGCCGAGGCTCTGCACCATGTTGTTGCGCATGCCGATGATCCAGCCGATCGGGCCGGTGATCAGCAGCGCGACGGCGGGCAGCACGCTGTGTTGGAAGGCGTCGGAGATGAAGATCCAGCTCCAGCCGGGACTGCTGCCGCCGCCGTAGCCACCACGCTCGGGGAACCAGCGCAGGGTGATCGCGAAGACGTAGATGAGCAGCAGGGCGAGCCAGAAGAACGGCAGCGTGCCGAGGAACGTCGAGCCGAGGGTGATGACCGAGTCGACGCGGCTGTTGCGGCGGTACGCGGCCCAGGTGCCCAGCAGCGTGCCGACGATGAAGGAGATGATCTGGGTGACCCCGACCAGGATCACCGTCCACGGCAGCGCCTCGCCGATCATGTGGGTGACGCTGTAGGGGAAGTAGGTGTACGACACCCCGAAGTCGCCCTGGACCACCGCACCGAGGTACTGCAGGTACTGGTCGAAGAGGTTGCCGTCGGGGGCGCCGAGCATGATCCGGATGGCCTGCAACTGGGCCGGGTCGACGCTCTCGCTCTGCCCGGCCAGCCGGGAGACGATGGCCTCGGCCGGGTCGCCGGGCTGCAACCGCGGGATCAGGAAGTTCAGCGTGACGGCGGCCCACAGGGTGCCGAGGAAGAAGGCGAAGCGTCGGGCGAAGTAGGCCACCGGGGCCCTCCCTTCCGGGGGACGGGCCGGCCGGCGTGCGGGGGTGCACGCCGGCCGGCCATCGGCTTACTTGGCGTTGGTCCCGGTGGGCTTCAGGTTGGTGATGATGAGCAGGTTGTCGCTGGGCGCGGCGTAGGGGTTCTCCTCGCTGGGCCAGCCGGTGGCCTTCGCGGTGCGGTACTGGAACCACTTGGCGCCGTACCAGAGCGGGATCATCGGCACCTGCTCGGTCATGACCTTGGTCAGGTCGGCGACGGCGGCCTTCTGGGCCGCCTCGTCGGTGGCGGTGCGCAGGGTGTCGATCAGCTGGTCGGTACGGGGGTCGTTCCAGCGGACGAAGTTGCTGACCGCCTTCCTGCCGATCGGCGCCGACTGGTCGCTGGCCAGCGGCTCCTGGAAGTTGCGGAACATGTTGCAGCTTCCACCGTGCACGCCGAGCAGCATGTCGTAGTTGCCGATCGCCCGGTCGTTCTCGTACGCCTCGGGGGTGGGTGTCTCGGCCCGGACGGTGAACCCGAGCGAGGTCAGGTTCGCCACGATGATGCGCTGCGCCTGCACCCAGTCGGTCCAGGCGCCGGGAACCCGGAAGCTGAAGGCGATGGGCTTGCCGTCCTTGCCGACGCGCTTGCCGTCGCCGTTCTTGGAGTAACCGGCGGCGGTCAGGTCGGCGTCGGCCCTGGCCGGGTCGTAGCCGGCCACGCCCTGGTTGGGGATGTCCTTGGGCAGCCACTCGGCCTGCCCCGGGACCACCAGGCCGGTCTGGCTCGCCGGCTTGACGTAGCCGAGCTGCGCCTTGTCGACGATCTCCTGTCGATTGAACGCGGGCACCAGGGCCTTGCGGAAGGCGGTGTCGTTGAACGGCGCCTTGGTCAGGTTCATGTAGACGCTGATCGAGCCGCCGGAGGGGAACCAGTACTTGTTGTGCGCCGGGTCCCGGTCGACGTAGGCCTTCTTGATGTCCGGCACGAACATGGCGTTGCTGTCGTACTCGCCGCGGCTGAGCTTGAGCTGGTCGATCTGCCCGCCGCCGTCGGCCTTGTGGAACCGCAGCTCGTCGACCTTGACCTTGTCGGCCTGCCAGTAGTCGGCGTTGCGGCCGAGCGTGAGCTGCTGCGGGTTGAAGGCCTTGACGGTGAAGGGTCCGGTGCCGACCGGCTTCTCGGCGTTGGGGAAGGTCACCGGGTCGGCCACGGTGGACCAGACGTGCTTGGGCACGATCTTGATCTCGCCGAACAGGGTGAACGCCGCCGCGCCGGGCTGGGTGAACCGCATCGTGACGGTCTGCGGGTCGGTCGCCTCGACCGCGCTCAAGTACCGCCAGATCCCCTTGATGTCGAGCGCCTTGTGCTGCTTGAGCATGTCGTAGGTGAAGGCGACGTCGTCGGCCGAGAACGGCTTGCCGTCGTTCCACTTCACGCCCTGGCGCAGCTTCCAGACCAGCGTCTGCGGGTTGGTCCACGTCCATTCCGTGGCCAGCCAGGGCTTGGCCTGGCAGCCGTAGTTGTCGTAGGCGATCAACTGCTCGAAGACGTACTCGGTGGCGCCGAGCCGGCTGGCGTCCAGGTACGGGTTGTAGTTGGCCTGCGGGTTGCTGCCACCGCCGAAGTCGCCGTAGTCGAGGTAGGCGATCCGGCCGTCGGTGCCGGGGCCGGACATCTGCTCCGTGCCGGTGCAGCCGCTGGCCGCCAAGGCGACGGCCGCGGCGACCGCGGCGATCCGGGTCAGTCTCGATCGTTTCACTTGCCGGTACCTCCAGTGGGGGCTTCCGCCGGGCAGCCGCAACTGCGGCGCACGACGAACTCGGTGGGGAGAACGATGCTCTCGGGTGCCGCCGCGTGGGGGTCGGCGGCGGCGCTGAGGATCTGCCGGGCGGCCTCGGCGGCCAGGTCCCGGATCGGTTGCCGCACGGTGGTCAGCGACGGCGAGACGAGCGCGGCCATGGGCGCGTCGTCGAAGCCGGTGATGACGAGGTCTTCGGGTACGCGCAGCCCCCGGCCGAGGGCCCCGACGAGGACGCCGAGGGCGATCTCGTCGTTGGCGCAGACCACCGCCTGCGGGGCGGTGCCGTCGACGAGCAGCCGCTCGGCCGCTAGTACGCCGTCCGGCTGCTGCATGGCGACCCGGACCGGCTCGGCGGGCGGGGTGAGGTCCAGCTCCCGGTACGCCTGCCGGAAACCGGCCCACCGCTCGCTGACGTCGGGCGACCCGTCCGGGTTGCCGACGAAGGCCAGGCGGCGCAGGCCGTGGTCGACCAGCAGGTGTCGGGTCAGCAAGGTCATGGCCGGGGCATTGTCGACACTGACCGAGGAGACCGTGTCCGGTCCCCGGCCGGCAAGGACGACGACCGGGACCGTCGCGGCGAGCCGGAGCAGCGCCGTTTCGGAGATGGTGCCGCCGATGACGGCGATGCCGTCGACCCGGCGGGCCATCTCCAGCACCTGGTCGTCGGAGTCCTCGCGCAGATGCGTGCAGAGGATGTGCACGCTGGCCCGGGCTGGGACGGCCTCCGACTCGAAGCCCTGGATCAGTTCGGTGAAGTACGGGCCGGACAGGCCTGGGAAGACCAGGCCGAGCGCGCCGTGCCGGCGCGCGGCGAGCGCTCGGCCGAGGTGGTCCGGCCGGTAGCCATGCTCCTCGATGGCCTCCAGGACACGGCGGCGCATCTCCTCCGACACCTGGCCGGTGCCGTTGGAGACCCGGGACACCGTGGCGACCGAGACTCCGGCAAGCCGGGCGATCTCCCGAACCGTGACCCGACTATTGCCCATGACTTCCTCGATCCGTAACGTGCGTGACAGAAACCGGTTTCAGGGCACCATAGGCAGGCGTCCGCCAGATCACAAGAGGGACCGCCTGAAGATCCGCCGAGAGGAAGAGTCACACCGCATGTCGCGAGTTCTTCTCCACGACCGCAGGATCGTCATCGACGGTCGTCCCCGACTGCTGCTCGCCGGGGAGGTGCACTATTTCCGGCTGCCCCGAGCGGAGTGGGCGGACCGTCTCGACCGGCTGCGTGACTGCGGCGGTGACACCGTGGCGACCTACGTGCCCTGGCTCTGGCACGAGTTGCCGGACGGCAGCGTGGACCTGATCGGTCGTACCCACGAGCAGCGCGATCTCGCCGGCTTCCTGGACCTCGCCCACGAGCGGGGCCTGCACGCGCTGGTCCGGCCCGGCCCGTTCATCATGGCCGAGGTCAAGAACGAGGGCATCCCCTACCGGTTGTACGACGAGCACCCCCACCTGCTGCCGACCACCTGGGACGGCCGGACCGTCGAGACCCGGACCATCGACTACCTGGCTCCGGAGTTCTTGGCCGCAGCCGAGGGCTGGTACGCCGAGGTGATGCCGGTCATCGCCGAACGGCTCGCCGACCGC
The DNA here is from genome assembly GCF_036906795.1 of Micromonospora sp. CPCC 205739. Taxonomy (NCBI): domain Bacteria; kingdom Bacillati; phylum Actinomycetota; class Actinomycetes; order Micromonosporales; family Micromonosporaceae; genus Micromonospora; species Micromonospora sp. CPCC 205739. The sequence continues at coordinate 197,465 of NZ_JBAKHS010000011.1, read as the reverse complement.
GGCGGGCCGGTGATCGGCGTCCAGCTGGACAACGAGATCGGGATGTTGTCGTGGGTAACCAACTCCCCCGACCTCACCGACGTCGTCTGCGAGGACCTGCGGCGCTGGGCCGTCGACCGGTACGGCAAGGACGTCGCGGCCGAGCGCATCGGCGCCGACCCGGGTGACCCCGACGGTTGGGCGGCGGCGCTGCGCACCCCAGCCGAGGCACGGTCGCTCACGGTCCACGACGATCTGGGCCGCTACATGCGCGACCGGTACCGGCGGTACGTGGCCACGCTGCGCGAGTCCGCCGAACGGCACGGGGTGACCGGCGTGCCGTTCCTGATCAACGTGCACGGCACCGGGGGCGGGCGGGGCCGGACCTTCCCGATCGGCATCAGCCAGCTCTTCGAGGCGTACCAGGGTCAGCCGCAGCTCACCTCCGGCTCGGACTACTACCTCGGCGATCTCACCGTCACCAACGTCGCCGACCTGTACGTCGGCAACGCCTTCCTGGCCGCCATGCACGACGCCCACCAGCCGCCGATGTCGCTGGAGTTCGAGGCGGGCAACGGCGACTACGGCCAGGACCTGGCGACGCTCTACCCACCGGAGGCGATCGAGCTGAAGGCTCGGCTCTGCGTGGCGCAGGGCAACCGGCTGATCAATCTCTACCTCTTCGCGGGCGGATACAACCCGCCGCTGGCCGAGCCGGTGGGCGACGGCAACGACCGGATCGCGTTCACCGGCGAGCGGCACGGATTCGCCGCGCCCGTCGACCCGGAGGGGCGGCTCAACCCGACCTACGCCGCGGCCCGACGCGCACTGCACGCCGTACGTGGGGTAGCCGACCTGCTCGCCGATTCCGACGAGGAGAACGACGGCCTGGCGCTCGGTTTCGTGCCCGACCACTACCTGACCGAGTACCACCACCCTGCCTCGGCGTCACGGGCCGCGCAGGTCGCCGACCTGGAACGATTCCGCGGCATGGGTCCGCGCGACGTGCTCGCCCGGGCGCTGCTGCTCGCCGGCTACTCGTTCCCGGCCGTCGACCTCCAGTCGCCGCTGCCGGCGGACACGCCGCCGGTGATCGCGCTGGCCAGCACCGCCACGCTCGGGCGGGAGGTGCAGCAACGGCTGGTCGAGCACCTGCGCGGCGGCGGTCGACTGCTGCTGCACGGCGTGCTGCCGGAGCGGGACCACGATGGCACCCGGTGCACGCTGCTCGCCGACGCGCTCGGGCTGACCGTCACCGGCCGCGTCGATGACGGGCCGCAGTCCTTCCCGTCGGTGGTCGGGCAAGGCTGGGCGGCGGGCCGAGCCGAGGTCCGGGTCGGCTACGCGCAGCGGTTGGCCGGCACCGCCGCCGAGCCCGTGCTCGTCGAGGTCGGCTCCGGCGAGCCGTGCGCGGTGGAGGTCGCCGTCGGCACCGGGCTGGCGCTGGTGATCGCCGCCGACGTCCCCTGCGACCTCGACTTCTGGCGCGCGGCGGTGGCGCGGCTCGGGGTGCGCCCCCGGCTCGCCGCGAACGCCGACGGGCCCGGTCTCGTGCTCACCTCCACCGTGGACCCGGCTGGGCAGCGGCTGCTGCACCTGGTCAACGTGGCACCGTCCGCGGTGACCCTCGCGCTCGGCTGGCAGGGCGTGCCGGTGCTGGCCGGCCGGCGGCTGCGGGTGCCCGCCCGCACCGGGCTGATCCTGCCGTACGGGATCCGGGTCGGCGCCGCCACGCTGGTGGAGACGACCTGCGAACTGGTCTCCCGTGACGGAGACACAGTGCTGCTGCGCCCTACTCAGGGCGACGACGAGGTGGTGCTGGCTACCGACCGGCCCATCACCGTGAGCCGCGGCAGCGTGCACGTCGCGCAGGGGCGGGTGACCGTGCGGCTTCCCGGCGGGCCCGACGACGACCCGGTGCGGATCAGCGTGGCCTGAGCGGTGGGTCCCGGGGGCGGGTCTGTCGAACGATCGGTGCAACTCCGGTTATCAAGGGTCAACCTGGCCAGCACCTGATCGACCTCGCCTACCTTGCCGGCCTCATCAACGCCCTCGCGCGGACGGCCGGGGCGAGGGTTTCAGCCTCGCCCCGGGCCGTGACCTTCAGGTCAGTTCACCGTCGGAGCGGCACTGTCAGCTGAGTTTGTACGCCGTGATGCAGGAGCCGACGAAGACCACGTCGATCGGGAGTTCGCGCAGTGGCGTACCGGGCCGCAGGTCCATGTACTCCAGGGCCCGGCGGGCGGCGGCCCGCTCGTCCGGACCAACCATGTCATGCCGCTACGGCCTGCACACATGAAGTGACTCGCCTGGACTACCCGGCCGCGGCGACCCTCGGCTGCCGCTTCGCCACGGCGTTCCCGGCCGTGGTCAGTCAGGGGCCCGCCCACGGTAGTGCCCTCACCAGACCGGGCGAGGTGGCCGCAGCCGTTCGGGAGGCGACCGGCGGCGGCGCCACCTGTCGCTCGACGCGTTGGGCAGTCACGCCACCTGCACCGCCTCGATCGAAAGCCTCCGGCGGCGCGGACGTGACGTGCAGGTCGGACGCCTTCCCGCCGTCCAGGGCCGCCCGGCCCTGCCGATGGAGCTCGTGATCGCGTTCGAGCTGGAGCTGCAGGGCAGTGGCGGCATGCCCGCGCACGCCTATCCGGAGCTGCTCCGGCTGGTCACCGCCGGCGTACCAAGCCCCGCCGAGCTGATCACCCGCACCATCGGCCTCGCCGAGGTGCCCCACGCGTTGGCCACGATGGACCGGGACACGCCCGGCGGAATGTGCCTCATCAAGAAGCGATGAGCGGCTGTCACAGGTTGTGGCGGTCGTCCGCCGGCAGGCGGGGTGGCTCCGGTGGCTCGGGGGACTGCTCGGGCTGACCAAGCTGCGCGACCTGCGTCGGGTCGAGGACCCGAGAGAGGAACGAGCGGGTCCGTTCGTGCCGCGGCGCGCCGAGCACCTCGTGCGGCGGCCCCTGCTCGACCACCACGCCGCCGTCCATGAACACGACCCGGTCGGCGACGTCCCGGGCGAACGCCATCTCGTGGGTGACCACCATCATCGTCATGCCGTCCTCGGCCAGCTTGCGCATGACGGTGAGCACGTCGCCGACCAGTTCCGGGTCGAGCGCGGAGGTCGGCTCGTCGAAGAGCATCAGCTTGGGCTCCATCGACAGCGATCGGGCGATCGCCGCCCGCTGCTGCTGCCCGCCCGAGAGCTGCGTCGGGCGCCTGGCAGGCCGCCGGACGGACGGGCCGGCTCACGGACGGATGTGCGGTTCGCTGATACGACACGAGAGCGGGCGGGCGTCGTCGGCACCCGCCCGCTCCCGTAACACCGTCAGCCGAGCAGGAACGTCTGCGTCTGCGGGTTGAGCATCGGCAGACGGCGAGCACCGGCCGTCTGCGAGCCGCTGAGTCGCAGCACGTCCAGCCCACGCGAGATGTCGTTGGCGACGATCAGGCCGTTGTACCAGTAGGTAGACCACTGGTTGGACCGCATGTCGTAGTAGGCGATCTCCTTCGGATTGGCCGGATCGGTCAGGTCGACCACGGAGGTGCCCGAGCCGTACGCCGAGGAGACCAGGATGTTGCGCCCGGCCACCGGCACATAGTTGAAGTTGTGGTACGTGCTCGGCTCGTCGCGTGGGATCCGCAGGTGGCTCAGCGGCGCGGACGGGCTGTCGACGGCGTACGTCCAGATTGCTCCGAAGGGCTCCTGCGGCGCGCCGAAGTACTCGTCGCCGAAGGTCACGTGCTTTCCGTCGTGGGTGAACGCGGCACTGTGCCAGATGTCCACGTCAGGCGTGTCAACGTCGGCGGTGACCCGAGGAGCCAGCGGGTTGCTGATGTCCCACAGCTGCCCCTGGGACAGGCACGCCGCGGCGGCCAGGTCGCGGGGCGTGAGCACCTGGATGTCGTGGCAGGCGAAAAAGTCACCGGAGGCCCCCGCGAAGAGGTCGACGCCCTTGACCGTCGGTTCGGCGACCACCCTCGCGGCGAGACCGGCGGTACGGTCGTCGCCCGGCACGTCGATCACCGAGATCCGCTCGAACGGCGCCTGACAGTCCGGCCCGATGTTGCTCGCGCTGAGCGGGTATGACGCGACATAGATGTAGGTGCCGCCGTCCTTCCTGGGCACCAGCGTGTGCGTGTGCGACCCGCAGTCCGTGCGGATCGCCTGGAGGAACTCCGGCGCCGTTGGGTCGCTGACGTCGAAGACGCGTACGCCCTCCCACGCGCCGGGCGTCGTCGCGGTGACGTTGCGCGAGCCTTCGCAGCCCGGCGTGCTCTGCGGCGTGTCCACCGAGAGGAACAGCAGATCGCCCCAGACGGAGACGTCGCCCTGGGGGCCGTTGCAGTGCACGTCGGCCAGTTCCACCGCTTCGCCCGGCTCCGAGATGTCGATGATCCGGAAGCCGCCATAGTGACCGGCGAACACGAGGTCGCCGGCGAAGGCCAGGTCGGAGTTGACGCCGCCGGCGTGGCTGGCGGTGGAGAGCAGGTGCATGTTCTGGCTGTAGCCGTCGGCCGGGCTGCTCGGCGGGGGCGGTGGGACGGACCCGTCGTCCCACGGCTCGTGGGCCTGCGCCGGAGAAGAGATCACGGCGAGCAGGATCGCCGTGCCCGCGATGGCGAGTGATCGGATTCGGGAAGGTCTACGCATGGCGCCCCCTCGCGTCGGACGTGTCGCCACAGACTGCGAGCACGATCGTGAATGTCACAATCGCAAATGCCTCCAGCTGTCGCTAGCCCCGCGGCAAAAACAAACCTGCACCGGGTCTGGCGACGCCGGGGCGCCAGAAGTCGCGGCTGGCAACAATGTCGGACGATGGCAACGAGCCCGCCGACGACAGCTCCGACCCGCGCAGCTCCACGGACTTACCGCTCGTCGTGCCGTCCGCGCCGGCCGCGTGGCACCAAAGCACATGGCCGACAGCTGTACCGGGGGGGGGAGCTGCGATGACACCCGCACGGGATGCGCTGCCTGCTCGGCCGGCATGACGCCGGGCCACGCTCCCGTCGGCCCGGCCGGAGCCGCCAGAAGCCATGCATCTACCCCAACAGCACCGGGGGCCGGGTGGTCTTGTTCCGCCGTTGCTCGTTCTGTTTTCGCCACCCGTACCGAGTCACGCCCTGCGGCTTGAACACCGAGAGGATCACGGTGAGGATCAGCACCACCAGGCCGCCGACGGAGTGGAGCAGAGTTCCAGGCAACTCGCGCGGGTCGGCGCTGGACGCCGCTGCCTGCGCCAGGTAGCTCACGGTCTGTGTCTCCAACAGCAAGATGGTCGCGGCGAAGACGGTGAGCAGGAGTTTCACCAACACCCAGTAGTGCCGGAACAGGCCCCACGGGGTGCCGAGCGCGTTGACGGTCCCAATGAGCACCGACGCGAGGGCCAGCGGGACGATGGCGTACAGGACAATCACTTCCATTGCCGCGTACGCGCCGCGTACCGTCTGGACGTTTTGGCTGGTCACTGCGGTGATGTCGAGAGCGAGGTAGGCGAGGACCGCGCCCAGCCAGCCGACCGAGGTGGCGACGTGGGTGGTGAGCACGACCTTACGCAGGCGGGGAGACATGGTCATCGATAGCTGCCGTCCCGGGCCTGGTTCGCGCCGGGACCACTGACGGGACTTGCCGGGACATCGACGGCGGCCGTTGACGCGCCAGTTGCACCAGCGTGCCGGCCAGGGCCGTGACCGCCAGTGAGCATCAGGATCACGGCCAGCAGGATCAGGACGCCGACGACGACTGCGGACACCTTCACCCAACGTGGCGCCCGGGGCGGTTCGCTGCGGCGCGACCCACGGTCGGGGTCCACGCCGACGCCCTCACCAGCTTCGTTGGAGCGGGGCGGGTCAGTCATGAAATTCTCCTAAGGTGAACTTTTGCGAGACACTATGCCTTCATCAAATCATAGTGTTCTGGTAGTAGCCATCCCGTATGCTTTGGTGGTGCCGAAGCTGTGGAACACGACGATCGAGGCGCACCGCAGAACGGTGCGCGAAGCGATCCTGGAGACCACCTGGGCGCTGGTCAGCGAGCATGGGCTGATGTCGGTGACGATGACGCAGATCGCCGAGAAGGCCGGCATCGGTCGCGCCACGCTGTACAAGTACTTCCCGGATGTCGAATCGATCCTGGCCGCCCATCATGAACGTCACGTCGCCAGCCACCTTGCGCATCTGACTGAACTCCGCGACCAACCCGGCAACGCGGGCGAGCGGCTCGAAGCGGTTCTCGAGCGCTACGCCCTCATCTGCCACTACCGGCAGCGACACGGAACCGAGGAACTGGCGGCACTCCTGCACCGGGATGAGCATGTCGCGCACGCTCAGCAGCAGCTCATCGACCTGTTCCGAGACCTGCTGACCGAAGCCGCCGCCACCGGCGATCTGCGCGACGACGTCGCGCCGGACGAGCTTGCCAGCTACTGCCTTCACGCCCTCACCGCAGCCGGCAACCTGCCATCCGAAGCCGCAGTCACCCGACTTGTCGCGGTTACGCTGGCCGGGCTGCGTCCTCCACGCTCATAGGCCCAGAACCACCAGCCGGCTGAACAACAGGACCGGGGACCTCGGCAGGCAGCCACAGCGGGGAACTCATCGCCTCGACAGCTTGGCGTCGCCATCACACGCGGCCGCCGGCGTACTACGCCCCGCCGAGCTGATCACCCGCACCGTCGGCCTCGCCGAGGTGCCCCACGCGTTGGCCACGATGGACCGGGACGCGTCCGGCGGAATGTGCCTCATCCACCCCCGGTAAGTCGCGTACCTACGACGGGTCGAGCGGACTGCGACACCTCATCGACGACGACCTGGCCACGCGCTTGCACCGGTGTGCACGAAAGGAGCGATGAGCGGCTGTCACAGGTTGTGGCGGTCGTCCGCCGGCAGGCGGGGTGGCTCCGGTGGCTCGGGGGACTGCTCGGGCTGACCAAGCTGCGCGACCTGCGTCGGGTCGAGGACCCGAGAGAGGAACGAGCGGGTCCGTTCGTGCCGCGGCGCGCCGAGCACCTCGTGCGGCGGCCCCTGCTCGACCACCACGCCGCCGTCCATGAACACGACCCGGTCGGCGACGTCCCGGGCGAACGCCATCTCGTGGGTGACCACCATCATCGTCATGCCGTCCTCGGCCAGCTTGCGCATGACGGTGAGCACGTCGCCGACCAGTTCCGGGTCGAGCGCGGAGGTCGGCTCGTCGAAGAGCATCAGCTTGGGCTCCATCGACAGCGATCGGGCGATCGCCGCCCGCTGCTGCTGCCCGCCCGAGAGCTGCGTCGGGAACGCGTCGGCCTTGTCGGTCAGGCCGACCCGCTCCAGGTTGTCCCGCGCGATCCGCTCGGCCTCGGCCCGGCGACGCCGCAGCACCCTGCGCTGGGCGATGGTGAGGTTGTCCAGCACGGTCAGATGCGGGAAGAGGTTGAACGACTGGAAGACCATGCCGATGCCGCGGCGTACCGAATCGATCTCGACATCCGGGTCGGTCATCTCGATCCCGTTCACCCAGATCTTGCCGGCCGTCGGCTCCTCCAGCAGGTTGACGCACCGCAGCAGCGTCGATTTGCCGGACCCGGACGGCCCGATGACGCAGACCACTTCGCCGTGGCCGACCTCGAAGTCGATGCCCTTGAGCACTTCGAGCGGCCCGAAGGACTTGTGCAGGTCGCGGATCTCGACGGCGGGCCGGGGTGGGGTGGTCGTCATATGGGTCACCGAGCCTTGGCGTAGCGGAGTTCGAGGCGTCGTACCACCTGGGAGAGGGGCAGGGTGATCGCCAGGTAGGTGAGGCCGGCCACCAGCAGCGGGGTGGCGTTCACCCGGTCGTTGAGCGTGTCCCGACCGAATTTGGTGACCTCGATGGTCTGCGCCGTCACGCCGAGAACGTAGGCGAGCGACGAGTCCTTGGTGAGCAGGATGAGTTCGTTCGTCAGTGGCGGGATCACGATCCGGAACGCCTGCGGGACGACGATGGTGCGCATCGCGGTGAAGTGCGACATGCCCAGGGTGCGCGCCGCCTCCATCTGCCCCTTCGGCACGGCCTGGATGCCGGCCCGGATGGTCTCAGCCATGTACGCCGCAGCGGTCAACCCGAGACCGATCGCGATCGAACCGAACACGCCGCCCGGAATCTCCCGCTCCGGGAAGGCGATGGGAATGCCGTACCCGACGAGGAAGAGCACCAGCAGCGCGGGCAGACCCCGGAACAGCTCGATGTACGCCGTCGCCACCCAGCGGTACGGAGCCACCCGGGACAGCCGCATCAGCGCGAGGACGGTGCCGAACACGAGGCCGAAGGCGAACGCACCCAGCGTGTAGAGGATCGTGTTGCGCAGCGCGACGGTGATGATCGTCGGGAACATCGACTCGATGATGTCGACCCGGAAGAAGGCCTCTCTCAGCCTGCCCCAGTCCGCGGCCAAGATCACCACGGCGATGATGGCGATGAAGGCCAGGTACTGGAGCCAGAGAGACAGCCGCTCTCGTTGGCGGCGTCGCAGCTTCACGGTTCGAGACGCTCCTTGCTACGCGAGTATGTCTATTCGTGGAGGGCGCGCGAGGCGCGCGCCCTCCCGTCACGACCTTCGATCAGCTGTTCGGCAGCTTGCCGATCCACTTCTCGTAGATCTTGTCGTAGGTGCCGTCCTGCTTGGCCTTGGCCAGCACCTCGTTGATCTTCTTGAGCAGTTCCGGGTTGCTGTCCTTCTTCACCGAGAACCCGTACTGCTCGCCGGTGTCGAACTCGGCGGTCACCTCGAACCCGCCCGGGTGCTCCTTGATGTACTCGGTCCAGACCGGCAGGTCGTTGACGGCGGCCTCCACCTGGCCGTTGGCGAGGGCCTGCTGCAGGGCGGCGAGATCCTCGAACTCGACGAGTTGCAGGCCCTTCTCCTTCTCGAACTTCCGGGCGTAGTCACGGCCCGTGGTCGCCGCCTGGATGCCGAGCTTCTTGCCCTTGAGGTCGTCGAGCGACTTGTACGCCTTGCCGGTCTTGACCAACAGTGCCTGGGTCGCGTCGAAGTAGGGATCGGAGAAGTTCATCACCTTCTGCCGTTCCTCGGTGATCGTCATGCCGGCCGCGGCCGCGTCGCACTTGCCCGTGTTCAGGTCCTGGCCGGACTTGATCCCCTCGAACGGCGTGTCGACGATCGCCTGCTGGACGCCCAGCTCCTTGGCGACCAGGTCCATCACGTCGACGTCGAACCCGACCACCTTGCCGCCGGCGTCCTTCGACTGGAAGGGCGCGTACGGCAGGTGGGTGCAGACGGTCAGCTTGCCCTTCTCGATGAGCTTGACCCCGTTCGCCTGGACCTCGCTCTGGTCCTTCTTGGCGCATCCCGCGCTCACCGCGAGGGCGGCGATCGCCACGACCAGGCCAGCCTTACGGACTGCACTGTGAAAAGTCACGCTGTGTCCTCCGGATCGGCGCCCGCATGACAGGCAGCCAGTGTTGGTGCAAAGACGATGTGACAGGCGACGGTACCTGATTCGGCAGCCCGCACCTAGATCACGCCGACTCATTGAGTCGATCTTGTGTTCGTCACGGTCAGTAAACCCGGCATTCGGCATGAAACGGGGCGCCAGTGGACCCGGCGCCGTGAACGGCTACCCGCGCGGGCTGGAGATCTTCCACACACCGCAGCATCTGCCTCCGGTCATGCTCGGCCGGCACTTCGCCCCCCGGTCAGGCCGCGTAGCGGTCGGCGAGGTCGACGGTGCGGCGGGCGGCGGCCACCATTGCCCGGTCCGCGAAGCGGCCGTCGGGCAGCACCACCGTCCCCGAGTCCCGCGTCTGCGCCTCGGCGACCGCGGCGAGCAGCTCCGCCGCCCGGGCCACCTCCCGCTCGCTCGGTCGGAACGCCTCGGCGATCACCGGCAGCTGGCGCGGGTGGATGGCGGCCCGGCCGAGGAAGCCGAGCCGGCGACCGAGCGCGCAGGAGGTGGCCAGGCCGTCGGGGTCGGCGACGTTCGGGTACACCGACATGGCCGGTGGTGGCAGGGCGGCCGCGCGGGCCGCGACGACCACCCGGCCGCGCGCCCAGGCCAGGCCCGCCTCGTCGTCGACGCCCAGATCGGAGCGGAGGTCGGCCTCGCCAAGCCCGATCGACGCCACCGCGGGGTGCGCCGCGGCGATGGCGTACGCGGCCTCCAGGCCGAGGGCCGATTCGATCAACGGGTGCAACGGGGTGTCCAGCCGGCCGGCCAGGGCGATCACGCTCTGCGCAGACTCCACCTTCGGCAGCCGCAGCCCGGCCAGCCCGGGCCGGCCGGCGACCGCGGCCAGGTCGGTGTCGACGTCCGGGCCGGTCAGCTCGTTGACCCGGACGAAGACCGGGACCGGGTGCGGGTCGCCGAGGAACTCGGCCACGGCCTGGCGGGCGTACGCCTTGCGGCCGGCGACGACGGCGTCCTCCAGGTCGAGGATCACCGCGTCGGCGCCCGAGGCGACCGCCTTGGCGAACCGGTCCGGCCGGTCGCCGGGCACGTAGAGCCAGGTGAGCAGCATCAGATCACCCCCTTCTCGCGCAGCGCGGCCAGCTCGGCCTCGTCCAGGCCCAGGGAGCTGAACACCGCGTCCGTGTCCTGACCGTGGCCGCGGCCGGCGTGCCGGATCTCGCCCGGGGTGTCGGCGAGCCGGAACGGCACGTTCTGCATCCGCACCTCGCCCAGCTCCTCGTCGGGGACGGTGCGGACGGTGCCGAGCGCCGCGTACTGGGGGTCGGCCAGGATGTCCCGCACGTCGTAGACCGGGGCGACCGCGGCCTGGGCCGCCTCGAACGCGGCGACCACCTCGTCGCGGTCGCGCTGCGCTACCCACGCGCCGACCGCGGCGTCCAGTTCGTCGGCGTGCGCCGCCCGGCCGCTGCCGCTGGCGAACCACGGCTCGTCGACCAGCTCGGGGCGGCCCACCAGCCGCAGCACCCGCTCGGCGATGCTCTGCGCGCTGGTGGACACCGCCACCCAGCGACCGTCGGCGCACCGGTACGTGTTGCGTGGCGCGTTGTTGTTGGACCGGTTGCCCAGCCGGGGCTGGACGTAGCCGAGCTGGTCGTACCAGGTGATCTGCGGGCCGAGCATCGCCATGATCGGCTCGATGATGGCCAGGTCGACGACCTGACCGGCGCCGGTCAGGTCCCGGGCGCGCAGGGCCAGCATGACCGCGTACGCGGCGGCGAGCGCGGTGACCGAGTCGGCCAGCCCGAATGGAGGCAGTGTGGGCGGACCGTCCGGCTCGCCGGTGGCGGCGGCGAAGCCGCTCATCGCTTCAGCCAGGGTGCCGAAGCCGGGCCGGCGGGCGTACGGGCCGACCTGGCCGAAACCGCTGATCCGGGCGACCACCAGCCGGGGATTGACCGCGTGCAGCTCCGCCGGGCCGAGGCCCCAGCGTTCCAGGGTGCCGGGGCGGAAGTTCTCCACCAGCACGTCCGCGTCGGCGAGCAGCCGGCGCAGCAGCTCCGCTCCCTGCGGGTCGGACAGGTTGAGGGTGACCGTGCGCTTGTTGCGCCCGAGCACCTTCCACCACAGCCCCACGCCGTCCTTCGCCGGGCCGTGCCCACGCGACGGGTCCGGCTTGGCCGGGTGCTCCACCTTGACCACGTCGGCGCCGAAGTCGCCGAGGAACGCCGCCGCGAGCGGCCCGGCGAACAGGGTGGCCAGGTCGACAACCTTCACCCCGTCCAGTGGCGCGGTCACCGGGCCTCCTCCGCGGCGTCCCCGGCGCGGCCATCGGACCCGTCGGTCGGCGCGGTGGGAACCTCGCCCAGGTCGGCGGCGCACCGGAAGCCGACCTGGTCGGAGCGGGTCAGCCCGGCGCCGAGCAGGAGCAGCTTCACGGACACGTCCGGTGGCTGTGGACCGCCGTCGAGGTACCAGTCCGAGCCCTCCGCCCGGTACGCGGCACCGCCCTTGAGGATGACGAACCGGGTCCGCCCGTCGGAGTGCTCGCTCTCGGTGAGGTTCCACACCAGCGGTTCCCGGCGGCGCAGCAGTCCCGCCTCGGCGGCCACCTGCCATTCGTCCTCGGTGGGCAGCCGCAGCCCGGCCCACGCGGCGTACGCCCGGGCGTCGGCGAGGTCGACGCCGGTGACCGGGGCGTCGGCGGGCCCCTGCCCGGCGGTGAACCGCTCCGGGCGCACCGGTCGGTAGCCGGTGGCGCGCAGGAACTCAGCGTACTGGCCGTGGGTGACCTCATCAGGGTCTATGGCGAACCGGCCGAGCGCAACCGCGCGGCGCAGCGTGCCCGTGTGGTGCAGCCGGGGCGGCAGCGGTTTCCACTCGTCGACGTACGGCGTCTCTCCGTACAGCCCGGTCTCCCGGACACGGTGGTGGACGCGCAGCTCGTGTCGGCCGCCGTCGACCGCGACCATGCCGGTCGGCAACTCGGTGCGGGGTGCCCACGGGGTGCGCAGGCGCACGGCAGCGCGGGCCGGGAAGGCCGGGTCGCCGACCGGTGCGGGGTGCGCCGGCACGGTGGCGTCCGTGGTGACGACCACCGCGGCGATCGCGCCGGCCGGCAGCGGCCCGCCCACGGTGACCGTGCCGTCCGGGTCGGCGGTGACGGTCAGCTGGGCGCCGGTGACCAGGTCGACGAAGCGCCGGCCGGGACGCGGCGCGGTACGCAGCCAGGGCCCGTCGTGGTCGTCGCCCCGGTTCACCACCGTCCACAGTGGTTCGCCGTCGTGCGTCCAGCGGGACGCGTACACGTGCCCGGAGCCGGGGTGGTCGGCGAGCGGCACCCAGTCCTCGGCGCGCAACCACGCGGCGTGACTGGCCTGCACCCGGCGCATCGCGCGCAGCACTGCCCGGTCCCGTTCGTTCCAGCCGACCCAGACGCCGAACACGCTCTCCCAGACCAGCACGCCGCAGCCGTTGAGCCAGGCGGAGTGCAGCTCGTCGAGGTGGTTGCGGTGCCACCGGCGGGTGTGGTGCAGGATGTGCCGGCGCTCGAACCACTTGGCGCGCAGCACCCCTGGCACGTCAGAGTCGGCGAACCACTGCGCCCAGGACATCGCGTGGTCGCCGATGCGGGCCAGCGGGACCCGGCTCTCCCCTTCCAGGACGATGCCGGGACGCACGGCATCCAGCTCGCGGCGCAGCTCGTCGGCGCCCTCCTTCAGGGTGTCGAGGAAGACGCCGTCCACACCGAGCTTCCCGGCGAGCGCCGCGACCTCCTGCGCGTCGGTGCCGGTCTCCCGCCGGGTGCCGGTGTCCCACGGGTTGTAGTCGACGAACACCCGCACGCCGCGCTCCTGGAAGGCGCGTACCACCTCGGGCAGCTCGGGGACGTCGCGGTAGTAGTCGAACTGGTTGCGATCGTCGAGCCCGATGACCGGGTACGCGTGCCAGAGCACCACCCCGTCGAAGCCGCCGAAGTCCCGCTCGGCCGCCTCCAGGAACGCGTCGACGGTGAAGACGCCCTGCTCGTGGTCGTAGAGCGTCTCGTCCCACAGCCAGACCAGGCAGACGCTGAAGCAGTCACCGGGGACCTGGTCGTAGTGTGCGCCGGTGTAGCCGGTCCGGGCCCGGGCGTCGGCCCGCCAGGCGGTGAGCCGTTCGCGCCAGGCTGGCCAGTCGGCCGGGTCGGTGGGGGCGGCAAAAATCTTCGCCTCGTCCAGCGCGCTCAGGTCGGCGTGCGCGCCGAGCGGCACCTCGGTCGGCCGGTCGATCGGGCGCGGCACGTAGGGGTTGATGCTCACGGTGCACCTCGGTAGGTCGCGGCGTACAGGGCCTCGATGGCGGCCCGTTCGGGCAGCGCGGTCGACGCGCCGGGGCGTTGCGCGCAGGCGGCCCCGGCGGCGCACGCCCAGCGCAAGGCGTCGGTGACGGCGTCGGCGTCGAGCGCGCCCCCACGTTCGGCCCAGCCCACGGCCAGCGCGCCGGTGAACGCATCCCCGGCGGCGGTGGTGTCCACGGCGTCGATGCGCGGCGCGGGGACCTCGCGACGCAGCCCGCGCCGGTCGGCGTACGCGGCGCCGCGCGCCCCGAGGGTCAGCACCACCCGGGGCACCAGCTTGAGCAGGGCATCGAGCAGGACGGCCGGGTCGTCGGAGCTGACCCCGGCGACGACGGCGGCCTCGTGCTCGTTGACCACGAGCACGTCGACCAGGTCGAGCAGCTCCGCCGGCAGCGGTCCGGCCGGGGCGGCGTTGAGCACCACCGTGGTGCCCTCGGCGCGGGCCTGGTCGGCGGCAGCGACCACCGTCGGCACTGGCACCTCCAGCTGGAGCAGCAGCACATCGGCCGCGCCGATGGCAGCCCGGTCGGTGGCGTCGAGGTCGGTCAGCGCGGCGTTGGCGCCGGGGGCGACGACGATGAAGTTCTCCGCCGCCCCGTCCACGGCGATCAGGGCCACCCCGGAGGAGCCGGCCACGGTGCGCAGGCCGCGGACGTCGACGCCGGCCGCAACCAGGCTCTCCCGCAGCTGCTGCCCGAACTGGTCGGTGCCGACCGCGCCGACGAAGGCGCAGTGGGCGCCGGCCCGGGACGCCGCGACGGCCTGGTTGGCGCCCTTGCCACCGGGCACCGTGCGGAAGTCCTGACCGAGCACCGTCTCGCCGGGGCGGGGCAGTTGCGGCGTGGTGACCACCAGGTCCAGGTTGGCGCTGCCCACCACGATGACCCGCGCGCTCATGCCGTCCTCCCCTGCGCCGCCGCGACACCGCCCCGCGACCCGCGAGCCGCCGCGTCGGTGCCCGCCGGTTGGGCCAGGGCCAGGGTGCGGCGGGCCAGCTCGTCGAAGCCGATGCCGTCGAACCCGGCGATGCTGCTGGCCAGCCGGCCACGCAGCGGGGCGACCCACCGTGCGGGCAGGGCCGAGGCGCCGGTCAGCGCCCCGGTCACGGCGCCGACGGTCGCCCCGGTCGAGTCGGTGTCCCAGCCCCCGCTGACCACCGCGCAGATCGACCGCTCCAACTCCCCCCGCCCGTACGCCAGCGCGGCCGCCACCAGGGCGGCGTTGTTGCGCACGTGCACCCAGTGCAGGTGGCCGTGCCGCGCGTACAGCTCGTCGACCACGGTCTCCCAGTCGTCGTGGCGCGCGCCGAGGGCCCGCGCCTCCCGCACGGTCGCGGCGAACCGGCTGCCCGGTGGCAGCACCGACTCACCGGCGTCGAGCACCTCGTCCACCTCGGAGGCGACGGTCGCGGCGGCCGCCATGGCCGCCACCCAGATCGCTCCGTACACGCCGCCGCGGACGTGGCTGACCGTGGCGTCGCGCCAGGCCAGCTCTGCGGCGAGGTCCGGGCGACCCGGGTTGACCCAGCCGTACACGTCGGTGCGGATCTGCGCGCCGATCCACTCCCGGAACGGGTTGTGCCGCCGCGCGGTCGCCGGCGGGGCCAGCCCGAGCAGCAGGTTGCGGTAGGCCACCCGTTCGGCGGTGAAGACCCGCCCGCCGGGCAGCCAGTCCAGCCACGCCTGCGCCACGTCGGCGCTGGTGAAGTCCCGCCCGTGCGTCTCGAGCACCCGCAGGGCGAGCAGCGCGAAGTTCAGGTCGTCGTCCTCCGGCATGCCGTGGATGTTCTCGGCCAGGCTGGTCGGCGCGCTGCGCCGGTTCCACGGCCAGCGGGCGGCCACGTCGGCGGGCAGCCCCTGCGCCGTGAACCAGTCGCGCAGCGGCCACCGGCCGGTGGCGGTGAGGATCTCCCGGATGCCGTGGCGGGGGATCTTCTCCACCGGCTTGCCGAGCAGGCAGCCGACCGCCCGGCCGAGCCATGCGCCGTGCACCCGGTCGTAGGCCGCCGGACCGGCCGGCAGGGACCAGGTGGTGGGCCAGGTGGACCGGACGTCAGCCAGTTCTTCCGGCTCGTCGGTCGAGCCGGCGGCCGGCAGCGCGTCGGCCTCGTCGAGCAGCCGGGTGGCGAGGGCGCGCAGCTGCGGCGACGCGGGTGTGGCCGACGCCCCGCTCACCGGTGCGGTGAGGTCCCCACCGGCCGCGCTCCACTTCTCGGCGATCGCGTCGACGTCGCGTCCCTCGTCCCGGCTGGCCGCGATCTCGTGCGGCAGCAGGTCCTCGGGCTGCACCCAGGTGAGCCTCACCGCGTCCGCTCCTGCGTCGGCGCGGTCGGGCGGAGCGACGCGTCGGCCAGGGTGGTGAAGCGCTCGGCGCGGCGGGCGAACCGCTCCCGGTCGGCGTCGAAGACCGCGGTGGCCACCTCGGCGAGGGTCCGGCCGGGCGCGATCAGGTCGGTGCGGGAGGCGGTGGCGACCGCCTCGGACCACTCCACGGGCACGGCCGCCGCCCCGCCGAGCGCCCCGGCGATGGCGCCCGCCATGGTCGCGGTCGAGTCCGCGTCCCTGCCGTAGTTCACCGCGCCGAGCACCGAGGCCCGGAAGTCGCCGCCGGCCACCACCAGCATGCCGATCGCCACCGGCAACTCCTCGATGGCGTGCAGCCGGCTCGGCCGCCGAGCGCCCAGCCCCGGGCTGCGGTACTCCTCCCCCACCGTGTCGTAGGGGGCCACCGCGGCGCGCAGCGGCGCGATCGCGGCACGCCAGTCGTCGTACCCCCGGGCCTCCTTGACCACCGCGTCGATGGCCGCCCGGGTGCCGTCGCGGGCCACGTCGAGTGTGGCGGCGACCACGTCCTCCACGTCCGCTCCGGGGGTCGCCGCGGCGGCGACCGCGGCGGCGAAGACCGCCGCGGCCTCCCGCCCGTAGCTGTGCTGGTGCGCCCCGGCGATCTCCACCGCCTCGGCGTACGCCCCGGCCGGATCGCCGGCGTTGACGATGCCGACCGGGGCCATGTACATGGCCGCGCCGCAGTTGACGATGTTGCCCACTCCCGCCTCGCGGGGATCGACGTGCGCGTGGTGCAGGCGGGTGACCAACCACCGTTCGGCGGCGGCGAGCCGGTGGAAGGTCACCCCCTCGCGCTCCAGGTCCGGGATGTACACCACCCGCTCGATCAGATCGGGGACGAGCAGCTCCACCACGTCGTACGCGTCGAGGTGGTCGCGCTTGGCCGCGTACGCCCGGACCAGGGCGTGGGTCATCAACGTGTCGTCGGTGATGTGCCCGTCGCCCTTGTGGTACGGCGCGAGTGGCCGCGCGGTGGCCCAGTCGGCGTGGTACGGGGGCACGATGCCCTCGACCCAACCGCCGAAGCGGGCGCGGATCTGCTCCGGAAGTGCCGTTTCGGTGGCCCCGCCGAGGGCGTCGCCCACGGCCGCGCCGACCAGGCATCCGACCGATGTGTCGAGAAGGAGAGACATGATTACCTCAGAACCTGCTTGCCACCGTCGACCAGCTGCGAGCCGAGCTGGTCCAAGGTGATCTTGTTGGCGAAGTACTGCTGGAGGGCCGGGGTGGCGTACTTGGTCTTCCACTCCGGGTAGCCCTCGGCCTTCTGGAACGGCGCGACCGTCAGGTCGGCGGCGCTGTCCGCGGCGACGTCCCAGCCCTGCTTGCCGCCGGTGAGCTTGACCAGCTCCTCGTTGGCCTGCTTGCCGGTGGGGACCAGCCAGTCACCCTTGGCCAGCGCGGCCATGTTGGTCGGGTTGAGGAAGAACTCCAGGAACTGCGCGGCCTGCTTCTTGTGCTTCGAGTCCTCGGCGATCGACAGGGTCTGCGGGTTGGCCGCCTGCTTGCTGGACAGCCCCTTGACCGGCGGCAGGGTGACCCACTCGAAACCGGCGGGCGCCTGCTCGACCATCTGCTGGCGCAGCGACACCGAGCCGGGCAGCATCGCGTACTTGCCGCCGAAGAAGCCGGGCAGGGTGTCCGCGCCGCTCATCCCGAGCGCCTCCGGGGAGGCGGACTTCGAGACGTAGATCATGTCGTGGATCCGCTTCGGGATCTCCTTCTCCGCGTCGCCGACCTTGACCTCGGTCCTGCCGCCGTCGGTGTAGAAGAACTTGCCGTCGTAGTTGAGGGCCAGGTTCAGCACCCGGTTGGTCGGCGACTTCAGCGCCCAGGCCGCGCCGTACTGGCCGGGCTTGGTGAGCTTCTGCGCGTTGGCCTGGAACTCGTCCCAGGTCCAGCCGCCGTCGGCCGGCGGCACCGCGACGCCGGCGGCGTCGAGCAGCTTCTTGTTGGCGATGACGACCTGCGACTCCAGCAGGAACGGCACCCCGGTGACCTTGCCGTCGTAGGTGACGGTGTCCCAGATGCCCTGGTCGATCTGGCCCTTGAGGTCCTCGGAGACCAGCTTCGACACGTCGGCCAGGTAGCCCTGCTTGCTGAACTCGCCGATCGCGGAGGCCTCGTAGTGCACGATGTCCGCCGCGTCGCCGCCCTCGAAGGAGGTGAGCAGCTGGTCGTGGATCGAGTTCCAGTCACCCTGGACGTACTCGACCTGGATGTCCGGGTGCTCGGCGTTCCACTTGGCGACCAGGTCCTTGTTGGCCTGCAGCGACTCCTTCTGCCAGGCCAGGCTGAGGAAGCGCAGCTTGACCGGGCCGGACGAGGCCTGGTCGTCGCCGCCGTCACCGCACGCGGTGAGCGCGCCGAGGCCGACGACCGCGACCGCGGCGGCCGCGGCGAGTCGGCGGAATCTGGTACGGAGCATGGGGGGTTACCTCCTTGGTGGTGATGGGGGGAAGGGGTCAGCCCTTGACCGCGCCGGCGAGCGACCCGGACGAGAGCCGGCGTTGCATGAACGCGAAGAAGATCAGGCTGGGCAGGGTGGCCAGCAGCGAACCGGCGGCCAGCGGCCCGAGTCGAGCGGTGCCCTCGATGCCGACGAAGCGGGCCAGCGCGACCGGCAGGGTCGCCAGCTCGGGCGTCTTGATCAGGACGAGGGCGAAGAAGAACTCGTTCCAGGCCGAGATGAACGAGAACAGGGCGGTGGCCACCAGACCGGGGGCGAGCAGCGGGAACACCACCCGACGCAGGATGTGCAGCCGGCTGGCGCCGTCGACGGAGGCGGCCTCCTCCAGGTCGCGGGGGATGTTGCGGACGAAGCCCTGCAGCATCCACAGCGCGAACGGCAGCGCCCACACCACGTAGATCAGCACCAGGCCGGCGTGGGTGTTGGCCAGGCCGACCTTCCGCAGTACCAGGAAGATCGGGATGATCAGCAGCACGAACGGGAACAGCTGGGACAGCAGCACCCAGCCCAGGGCCGCGGTGCCGAGCTTGGAACGGAACCGGGCCAGGGCGTACGACGCGGGCAGCGCGACCAGCACGGTGAGCACCGCCGAGGCGAGCGAGACCTGGAGGCTGTTCAGCGCGGCCCGGCCCAGCTCCTGCTCGGTGAAGGCCTGCACGAAGTTCTGCACGGTCGGGTTGGTGGGGATCAGCGTCGGGTGCAGCTGCACCAGTTCCCGCGGCGGCTTGAACGCCGTGGAGACCAGCCAGACCAACGGGAACCCGAGAAAGATGAGGTAGCCGGTCAGCGCGACGTACTGCAACGCCCGCCCGGTACGGCTCGGTTTTCCGAACATGTCAGTTCGCCTCCCTCAGTCGGCGACGCAGGTACACGGCGAGCAGCGCGACGATGATCACGACCATCACGTTGCCGAGCGCGGCGGCGTAGCCGTAGTTGCCGTAGCGGAACGCCTCCTCGTAGGCGAAGAGCATCGGCAGCATCGTCTTGCCGCCCGGTCCGCCGGCGGTGAGCACGTAGACCAGCCCGAACGAGTTGAAGTTCCAGATGAAGTCCAGCGAGGTGATCGCCACGATCACCGGCGCGAGCGCGGGAAGCGTGATGTGCCGGAACCGGTGCCAGGTGCCGGCGCCGTCCACCGCGGCCGCCTCGTGCAGCTCACGGGCCACGCCCTGCAGACCCGCCAGGAGTACGACGGTGGTCTGCGGCATGCCCGCCCACACCCCGACGATGATCACCGCGGGCAGGGCGGTGCCGAAGTCGCCGAGCCAGTTGGTCCGCAGCCCGTCGGCACCGATCCGGTGGAAGAACTCGTTCAGCAGGCCGGCGTCCGGATGGTAGACCAGCTTCCAGAGGATGCCGACCACCACCGGCGGCATGGCCCATGGGACCACGGCGAGCACCCGCGCCAGGCCGCGGAAGCGCAACCGCTGGTTGAGCAGCAGCGCCAGTCCGAGGGCGAGCACGAACTGCAGGACGGTCACCCCGAACGCCCAGAGCAGGCCAACCTTGAACGAGTTCCAGAACAGTTCGTCGCCCAGGAGTTCGCGGTAGTTCTCCAACCCGGTGAACGTCACCTCGGCGTTGCGCCCGGCCCGGGCGTCGGTGAAGCCCAGGTACATGCCGCGTACCAGGGGGAAGACCGACAGCGCCACGATCGGCAGCAACGACGGCAGCAACAGCAGGTAGATGGTCGTCCGGTCGGAGCGGGACCGGTTACGGCGCCGGGCCGACCCGGCCCGGTCGACGTCCGGCCGCTCGGCCACTGTCGTCATGACGGCACCTCTTCGGTCCGGGGGCGGGGGGTGGGCACGGCCGCGCCGCTGGAGGCGCGGACGGCGAGGCTCGGCGGCACCTGCTCACGGCGAGGCGGCAGGGCCGGGTCGGCGATTCGCTGCAGCAGCAACTCGGCGGCACGGCGACCGCGCTCGGCCGAGCCGAGGGAGACGCTGGACAGCTGCGGGAACATCATCTGGGCCAGCTCGGTGTCGTCCATGCCGACCACGGCCACGTCCTCGGGCACCCGGCGGCCGGCCGCCAGCAGCGCGTGCAGCGCGCCGACCGCGATCAGGTCGTTGGCGCAGACCAGGGCGTCCGGGCGGGCCCGGGCGAGCAACCGCTCGGCGGCGGCACGGCCGGCCGAGTACTGGAAGTCGCCGACCTCGACCAGCCGCTCGTCGAGGACGATGCCGTGGCCGGCGAGGGCGCTGCGGAATCCGGCGTCGCGGGCGGCGCCGGGGACGGTGTCGAGCGGCCCGTTGACGAAGCCGATCCGGCGTCGGCCGGTGGCGACCAGGTGGTCCACCGCCAACGCCACCCCCTGCCGGGAGTCGGTCCGTACGTTGTCGACCGGCGCGTCCGCACCGAGCTGACCGACCACGACCACCGGCACCGGGCTCTGCACCACCGCGGCGAGGTGGTCGTCGGTGACCCGGATCGGCGAGACGATCATCCCGTCGACATAGCGGTTGGCCAGCCGCCGCAGCAGGCTGGTCTCGTTGGCGATCTGCCCGCCGGTGGCGTGCACCAGCAGCTGCCGCCCGGACGCGGCCACCACCGCCTCGATGGCCCGCATCATCGACACGTACACCGGGTTGCCGATGTCCTCGACGGCGAGCGCGACCAGTCCGGTGCGCTGGGACTGCAGCGAGCGGGCGATGGCGTTGGGGACGTACCCGACCTCGGCCGCCGCCGCACGTACCTTGCGGATGGTCTCCTCGCTGCCGCCGATGCCGTTGAGCACGCGGGAGGCGGAGGCGATGGAGACACCGGCGCGAGCGGCGACGGTGTGGACGGTGGGTCGACCGTCGGTCGACTCATGTAAACGTTTACGACCCACGCCCGCACCTCCACCTGATTTCTTGTAAACGTTTCCGGGAGTCTGCGCCGTGATCGGCGGGGAGGTCAAGGGGTCGTTACGGAAACGTTTCCATCCGCGTCGCCGAATCCCCCACCGCAGGTCGGCGGCGGGTCGTCGCGGCCGGCGTCAGCGTCGGCGGTCGCGCTCCTGGCGCAGCCGCTCGTCGAGCCAGCCGGAGGGCCGCATCGCCGCCGCCGGTCGGCGGCGGCACGGCCGACCGATTCTTCGGAGCGGGCGGAGGCAACATTCAAGCATTGACGTACGTCTCTATCGGGTGTCTCATGGCGGATACCTACCGGTAACCCCGCACCCGGAGGTTCCCATGCGCCCCCGTCCCCCGCGTCGCCTCGCTCGGCTGATGCCCCTGGTGCTGCTGCTCGCCGCCGGCGTCATCGCCGCCCCACCCGCCCACGCGGCCGGACCGGCCGGCTGTGACCCGGCCGGCTGCCTGCTGCCCTTCCCCAGCGACGTGCACACCGTCGCCGACCCCCGCACCGACACCGGCATCCGGCTCAACCTCGACCGGGCCGACATGCCGGCGAACATCCTCGGCACCCGGATCAACCCCTGGGAGTGGAACCGCAGCGACGGCTTCTCCCCCGGATCCGCCCTGCTCGCCCACGTCCCGGGGCTCGACGCCGCGTCGACCGGCCTTGCCCCGGCCACCGACATCGGCCGCTCGCTCGCCGCCGACGCCCCGATCGTGCTGATCGACACCCGGACCGGGGCGCGGCAGCCGTACTGGGCCGAGCTGGACGCCACCGCCGCCGACCGCCCCGACCGGCAAGCACTGATCATCCGGCCCGCCCGGAACCTCAACGAGAACACCCGGTACGCCGTCGGGCTGCGCCGGCTGCGCACCGCCACCGGCGCCCCGGTCGCCGCGTCGGAGACCTTCACGGTCCTGCGCGCCCCCACGCCCCCGGCCGACCCGGCCCTGCATCGCCGCTGGGAGTACGCGCAACGCGCCCTCGGCTCCCTCGCGTCGGCCGGCGTCGACATCAGCGAGCTGCACCTCGCCTGGGACTTCACCGTCGCCAGCCGACGCGGGCTGACCGGGCGGATCACCCACATGCGCGACGAGGCGTTCCGCCGGCTCGGCATCTTCGCTCCGGCGGTCACCATCGACGCGGTCACCGACCGGCCCGCCGAGACCGACCCGTACATCCGGCGGCAGATCGAGGGAACCGTGCTGGTGCCCAGCTACCTGAACAACCCGCTCGGCCCGCCCGGCTCCTGGCTGAACACCGGCGACGACGGACTGCCCGAGCAGGAGGGCGTGAACACCCAGTTGGCGAAGTTCCACTGCAACATCCCCCGCTCTGCGAGCGCCGCGACGCCGGCCAGGCCGGCGCTCTACGGGCACGGCCTGCTCGGCTCGCCGCTCGAGATCGACCAGTCCCGGCTCAAGCAGTACGCGAACGAGTCGAACACCATGCTCTGCGCCACCGCCTGGATCGGCATGGCCACCGAGGACGTCCCCAACGTCATCTACTCGCTCGGTGACTTCTCGCAGTTCCCGTCGATCCCGGACCGCACCCAGCAGGGCTTCCTGAACTTCCTGTTCCTCGGCCGGGCGCTCACCCACTCCTGGGGCGGGCTCAGCACCCGCTCCGCGTTCCGCGACGGTGGCTCGCTGTTCCGCGCCGGCTCCGGTCAGCTCGTCTACCTCGGCAACAGCCAGGGCGGCATCCTGGGCGGGGCACTCTGCGCCGTCGCCACCGACCTCACCCGCTGCTCCCTGGGCGTACCCGGGGCCAACTACTCCACCCTGCTGAACCGCAGCGTGGACTTCGACCAGTTCCTTCCGGTCTTCGGCACCGCGTACCCCGACCCGCTGGATCGGCAGCTCATCCTCGGGCTCGCACAGCTGCTCTGGGATCGGGGGGAGGCGAACGGCTACCTCGCCCACCTGACCCGTGACCCGCTGCCCAACACTCCGGCGAAGCGGGTGATCCTCGTCGAGGCGTTCGGCGACCACCAGGTGGCCAACGTCGCGACGGAGGTGATGGCGCGCAGCATCGGCGCGCGGTTGCGTACCCCGGCACTGGCCGCCGGACGCAGCGCGGACGCCGTGCCGTTCTGGGACATCCCGGCCGCACCCACCCTGCCCTACGCCGGCAGCGCGCTGGTGGTGGTGGACAGCGGTTCGCCGGCGCCGCCGGCGGGCAACGTCCCGCCCCGCGCCGGCCTCGACCCGCACGGCCATCCGGCCAACTCGCCGGCGATCCGGGCCATGATCGCCCGGTTCCTCGCCACCGGGGAACTCGTGGACACCTGCGCGGGGCTGCCCTGCACCGCAGCGCCATAGTCAGCTTCTCTAGTCGGTCAGGGATGAGGGGGTAGTCGCCTCGAAGGCCGGGCTTCGGCAGGCGGGTCTCGTGGTCGACATCAGGGACCGGCCCCCTCCTTCCCGGCCGGCTGGGCATGAATTGTTGACCGTCGATGTGCATTTCTGATACAAAATGTTCATCCGTGTGGCAGAACTCCCCGGTCGGCGTCCGAGGTGCTGCCCCTCTCCTTTAGGAGATGGCAATGCATCGATCCCGCTGCCGGCGCCTGCTCGCGTCCGCGCTGACCGTCCTGACCACCGCGGCGCTCGTCGTCGCCCTGCCCGCCACGCCCGCCTCGGCGGCGCCCGGCAGCCCCGCCCAGACCCCGCCGATGGGCTGGAACTCCTGGAACACGTTCGGCTGCGACATCGACGAGGGCCTGATTCGCGGCATGGCCGACGCCCTTGTCTCGTCCGGCATGCGCGACGCCGGCTACTCGTACGTCGTGATCGACGACTGCTGGTTCGACCCGCAGCGCGACGCCCAGGGCAACCTCCGTGCGAACCCCGACCGCTTCCCCAGCGGGATGAAGGCGCTGGGTGACTACCTGCACGGCAAGGGCCTGAAGTTCGGCATCTACCAGGTGCCCACCGCCCGTACGTGCGCCCAGCGCGGCGGCAGCTATCCCGGCTCCACCGGCAGCCTCGGCCACGAGCGTCAGGACGCCGCCACGTTCGCAGCGTGGGGCGTGGACTACCTGAAGTACGACTGGTGCTCTCCCGACGGCAGCCGCGACGAGCAGGTGGCCGCCTTCAGCCTGATGCGGGACGCGCTGCGGGCCACCGGGCGCGACATCGTCTACAGCATCAATCCCAACAGCTACCACGCGGTGACCGGCACCACCTACAACTGGGGTGCGGTGGCGGACCTGTGGCGCACGACGGAGGACATCAAGCCGTACTGGGACACCGGCAACGTCAACTCGTACCCCATGGGCGTCGTCAACATCGTCGACGAGACGCTGCCGCTGGCCAGCCAGGCCGGCCCCGGCCATTGGAACGACCCGGACATGCTCGAGGTCGGCGTCGGTGGCCTGACCCCGACCGAGTACCGGGCGCACTTCGCGCTCTGGGCGATGATGGCCGCGCCACTGATGGCCGGCAACGACATCCGGTCGATGTCGGCCGACGTCAGCGCCGTCCTGCGCAACAGCGACCTGATCGCTGTCAACCAGGACCCGGCCGGCAACGGCGGGCGCCGGGTACGCGACGACGGCGCGACGGAGGTGATCGCCAAGGCGCTGGCCGACGGGTCGGTTGCCGTGGCCCTGTTCAACCGGGGCGGTGCGAGCACCCGGATCTCCACCACGACCACCGAGGTCGGCCTGCTCGGCGCCGGCCCGTTCACCGTCCGGAACCTGTGGACCGGCGCGACGTCGTCGAGCACCGGGACGCTCGCCGCCGACGTGCCCGCGCACGGCGTGGCGGTCTTCCGGGTCCGGGGCGGGACCCCGGCCACCCTGACCACCTCGACCATCGTCGGTGCCGGCTCGGCGCGCTGCCTCGACGTCAACGGCGCCGCGCGGACCAACGGCACCGCCACGATCATTTACGACTGCCAGCGGTCGGCCAACCAGCTGTGGACCAGCACCCCCGCCGGGGAGCTGCGGGTCTACGGCGACAAGTGTCTCGACGCGTACGACCAGGGGGTCACGGCCGGCACGGCGGTCATCATCTGGCCGTGCAACGGGCAGCGCAACCAGCGGTGGACCTGGCGGGCCGACGGCACGGTGGTCGGCGAGCAGTCCGGGCTCTGCCTTGACGTCGCCGGGGCGGCGACGGCCAACACCGCCCGGGTGCTGCTCTGGACCTGCCATGGCGCCGCCAACCAACGGTGGTCGCGCGGCTGACGCACGCCGGGGGCGTCCCGCTCGCCGTGGTCGCGGCGAGCGGACGCTCACCCCCGGCGCTGATTCGAGCGGCAGCCGCGGAGCACATGCTCCGCGGCTGCCGCTCGAATCCTGAATCTGCCGCCCAGAACGAGAGGCGATGTCGTGGGTGGGGCCGCGGAGCAGTCGCGGCTGTCATCCACCCAAAAGGTCGTTCCCGCTCAGACCGCAGCGGGCTCGGGCACCCGTCGGTCCGCGCCGCGGGACAGCCGGGGCGCGATGAACCGGTCCAGGCTGAAACGTCCTGCCCCGACCGCGGCGAGCAGGAGAGCCGTTACGCCGAGCGCGAGCACAAGCTCGAACCCGTTGGCGGCCACGAAGACCCCGTTGCTGATGTGGACGAGCAGGAAGGCACCGAGCATGTTGAGCGCGAGGAGCATTCCGGCCACGGGTACCGCGAGGCCGAGCACCAGGGCGAGACCACCAACGAGTTCCACAAGCGCCGCAAACCAGGCGCTCGCCGTCGGGAGCGGGACACCCAGCTGGTCGAATCCCGCAGCGGTGCCGTCGAGGCCCCATTCGGTGAGCTTCTGCCATCCATGAGCGATGAAGATGACACCGACGGCGACCCGTGCGAAGAGCACGGCCAGGTCACGCAGCGGGACGTTGTTCATGAAGAAACCCTTCTCGACGGGAGGAATCGCGTATCGGCCCAGCGCCCGGACCGGGGCGTGGTGGCGGTGGAGACCCGCGGCACAGCCACAGGCGGGCTAGTGACGCTTCGGCGGGCAATCCTGCCCGGGCCTGCAGCGGCCGGCGTCTGACCAGGCCCCGCTCACCCAAAGTTACCGGGAGTAATTTGACGCGTCAAAATTTGTGTTCTCAATCAACTTTGTCCGCACGACCGGCTCGCCGCTCTCGCCCGGCCGGCACCCCGCCCTTCGAGCGGCGAACCTCCACCCAGATCCATCAGGGCACTACCGTTGCGCGCCCGGCCGCGATCGCGCCGGCAGGTTCGCCAGCCTGTCCCCCACCATCTGGACCCACGTCACCGCGCCGAGGGCCTCCTTTACCTTCGTCCTCCATGACCAGATCTGGGTCAGCCCGGACCTCACCGTCACCGCCGCGCAGGTCATGCGCCGCAGCCAGGTCAGCGGCGACGGATCAGGCCACGAACTCACAACCCCTTTTGCACCGACCGTCGAAAGTTCCGAGATATCTGGACGAAGAATCGACGAACAAGGATGAACTAGATACGCTGCAGGCCAAAGTCACATCGACGACGTACCTGAGGAGATGCCTTGACCCGTCGCACCGGCAGGCCCTCCTACCTACTTCCCCGTTCAGGAGTGCCACGCTCCTCGAAGCGCCGCTTGCCGGGGGTTGTGGCGGCGGTCGGACTGGCGGTGGCCGTGCTCGCCGGCGCTGTCGGCTACAACGCCGGCCAACCCAACGACAGCACCAGAGCTGTTGGCGAGATGCGGGCCGCCGAGGCACGCAGAGACACCCAGCAAATCACGGAGCTGACAGCGATGGCGCGCCGCCTGCGCGACGAGATCTCCCCGATGCTGACCTCCATCAGGACGAAACCTGCGCCCGGTCGTCAGCCGGACGTCGCTCAGGCGCGCCAGTGGCAGCAGGTCGCACGCCGCGCCGCCGGAACCTTTACCGACACACCGTCGGGCACTACCGCCACGAATGTGGCACGTGCAGGTCTTCGCGCTGCTGTCGACCAAGCCGCGCTGGCCGCCGACACCTACCTACTCGCCCTTACCGCTCCTTCTGCTCAACAGGGCGCCCTCACCGAACTCGCCCGCCGTCAGGCCGAGCAGGCCGCCGCGACGTGGTCGGTCGCCGCCACCCAGCTTGACCAGATCAACATCGACGCCGGCCACGGCCACCAGCACGTCTACCTTGACACTGATGCGGGCAGTGGCGCCTTCACCCCTGACGGCTCACCTGAGGGCAACGGCTGATCAATCGAACACGAACACTCGCCCGCCACCGCGGTCGCTGACGCTGTGCTGGCCACGAAAACCTCCCACCGGACGCGCCACCTCCGGTCAGGCGGTGACGGCGGTCGGCACGTTGCGGATGTGCGGACTCATCCGGAAGTCGGGGTCGATCTGCTTGGTGAGGTCGACTCCGGCGCGTTCGTTGGCCCAGGCCGCGGCGTTGCGTCGGTGGAACTCGTGGGCCCACCGGGTGAAGGCCTCCCAGTCCTGGACGGTGCGATCGACGGCATCCGCCAGCTGTCCCAGCACAGCCCGGTTGGCCGCTTCGAGGTCGTCCAGCGGCCCCACCGTGCCCCGTTCGGCCCGTCGCACGTACGTCGAGCGGCTCACCCAGGTGAGAAGGTCCTGGCCGACGTGCTCGCGGAGGAACTCGACATCGGTGACGTCCTCAACCTTGTTACCGACGACGGACAGCGCCACGCCGTAGTCGCGCGCGTATCCGGCGTACTGGCGGTAGACGCCGACGCTGCGCACGGTCGGTTCACAGACCAGGAAGGTACGGTCGAAACGGGTGAACAGCCCTGAGGCGAACGAGTCTGCGCCGGCGGTCATGTCCACCACCACGTACTCGCCCGGCCCGTCGAGCATGTGGTTGAGCAGCAG
This sequence comes from Micromonospora sp. CPCC 205739, assembly GCF_036906795.1. NCBI lineage: Bacteria > Bacillati > Actinomycetota > Actinomycetes > Micromonosporales > Micromonosporaceae > Micromonospora > Micromonospora sp. CPCC 205739. Next base: position 169,306 of record NZ_JBAKHS010000011.1, on the reverse strand, counting down.
CTCGACCGCCCCGACCTTGGAGTGGTAGCAGGCGACGCCGAGGTCCTCGGCGGTGAACTCGCCGGTCACCGCCAGCCGCACGCCATTCACGGTCCGGACGCACGACGTGTAGATCGGGTTGTCCTCGACCACACGCAGCAGGCGCGAGCCGGTTCCCGGCGGGGTGGTCTTCACCATCTCGGCGGCGCAGCCGATGCCGGGATTGCCGCCCCGGAGGTATTCCTTAATCAGAGGCAGGTGCTCGCCGAGCGGGCTCGTCGTCGCGGCGGTACCCGCCGGTCCGCCGAGGGCCGCTGCGAGGTGTTGGTTGATGTCGGCGTCGATGGTCAGCACCGGCCGCCCCTGCTCGGCGAGGTGGCGGGCGAACAGTGCGGCCAGGGTGGTTTTTCCGCTGCCGCCCTTGCCGACGAACGCGACCTTCACCGCACCAACCTCGCAACGTTAACGGTAATCGTTTCCATGTACGGCACTGTAACCCGTCGTGCTGTCGTCCGGACGCCAAATCGCCGTCGTGTCGTCAGTCGAGCACGTCTGCGGCGATGCGGTGAATCGTGTCGAGCGTACGATCGCGCCCGCCTGCGCCTTCCACCATCAGCAGCAGGTGCCGCACGCCGGGCAGGGCGGCTGCCTCGTCCAACCTGTCCTTGCAGCGGCGGGGCGAGCCGACCGGGTGGATGGTGATGAGTCGTTCCACATAGGCGGCCAGGTCTCGTCGTCCCGCCGGTGCACCGTCCAGGCGTACGTACTCACCGGTGCCGGCCAGCAGAGCCGGGAGTCCGGCACGGACGGCGTCGGCCGCGCGTCCGTCGTCGTCCTCGACGTGTGCCAGGTGGGCGCTGGCGTGGCCGACACGGTGGGCGTCGTGGCCGTGCGCGGCGGCCACCCGCGCGTAACGGTCGAGCAGGCTCGCTTTCTCGGCGAGGTCGGCGTGCAGGCCGAGCAGCAGCGGCATGCCGTGCCGCGCCGCGAGGTCCACCGTCGGCGGCGAGGTCGCCGCGACCCACACCGGTATCCGCCGGGTGGGCCGCGGCACCACCGGCACCGGCCGGAAGGGGAATCGATGGTTGCCGGCCACGGTCGGTGCGCCGGACAGCCACCGGCCCAGAAGCTCCAGTGCGTCGTGGAAGCCGTTGTCGAAGCGGTCCAGGCCGGTGCCGAACACCTCCAGGTCCACCCACGGGCCGCCCCGGCCGACACCGAGCCGGAACCGGCCGCCGGACAACTCGTCGAGCAGCGCGGCCTCCTCACCGAGGGCGACGGGGTGGCGGTTCGACAGGATGCAGGCGGCGGTGCCGACCGTGATGCTCCGGGTGGCGCCGAGCAGGTGCGCGGCGAAGGTGATCACCGAGGGACACACGCCGTAGGAGATGAAGTGGTGCTCGGCGATCCAGACTCCGGCGTACCCGGCGGCTTCCGCGGCGCGGCCGTACCGGTGGGCGTCGGCGATAGCCGTGGCATGAGTTGCGCCCAGCCGGTGCCCGGCGAGCAGGAACAGATGGACGTCCGTGTCCGGGCCTGCTCGCCGGGCGGTGACCGGGTCAGCAGTCACGCAGCTCGGGAGACTGGTTGAGCAGTTGACCACGGACGGACACGAAGCGGCGGTAGGTGTCGGAGTCGACGGCGGAGAGGCGGAACGCCGCGACGCGGTGGCAGTTCTGGAAGGCCAGCTTGACGCCGAAGTGGCGCTCGAGGCCGGCCCGGATGGCGTCGCTGGCCAGGGCGCGCAGGAGCTGACCCCGCTCGGCCTCGCTCGGCGGTGGGATGACGTTGTCGGCGAACTCGGCGTCGGACGACTCCAGGTCCGCCGCCACGCGGCCGACGACCTGCCAGGCGTACGGCAGCGAATCGCGGATGCAGGACACGAAGGCCTCGTCGTCGACGGGGCCCGACTCGGCGGCCTGCAACAGGCTCGGCGGCACGGTGAGAGACATGCTCCTCCTCATAGACGGCAACGATCACGGTTGTCGTTAGCGTTGCGCCATGAGCACACCACGCACGCTCAGTGGCGTCAATGGCACAGCCCGTGTTCGATTGAGACCGGGAAGGCTTACCCGCGGTGCACCGTGGGCCTATCGGGTGGTGCAGTCCGCGCACGTCCCCGTGATCTCGAGCGTGTGGTCGACGGCGGTGAAGCCGTGCTGGGCCGCTGTCCGGCTCGCCCATGACTCCACGGCGGGGCCGACGATCTCCACCGTACGGCCGCAGTGCCGGCAGACGAGGTGGTGATGGTGGCTGCGGCTGCACCGGCGGAACATCTGCTCACCCGACGGCAGGCGCATCATGTCGACCTCACCGGCGTCCACGAGAGCCTGCAGGGTGCGGTAGACGGTGGTGAGACCGACCGCGGCGCCCCGGTCGCGCAGCTGGGCGTGCAGGCCTTGCGCGCTGCGGAACTCGTCGGACTCCTCGAGCAGCGTGATGACCTCGGCGCGCTGCCGGGTGTTGCGAGCAGCGCCGGGGATCGACTTCACCACCGGACCCCTCTCGTCGACGGTGCGCCGCGCGGTCACGGCAGCAACGGGGACGGTCCGCCGGGTCGAACTGTCCCTGTTGTACTGCGGCTCGTCGCGGCGTTCATGGTAGCGGCAGCGCCGGTCGGGCCGGGCGAGCTGTCGTGGCGGTCGACGGTCGGCCCGCTCCCCCGCTCTACCGCACCGCCACGGCCACACGCCAGAAACGGGTATGCCTGCAGCCACCCCGACGAACGGCGCACTTCAATACACTCATCCGCACCAGCAGCCCGGAAGGCGCCCGGAGCGGGCCATGCTGTCAATCGCTGACACTGAGAAGACTGAAACGGAGTCGGTGTGACCGCACCCGAGCGCATCGCCCCAACAGGTGAAGAGCCGCCCGGCGGGTTTCCCGCCAGCCCCGATGCGCCGCACGAGCCGCCACACTCTCGCGGTGCTGCCGTCCGGGCAGCGATCGCCGACCGGATCAGCAGCGTCGAGGTGCTCGCCGCGCTGCTGATCCTCCTGATCGTTCTGCGGGACCCGCTCGCCGGCCTGTTGTCCGCGCCGTCCCTGACGACCTGGACGACGGTCTTCGTCTCGGTGATGGTGCAGGCGGTCCCGTTCCTGGTGTTCGGCGTGCTGCTGTCGGCCGTGATCGCGGTTTTCGTACCGCGGTCCTTCTGGGCGCGTGCCCTGCCGAAGCATCCGGCCCTCGCCGTGCCGGTGGCCGGCGCCGCCGGTGTCGTCCTGCCCGGATGTGAGTGCGGTGCCGTACCGATCGCCGGGTCCCTGATCCGCCGTGGCGTCACCCCCGCGGCGGCGCTGGCGTTCCTGCTCGCCGCACCGGCGATCAACCCGATCGTGCTCGTCGCCACCGCGGTCGCCTTCCCCAACAACCCCGAGATGGTCCCCGCCCGCGCCGTCGCGAGTCTCGTCGTCGCCGTGGTGATGGGCTGGCTGTGGCTACGCCTGGGACGCGCGGACTGGATCCGGCTACCACGCCGCCCCGAGCTCGACGGCCTTCGACGGGGTGAGGCGTTCTGGTCCGCCGTCCGGCACGACGTGGTGCACGCCGGTGGCTTCCTCGTCGTCGGCGCAATGGCCGCGGCCAGCATCAACGTCCTGGTTCCGGAACGGTGGCTGCAGACCCTCGCCGACCATCAGGTGCTCTCCGTGCTGGCGCTTGCCGTGCTGGCCGTCCTGCTGTCCATCTGTTCGGAGGCAGACGCGTTCGTCGCCGCCTCGCTGTCGCAGTTCTCCCTCACCTCCCGGCTCGCCTTCCTCGTGGTGGGTCCCATGGTCGACCTCAAGCTCATCTCCATGCAGGCCGGAGTCTTCGGCCGCCGCTTCGCCGCCCGGTTCGCACCCGCCACGTTCACGGTCGCGGTCACGGTCGCCGTCGTCACCGGGGCGGTGCTGCTGTGAACCGCCAAGCCCAGGCCTGCATCATGATCCTCCTCGGCGGCGCGGTCCTGCGGGCCAGCCTCACCGACCTGTATCTGCGCTACGTCAAGGAAGAGCTTCGCCCCTTCCTCATCGGCGCCAGCCTGCTGCTGGTCGTCACCGCCGTGATGACCCTCTGGTACGAACTACGACCGGCAGCCGCCGCCGCACCCGGCGCAGCGAACGCGCAACAGCCACCCGCCCCGGCCCATCCTGACGGCACGGTGAGCCTGCCTGCGGCCATCGCGCCCGAGCACGACGACCATGGACACCACGACCATCACGGACCGCGCGTGGCCTGGCTGCTCCTCCTGCCCGTCCTCGGGCTTCTCCTGGTCGCCCCGCCCGCGCTCGGCTCGTACGCCGCCGGCCAAGCCGGCACCGCGCTCAGCGCCGAGCAGGACTACGACTATTCCCCGCTGCCCGCCGGTGATCCGGCGCCGATCTCGGTCATCGACTATGCCGCCCTGGCCCTGTTCGACAAGGGCCGGTCGCTTGATGGCCGTCGCGTCCAGCTGACCGGCTTCATCACTTCCGGCGCCGGCGGCGAGCCGATCCTCGCCCGGATGATCATGTCGTGCTGCGCGGCGGACGGCCGACCGGTCAAGGTCGGCATGACCGGCGATGCGCCCACCGGCCTGGCCGACGACACCTGGATCGAGGTCACCGGCCGATACACCGACCGCCTCGGCCGCGATCCGGTCAACGACGAGGAGATCCCCTTCCTCAATGTCGAGTCCTGGCGGCAGGTAAACCCGCCTGCCAACCCCTACGGATAGCCCGGTCGAGGCCGCCTGCGCCTCGACCGGCGCCAGGCCTGGAACATCCCGTCCGCCGGATCTCAAGTATCGATGTCCGGCGATTGCAACGCCTCAACGTCGGGTGGCGGCAACCGGTGATGAGCGGCGAAGTGACAAGCCCAGTTCGGGTGCTCGGTCATCTCCGGGAAGCACAACTGGCTCGGCGGCGATCGGGTGAAGTCGCGGTTGACCAGATCGCTGGTGGTGGGGGTCGCGACCGCGACCGTGGGTGCGCGAGGTCGGGGGCCCGAGAAAAGTCGCTGGCCAGTCAACCTTCGGGCTGCACCCGTCGTCCTTGGTGGGGACGGAAGGAGATCGGGTGCGGCGGAAGAAACGCTTCGACGGGTTGGACGTCCTCGTCGCCGAACGCGGCGGTGCCCTCCTCGCGACGGCGGTACTGCTGACCGGCAGCCGGGTCGCTGGGGAGGACCTGTTGCAGGTGGCGCTGGAGCGGCTGATGCGCAACTGGAGCCGGGTACAGGGCGACAAGGAGGGGTACCTGCGTCGCACGCTGTACCACCTTGCGGTTGACCGGTGGCGGCTCCGCAGGCGCCGGCCGGAGGTGTTGGCCGAGATTGAGCCGCCGGGCCAGGCGGATGGTACCGAGGCGCTGCACCTTCGGCAGGCACTCATCCAGGCGCTGGCCCTGCTGCCGCCGCGGCAGCGGGCCGTGCTGGTGCTCCGCTACTGGGAGCAGTTCAGCGAATCCGAAGCCGCCGAGATGCTCGGCTGCTCGGTCGGCACCGTCAAGTCGACCGCCTCCCGGGGGCTCGCCCGGCTACGCGAGCTCACGGCCGCCTGGGCGCTCGAAGGCGCAGGAATGAACGGAGTAGGTAGATGACCACCGACCTGGAAGAACAGCTGACCGTCGGGATGCGGGATGAGGTCGCCGGCTTGACGTTCACCCGTGACGTACTGGGGGAGGCCGCTCGACGGCACCGGCGGCGCACCGCCTTGCACCGCACCGCGTTCGCCGCCGGCGTCGTCGGCATGGTCGGGGCGCTGGCCGCGGCCATGACGGTGAGCACAGGCGGCGCGGCAGTCTCGCCCGGGCCGGTTGCCGAGCGGCCCACGGCGACGACGGCCGACACGCCGCAGCTACGTCTTGCCGCAGCTGCCGCGGCCAGCGAGAACATCAGTTACCGGGTGAAGGTCACGACAACCGTGAAGGACAAGCTCCCGCCGAAGGATGAACTCCCCGAGCCGGTGAGCGCGAGTTGGGTCACGGAAGGAGCGTTCGATCCGGCGACGGCCACCGGGTACCTGGACTCGCCGTACACGGGTCTGCGTCCCGTGGTCGCCGCGGGTTTCGAACATGAGCGGCTGGTCAACGGCGTCCGGTACATCGGCGGCCGGGACGGCTCCGCGCCCGACAACGGTAAGATCGTTTGGAGTCGATACCCGGGCCGCCAGGACAACCTGGACTACGACCTCGCGTTGCGCGGTGGCCTGACCGCTTCGGCGAATCCCCAGGAGCTGTTCGGTGCCCTGCGGCGGGCCGGGGCCAAGGTCACCGAGACCCGCGGTGGCGCCTACCACTTCGAGGTCGAGGTGAAGGACGATCCCTCGCGGGGCGTCGTCGACCGTCTCGTGGGCGAGGTGACGCTCGGCGCGGACAAGCGGATCGCGAAGGTGGCCTACGACCGTACGGCGTCCGTCACCAGGGGTGAGGTCTACACCTACCACCTGCACGTGGTCACCGAACTGTCCGACTACGGCACGCCAGTGAAGGTCAAACCGCCGGCCCACGCCCATACGTGGCCGTCCAAGTAACCAATTCGGAACGAAGCGCCTCGGCGGCGACGACGGCCGTACCCGCGGCGAGCGACCGAGCGCCCTGAGATGCGGTCGTCACGGTGCGCCCGGCGACTGGCGGTGGCGGGACCCGTACTGCCCGGTTGGTGGCCGATGTAGTCATCAGAATTTCACGTCGGTGTGGGCCGTGCTGCGGCCCACACCGACGCGCTCTACTCGATGGTGTGGAGCGCGCCTTCGGCGAGCACGTGCGCCGCCTTGATGCCGTCCGGCACACCGGGAGCCTTCAGCCACTCCGGCTCCAGCCGATCTGCCCAGCCGACGATCTCCGTCGCGAGTGCAAGCGCCCGCTCGTCGCGGCCGTGCACGATTTCTAGGGCGAGCCGCAGGTACGCGCCCTGCTGCGTCCCGTCGAGCTCGGCGGCCAGGGCGGCGATCCCGTCGGCGGCCCGCACCCCGTGGCCAGGATGTTGTGCGGCGAGGACGGCGAGCACGAATCGGATCCCCTGCGGCTCGGCGTCCCACCGGTCCAGCAGCACTGGAACCTGGTCGCCGACGGTCCGGAAGACCTCCTCCGTCCAGGCGCCCGGCTGGAGCGGCTCCCCCTCGTCCTGGGCAAGCTCGGCGAACCCGACCAGGTTGTCGTTGCGGCGGCCACCGGCGACCATCAGCCACAGATAGAGATCGCGCCGCTGCGGCGCCGGCACCACGTCAGCGACGATCAGCTCCGTCAGGAACGGCAGCGCCGGGGCAGTGGCCTCGTAGCAGTCGCCCTGGTGCAGTAGGTTGTCGCCGAACAGCTCGTCGAGGACCCCGTCCCATTCCTGCGTCCCGCCCGCCAACTCGCGCAGCAGGTCGGGCACGTCGTCGGCGGAGCCGTGCGCGTGCTCCAGATCGGCCCACGGCACGTCGTCGAGCCCGGTCAGCTCCGCGGTCCCGGGCGCGGAGAAGTCCGGCGTGAGCGCCAAGGGCTCCAGGGGCGGCGCCGGGACGACGGTGACCTCCGGGACCGGTGGACGCGCCTTGGCGCCGATCACCTCGATCGGGGCGGTCCAGGTGCGATACTCGGCGATCCGGCTGACGTCGAACCGGCTGCCACCACTGGGCCGTCCGCAGTGCGCTCGCGCGATCGCCGCCGCTTCACGGCTCACCGCCTCGATCTGTCGGTGGCCCACGGTGTCGACCGGATAGGGGCCCTCGTCGAGCGCCATCACCAGCCAGCCGCCGTCCGGGTGCGGGCGGGCGAGGACGCGCGGGAACCCGTACGCCGCGAGCTCCTCAGCCGACGCCTGTGCGGCTGCCTCGTCCGGCACGACGAAGTCGTGCATTCCCGCCATCGCGCTCCAGCCCGCCACGTGCGCGTCTCCGTCCTGCCGCCGTTGCTTCTCCCTGCCAGCCTGCCAGTTCGGCCGTCCCGGTACGCCCGGCGGTCCCCGATTACAAGCCTCGGCGGTCGCGTTCAGAGCCATCAAGATCGATCTTTGAGCTACCCCACCCCAGTTGACGAGCTGCTCGACCGCAGACGTCCGTCTCCGCTCGCCTCGGTCGTCACCCGGTCAGTCACTCAGTCGACAGACAGGCGTCCGCCTCTCCTTGTCTGCGTAGGTTCTAATGGCCTCGTGCCTAAGCCCTCCGCCCCTTCACTTCTCTACTACCTGCGGTTCCCCTTGTGGCTCTTCATGTTGCCCGTGCTGCTGTTCGCCGGTCTTCCTGCCTTGATGTTGGCTGGTCAGGGCGACTTTGGCGCAGCTGCACTGATCTTGGCCAGCAACGTCTACGCGGTCATCCTCGGCCGCCTGCTCCTCGCTAAAACCCTTCTCGCGAAGGGGAGGGTGAAGCCCGAGGACTTGGCCTGACGGCTTCACCAGTTCGTCCCCCGCGTGCGCTTGCTAGCCATCCCGGAGTGCCCGAGGACCTCGCCGGAGGCACCGCCCTTGCAAGGAGGAACTCCCAAGCCCCGGATCTGCCAGCAACTGAGGCGGCCCGGGGCTTCTTCGCATGTCGCGCCGCCGACGGGGCGCTACCGCTGGCCGCCGGGAGCAAAGCGGCAAGGCATTCGTGGCTTCACTTGATGCGTGACACGATGCCCTGGCTCGTTGGCTACCCGCTGTCGCGGGGCGGCCGGAGAGACTGGCGCATCCGCTTCTGCGAGAAGCGGACGCGGGGACTGCGCACGAGGGCGTCTTGGCGGGTTCGACTCCGGAGCGCTACGAGCGCCACGTGCGAATGTCGCGCGGTTGAGGGAGGTTTCGCTGCGGTCCGTTACAGCGCCGTCCGTCCCGGCGAAGCGATCACGAGTGGGCCCCGACGTCCCAGCGCCCACACCGTGAGCGCGAAGCAGCAGAGCGCCGTTCCCGCGATCGTGACAGCTGTCCAGCCGCCCGCGGACCAGAGCGCGGCCGCGGCGGCGGAGCCGATAGCAGCGCCGATGAAGTTGCCGGTGCCCAGCGCCGTGTTGAGCCGGCTGCGGGCCTCGTGGGAAAGAGCGAACAGCCGCGCCCGGTTGAGGAGGGCCTGCGTCTGGAGAGCAACATCGATCATGATGATCACGATGATGATAAGTGCGACGGACCGGCCGGCGAACGCCGCGACGACGAAGGCGCCGAGGGCCAGTACCCAGGCCGCGCCGGTGGCCGGGAGCGACCAACCGCGGTCGTGCAGACGACCGCCGTGCAGTCCGGAAAGGACACTAGCGAGGCCAGCCAACCCGAACAACCCGATCACCGCTACCGGGTACCGGAACGGTGGGCCGCTGAGCAGGAACGTCAGCGCCGTCCAGAACAGCGAGAACGCGGCGAACCCTGTGGCGGCCAGGACCAGCGTCCATCGGGCCGCCCGCTCGCGCATGACCACCGCGCCGACCGAGGCGATAAGCTGCGGGTACGGCATGCGCGTCCGCGGTGCCATCGGTGGAATAGCGCGATAGAGCAGGACCGCGAGCAGGACGGCGACGACCGCGGCGAGGGCAAAGATCGCACGCCACCCGGCGGCATCGGCGACGAACCCGCTGATCGTGCGGGAGGCCAGGATACCGGTGAGGGTCCCGGACCCGACGGCGCCGACAACCCGGCCACGGTGGGCGTCGCCAGCCAGGTCCCCGGCGAGCGGTGTGAGGACCTGCCCGGAAATCGTCGTCACGCCGAGCACGCCGAGTGCGAGGAGGAGTACGCCGATCGACGGCGCCAGCGCGCACAGCAGCAGTGCGGCGGCCGAGGTCAGCAGCATCACCGGAACGAACCGGCGGCGGTCGAGGACGTCGCCGAGCGGCACGAGCAGCAGCACGCCGACGGCGTACCCGACCTGCGTCGCTGTGACGAGCCAGCCGGCCGTCGCGGTCGCGGCGCGCAGGTCGCCTGCAATGAAGCTGAGTAGCGGCTGCGCCCAGTACAGGTTGCCGATGGCCACTCCCGCCGCCACTGCGAACAGGAACGTCAGCCGGCGGCTCATCTCCGACGGCGGTGCCATGCGGTCTGCTGCCATCCCTGCCACGCTAAGGCGCCGGATCAAGGCGCGGGGCCCAGCGAGGGCCTTCGCGTGGCGGGGTCGCACCCGCCGAGATGTCCACATCTCGGCCGGCACCCCCCTTCAGGCGTGCCCGGACGGGTCAACACGGCAGGCAACGACATTCCCGCTGGGTCGCAGTAGGGCACCACGCTGTCTTGGCGATCGCGCGGGTATGGCTCGTCGCGTTCGCCGGCCAGCGGGCGACGCCGTTGCCTTGGCATGATCGGGTGCGCACATCTGCCGCTGACCGCGCGCCTCTGACGGGCCGTCGAGTCCGCCCGGCTGAGTAGCACTCGATGTAACAACGGCAGCACATCGCGCGGAAACCCGTAACGCGTCAAGTGGAACCAATGTGTCACGCATCAAGCGCAGCCCAGCTCTGCCATCCGCACAGCGTGGACGTCGACACGCCGCCCGGCCGACAAGCCGAACAGCGTGTCAACCAACACCGTGAACGTTTGTGGTCAGGGCACTAGATCATACGGCGCCGTACCCGCCACACCAACACACCGATCAGGACCGCCGCGACGGCGATGAACAGGGCCGCCTCGATGAGCTGGAAGGTCCAGAACCGGTCGGCCGGGTGGTAGACCCCGAACTGCTGGATGCCCCGCGCGTGCAGGAACTGGTTGAGGTTGGTGCCGGCCCGGTTGGCGGCGCCCTCGAGCTCGTAGTACTCGGTCCAGCTCAGCCTGCGCCCGGTGGCGTCTGCGTAGCCGTGTTCGATCATCCAGTCAGCGAAGCTGGGCACGGGCCGGTGCCCCGCCTGGTCCTTCGAGCCGCCGACGGGGACCGGCTCCATGGTGGTGAGCGGCGTGGCGTACGCGGGACGGGCCAACAGCGCCACCGGCATCCGGGCGGCGAGGAACGCCCCGAACGCGACGCCGAACGCGGGCAGGCTGCGCCGCAGGATCGCCCCCGCGGCGGTGGCGACGCCGAACGCGAACAGCGCGTACGCCACCGGAACAAGTCCCTCCACGTCGAAGGCGTCGTACTGGAACCGCCCTTCCCACGCGTCGAATGGCTGACGGAACCAGGTGAGCACCGCGGTGAACATCCCGGTGAGCGTGACGGTGACGCTGGCCAGTGCCGCGAGCTTGGCCGCCAGCCAGCGCATCCGCGGCACGGCCTGCGTCCAGGCGAGCTGCCAGGTGCCGTCCTCCAGTTCGCGCGCGAGCAGCGGCGCACCGAGGAACGCACCGATGACGACGGGGACCAGATAGAAGCCCGCCAGGAGGTTCTCGACGTACCCGTACTCCTCGTCGAGCCGGCGGAAGGAGGCCGCGCAGGCCGCGTTGATACCGGCCTCTCCCGCACACCGGGCGGGACCGCCGGGGAACAGGTCGTGGGCCTGCGTCCCGAGCACGAGCAGGGCAATGCCGAACATGCCGACAAGCAAACCCAGGACGCAGACCTCGGTCCGGTGCTGGCGCCAGATCAACCACGTCATGCCGCCACCCCCGACGTGACTGCGGCGCTCGGCTCGGACGGCCGGCGCAGGTACGCCAGCACCAGGTCCTCCAGCGCGACCGGCTGGGCCTGCCACCCAGGCGCGGCCGGGATCGCGCCGTCGCGTACCAGCAGGGTCGTGTGCCGGTCGCTGTGGACGGCCTCCACGACGGCGCCGGCCCGGTCGAGGTCGGTGGCCGTGCGCGGGCCGACGAGCAGCCGGTGCTCGGCGAGGAGGGTGTCGATGTCACCGGTGAGCGTGACCCGGCCGTGGTTAAGCACGACCAGGTGGTCGCAGACGCGCTCCAGCTCGTGCACGACGTGGGAGGAGAACAGGACGGTCACCCCGCCTTCGGCCACCGCGCCCATGAGGACCTGCAGGAACTCGTGCCGGGCCAGCGGGTCGAGGCTGGCCACCGGCTCGTCGAGGACAAGCAGGTCCGGCCGCTTCGCCAGGGCCAGAGCCAACGCGACCTGGGCCTGCTGCCCGCCGGAGAGCGTACCGGCCTTGCGGTCGAGCGGGATGCCCAGCTTCGCCAGCCGGCGCTCGGCCAGCCCCTGGTCGAACCGCAGGTTGCAGGCCCGGCCGAAGCGGAGCATCTCGGCGACGGTGAAGCGCTTGTACAGCGGGTGGTCCTGGGCCAGGAACCCGACCCGGGACAGAGTTTGCGGGGTGCTCGCGGTGACGTCGTGGCCGAGGACCTCCACCGTGCCGGTGCTCGGTGCCAGCAACCCGACGACCAGGCGCAGCAGCGTGGTCTTGCCCGCGCCGTTCGGCCCGACCAGGGCGATCACGCCGCCCGCCGGCAGGGCCAGGGTGCAGTCGCGCAGCGCCCAGCCCCTCCGGTACCGCTTGCCCACACCGTCGGTGCGCAGCGCGAACTCGGTCCCTGTCACGCCACGTCCTCATTCCTCGTCTGCTGGTGGACGGAAGTAAAAAGCGCGTTGACCGCCTGCTCGTCGAGGCCGGCCGCGTAGGCGCGGCGCAACCAGGTCGCCAGGCCGCGGCGCAGCGACGTGTACGTCGATGCCGACATCGCGGCCGACTGCTGTTCATTGACGAACGTGCCCTGGCCGGGCCGGCCGGTGACCAGGTTCTCCTGCTCCATCTGCCGGTACGCCTTGGCGACGGTGTTCGGATTGATCGCCAGGTCCTCGACCACCTCGCGGATGAGCGGGAGGCGGTCACCGGGTTGGAGGAAGCCCAGCAGCACCGCCTGGCGGACCTGCTGGACGAGTTGCAGGTACGGCGGCACGCCGGAGTGGGTGTCGAGCCGGAAGACGAACACGGTAGCCCCTTGCTGCTTTACTAGTGCCATAGTAAAGCAGCAAGTTGGCGGTCAAGAGAGCCGACGCGCCCGCACGACCGCAGCCAGGGCAGCCGGCTGCGAGCGTCGTACGGTCCTGGCACCCTCGGTTCATGATTCGAGGGACGTTGATTTGCGAGAGCCTGCGCCCGGATGCTGATCTCAGGGTGACGGGGGTGAGCATCACCCGGGTCAGGCGGGAGGACGTATCGGGCTCGGCGTCGGAAGTACAGCCACCGGTATGGACCCTTCTCGACTTTGAAGCGGCGGATGAGGTGGCCGATGAGCTTTCTCAGGCTCTCGCCCAGTCGCTGGCGAGCGATGGCGGCTGGTACACGGACTTCACCGTCGGCGGTGACCGTGTGGTGGTTTTCGCTAACCGGATCTTCCGGTACCGCCGAGACGACCACGCAAGTCGGGATGAGGCCACCGAATATGGCAGGACAGTGGGTGTTCCCGAGCACCAGTTGGACTGGGGCGACTGAGCGTGGACGGGGTTACGGCGGGTTGACGTGCCGGCACCCGGTGCTACTTGGCGAGTCGCGTACGCCAGCGCGGCCTTCGCGCCGGATCGCTGGACTCGGCTTCGAGAAGCTGACGGTCTTCCTGCCGCTGATGTGGGTCAGCCCACCGGCCCTCGATCGCGCCGGGCCGCTGTGCCGGTCACCCCGAATCCGCTGAGCGGCACAGCACGGCCTTTGCCGTCCACGATGGCCCGGATTCGCTGACTCCAACGGGTGGCGGAAGCCTGCGGCGATCCCGCCGGAGGCCGACGAGCAGGCTCCTCCATCCCCACCGGCCTCCCCACCAGGCCGTCAAAAACAGCCAGGGGCCATCAGTTCCCTTGGGCGGAAGTGGCACGCAGAGCTTCCGCCTCCGGCATGAGTCGCCGTCCTCGGCGGTGCCAGGAGACACCACGAGCGTCACCAGCGGACGGCGCTCCGCGAGCTGTGGCGGATCGTTCCCGTCCCTGTCACCCCTTGAGGAGAGAAAGGCATGCCCACCGCTCGACCTGCATCGGCCCGGCGGCGCCGTCGGCCGCGACGCCCAGGCCATGTTCCGCCCCGCCGCCCCGTTCTTCTTCGGCTGGCTGGAGCACACCCGATCCGCCTCATGGACGTTGACACGAGCAGCGAGACTGACGGCGTGGATGCCTGGGTGACCCTTATCGCGGCCGTTTCTGGTGCTGGGATTGCGATCTTGGGACAACACGTGATTCGGCGAGGTGAGAGCAACGCTAGGCTGGCCGAGCTCATGCTCGAGCAGTGCGCTCGACTCTTGTCAATGTCCGAGGATTTCCGGAATCGAGTGTGGGAGGAACGAGAGCTAGGGCTTCCCGGACGTGTGGACGGCTGGGACCTCGGCGAGTTTCGGCTAGCCGCAGCACGGCTGCGCATCCTCAGCACCGAGTATTCTCGTCCGTGACCGTCCGCCCCTGCTCGCCAGCTTGGCTGCTTGGATGGCTGCTCCTCCCGCTAAGCCATGAGCCGCCTCGACCGCCACGGAGAATCAGCAGCTGGGAACCAGGCGTCGTTAGCGAGCCTCACCCACGCCGTCGAGACCGTCGCCGGTCGCGGTAGGGCCGGTCCTTGATCATCCGCCCTGACGGTTCGATGCAGTGTACGCCAACTTGGGCACCCTCAAGGCAGTGGCCAACTTCGCTCCCCCGGCCCTCAGGGTAAGGGCTGGCGTGAGCTAGGGCCGCCAACTCGATCAGAACCTCGGCCAGGTCGGAGGGCTCCGCCTGTCCGCAGAACTCTTCGATCAGCGGCCAGGCCGCCTACCGGCGGATTGTGCGTGTGCCGCCCGTCGTCTTCCCTCTATCTGACCGGTGATGAGGACGGCAGCGGCGTCGAGCCGCTCCCGCTCATTGGGGGTGAGTGCCGGATCGTTGCGCCGCATCGCTACGGCTTGGTCCAGCACGGTCAGCAGGTTGCCGCCGACGCAGTCGATGAAGGCGTCCAGCAGCATTGCGGCTGGCGATGCCAGAGGGTGCGCCTGCTCGACGGCCACTTGGGCAAGGATGACCGCGGAGAGCGCGACATCGAGGTCTGCTGGTCCCTCGGTGGCGTTGCGCCAGTCGATGACGACCGGCCCCCGCGACGTCAGCATGACGTTCTCCGGGTGCAGGTCGAGGTGCAGGATCCGGACGTCCTCGCACTCGCTGAGCCGGGGCGGCAATGCGTGGAGTCGGTGATGCAGATCTGCCAGACAGCTGGCGGCTTGCCTGGCATGGAGCTCACCGGCGAGGAGCGCCGACAGCATGGTTGGCCCGTCCAGTCGTTCCATGACGAGATCGGCCCCGCGCGCCTGATACACCCTGGGCACAGGGAAACCATGACTCGCCACGTAGGCCATGACTGCCGCCTCAGCCGTCACGTCTCCACCCTCGCGGTAGCGGCGCAGGACACGCCGATCGTCGAGGGCGAAGACGTCAGCATCTCGGCCCGACGCCAGAGGAGCCGGATCCACCACGCCGCGACAGTAACGGAAGCAGCCACCCGCGTAGTGCCCGCCGCCGGCGCTCTTGAGCTTCTGCCGCCTCCGGTCCCGGCCGCGCCCGGCGGCCAGTCGGACCACCTATGCGACTACGGGTTACGTACCACCCGGCACGGGCAGCGGAGCCCGAGCGGCCTCACCGATGTCGTGGGCATCTTCCACCAGGACCGGCCGGTCACCAGTAGTTGTTGAGGGCGGCGACGGCGGCGGTGGCGTCGCCGAGGTCGTAGCGGTCGACCGCCACGAAGTTCGGCTTCTTGCGAGCCGCCGGCTGGCAGAATCGCTGCGCCCGGTTGAGCAGTCGGCTGTTGTCCGCCGCAGCGGTAACCGGCACCGGGGCGTCCCGGAAGTGGTTCATCACGAACAACGGTCGGAACGCGGAGCCGTCGCCGAGGGTGAGCGGCAACTCGGGCCACCGGCTCACGCAGGTCCAGTCGCTCTGGCCGATTCCCGCTCCCATGGACCAGTAGTTCTCCACCGTCCACTCGCGCTGGTAGAGCACCCCGAAGGTGTCCCGGGTAAGGCCACCCGCCTGGTCGTCCTCCCGCCGACGGTCGGAGAAGATCAGCAGTCGCCGGTCGCGATCACGCAGTTCGCGCAGCCGTGGCCAGCCGGCGGCGTGGACGCCCTCCAGGTCCGGCCGGTACAGCAGGTCGGTCAAGCCGGATACGCGGGCCAGCTCGGCTCGGAGCACCGGGGCGTTGACGTAGTCCTCGAGGAACACGGTCACGAATTCACGCGGGTTGCGTCGCAGGAAGTCCACGATCCGTTGCAGGTCGACCCAGAGCGCCACTGGCCGGGACACCAGAAAGCAGCTGTTGTGGCAGAGGATGGCGCCGTCGCGGGTCTGGTGGATGTCGAGCTGGAAGCCGCGTACCCCGTCGGCGAGCTGCCGCTCGATGCCTCGCGCCTGGTTCGGAAGGAGGTTGACCAGCGGTGGGGCGAAGCCGCCGTCGAGCCCGTTGGCGTACGCGTTGTGTGCGGTCAAGAAGGTCACCTGGTCGAGGCGACGCTCGTCCTCGGGCGGCAGCGGGCGGGTCACCGGCTCGACCGGGGTGAGGTACCAGCTCGCCCCGGGCGGCTCCAGGGTCAGCCCCGCCCGCCCCGGAACAGCGGTAAGGACACGGCCGGTCCCGGGCTCGCCGATGGCGTACCTCTCGGGTCCGGTGGCGGTGACGATCCACCGGGCGGCCGGTTCGGCGCAGCCGACTGCCACGGCTGCGGCGTCCCGACGGCCCAGGCACCATCCCGGGGCGACGGTGTTCTCCAGCAGGTGCCCCTCGGCCGTGGTGCGCAGTCGCCATTGCTGCCGATCCTCGTCGCCGCGCGGGGACCGCTGCACGACGACGCCGGCGTGCTCCGCCGCGTTCAGCCCGGTGACGACGCTCTGCACGTAGTACTGCCCATCGGGCACGGGCACGGCGTCTGTGGCCGCGGCGGGTGCCGCTGCGCCGATGACGCAGCCAAGGACGACCGCTGTCGTAGTCGCCAGGTTTCGACGTCCTGCCATCTGGGCCTCCCGCAGCGCGCCGAAACCGACATCGATCGCTCGGCGTCTATGCTAAGAGAGGCTTGTGAACAGATGTCAATCCGCTATGGCCGGACCGGACGGTCCTGGCGAACGCGGCGAGTAGGACGGATGAGATGGCCCTGCCCCGCGTGCATGCCCGCTATCCGTCGATTGTGCCGCGGCTGCCCTTCCTGCCGCTGGGTGCCGGCCCGACCGGCGTGCGTCGGATCGACCAGAACGATCTGTGGATCAAGGATGACAGCCGGTACGGCCATCTGTACGGCGGGAACAAGGTGCGCAAGCTCGAATGGAGTCTGGCGGATCTCTTGCGGCGGCGGTGCCGTGTAGTGGTGACCGGGGGCGGTACGGGTAGCCACCATGCGGTAGCGGTGGCCCGCTACGCCACCGCCGCCGGAATACCAGCCCACATCGTCGCGGTCGAGCAGCCCTACGACCAACATGTCGAAGCGCAGATGGCGGCGGTGCGGGCGGCCGGCGCGACGATGTACCGCGTCGACAGCGTGGCGGCGGCGTACGCGACGGCAGGTCGTCTCCTGGTCGGCGCGGCCGTGACCGGGCGGCGTCCGGGCCTGTTACCGGTTGGCGGATCCAACCCACACGGCTGCCTGGGCTTCGTCGAGGCGGCCTTCGAACTCGCCGAGCAGGTCGCCGCCGGAACGCTGCCTGCTCCGCGGCGGATCGTCGTGCCGGTCGGCTCGGGTGGCACCGCCGCCGGCCTGATCCTCGGGGTGGCGCTGGCCGGGCTACCCACCGAGGTGGTGGGAATCCTCGTCAACGACAAGACTCGCGTGGGCCCGACGCAGGTTCGCCGGATGGCCACGGCGACGGCTGCACTGCTGCGCCGCCACGGTGCGCCCGTTCCGGACCCGGTTTCCCTCGCGCCCTTGCAGGTGCGCCGCGAGTGGCTGGGGCCCGGGTACGGGACACCCTCGGCGGCCAGCGTCGACGCGGCACAATGGCTCCAGCACCACACCGGTCTGGTCGCCGACCCGGTGTACACCGCCAAGGCGGCAGCGGCTCTTCGTGAGTTGTGCCGTGGACGTGTGGTGGAGGGGCCGACGCTCTACTGGCACACCGCACCCGCCGCTACCCGATCTCCTGCCTGACAGGCCGGAAACGGGCGACGGGTCACGCAGGCGGCACGCAGAGCCGACACGCCCTAGGTAGGCGAAGCCGACGCGGCTGGCGGTGCAGGTACGACGGTGCTCGAGCTCTCGCGCCGAGAAGCTTCAGTGGCCGCGCCGGGGAGCGGCCGAGCTACTCGGCCGAGCAACGCCGGGCCTGACCGCTACGGGTCTGCAGCAACCGAGGGGCGGGACCGCGGCGGCAAGACGCCGGAACTGGTTTCGCCAGCTGGCGGCTACCTCGAAGCTTCGGCGAAACGCGCCGGCGGAAGTGCTGGTTGTTGCGCGTCGGCCGGTCGCGGCGATGTCCATTGCAAGGGCTACCACCTCCGGCATGACGCAGGCATGATCCAACCCCCAGAGGAGCTTCCATGCGTATCCGTCCACCTCTCGCGGTCGGGGCGGCCTTCGCCCTCGTGTTGACGCTCAGTCCGTCGGTTGCTTCGGCCGTCGTGGATGTCGGGTCGCCTCCGGGCGTTGATCGGATCGACGTGCGCCGTGCGCCGGGATCAGTGCGGCCCACCGACGCGCAACTCGCCGCGGTGCGCGAGTTGGTCGCGGCTGCGGGCGCGGGCACGCGGGTCAGCTGGGACGGGCGGTTCGGCACGCCCCGCACGATCCGCAAGGACGGCGGATGGCTCACCGGCCCGCGCTCGGGCAAGCCGGTCGAGGTGGCGCGGTCCTTCATCGACGCCAACCGGGAGACGTTCGGCCTGTCCACGACGGACGTCGCGGAGCTGACGGTCGTTCGTGACCACGAGCTAGTCGGCACTGGCACCCACGTGGTCAACTTCGCGCAGACGTACGCCGGCCTGCCGGCGGTGCGCGGCGGTCGGCTGGGAGTGACGGTCGCCAAGGACGGACGAGTTCTCTCCTACGCCGGCACGTCGGCCCGCAGCGGCGGGCTGGTCGCCGCGCACACGCGGTCAGCGGGCCAGGCGTTGCAGGGGGTGGTCGGCCGGCTCGCCGCCGGTATCGGCTACACCGCGCAGCCGACCGGGCAACGCGCCGGCTTCCAGGTCTTCGCGAAGGGGCCCTTCGCGGGTGACTCCTACGTGCAGAAGGGTGCCTTCCCGACCCGTGACGGCGTCCGACCGGCCTACCGGGTGCTCTTCGTCAAGGCGCTGGACCAGGCGTGGGACGTCGTTGTCGACGCGGCGACCGGTGAGACGCTGTACCAGGCCTCCCTGGTAGCGCACGACGCCGAAGGCACCGTCTACGAGAACCACCCCGGCGCTCCGGCCGGCGGTACCCCGGTCATCAAGTCGTTCGGGCCGACCGCCCAGTCACCGTCGGGATACGTCGACCCCAGCGGGCTGGCCGGCGTCCCCGGGCCGACGACCGTCGGCAACAACGCGAACACGTACGCCAACTACTCGAACTTCCTGGTCCCCGCCGACCAGGCACCGCGCCCGGTAAGCCCGACCGCCCAGTTCAACTACGCGTACGCGGCCAACTGGGCGCGCAGCAACGGGCAGACGGTGCCGCCGAGCTACGCCCAGGACCTCGATCCGGCGGCGACCAACCTGTTCTGGCACCACAACCGCATCCACGACGAGTTCCGAGCCCTCGGCTTTACCGAATCGGGCGGGAACTTCCAGACCACCAACGGCGCCAACGGCGGTCAGGGCGGCGACCCCATCCTCGGGCTGGTCCACGCCGGCGCGGTGACCGGCGGCGCACCCACCTACACCGGCCGGGACAACGCCTACATGCTCACCCTGCCCGACGGCATCCCGGCGTGGAGCGGCATGTTCCTGTGGGAGCCGATCAACGACACGTTCGAGGGGCCGTACGCCGACGGCAACTTCGACGCCTCCGTCATCGAGCACGAGTACGCGCACGGGCTGTCCAACCGCTACGTCAGCGCCGAGGACAACGCCCTGACCACCCACCAGGCCGGTTCCATGGGCGAGGGCTGGGGCGACTGGTACGCGCTGAACTACCTCTACGGCAAGAAGCTCGCCACCACCGCCGTGGTCGGGCAGCACGTCACCGGCAACAGCCAGCGTGGCATCCGGAACTGGAGCTACGACCAGAACCCCACCGGCTTCGGTGACATCGGCTACGACCTCGGCGGCGCCGAGGTCCACTCCGACGGCGAGATCTGGACGACGATCCTGTGGGCCATGCGCAAGGGTCTCGTCGCCCGCTACGGCGAAGCTGCCGGCGGTGACATGGCCGCACGGCTCGTCACCGACGCGATGCCGCTGTCCCCGGCCGACCCCTCCTTCATCGACATGCGCGACGCGATCCGCACCGCGCTGGACAACCGCTACCACAGCAGGTCGGACTACACCGCGATCGTGGACGTGGTCTACGGCGCCTTCGCCAAGCGCGGCCTGGGCCTGCACGCCGCCAGCAACGGCAGCGACGACATCGACCCCATCCCGTCCTACGAGCACGTCAACCCGGCCCGCAACGGCACCCTGACCGGCACCGTCGTCAACGCCGCCACCGGCAAACCTGTCCCCGGCGCCCGCATCATCATCGGCGTCTTCGAAGCGCGGGTCACTGCGCTGCGGACGTCGTCCACGGACGGCGGTTTCTCCGCACCGGTGACCGCCGGCACCTACCCGGTGACGATCGCCGCCGAGGGATTCGGCTCCCGAACTTTCCCAGCCGTGAAGATCACCGCCGGTAAGACCTCCGCCCTGCGATTCGCGCTGGCACCCAACCTGGCGTCCGCCGCCAACGGCGCCACCGTCGTCTCGGCCACGGCGACCGGTGCCGCACGGCTGATCGACGACACCGAGGCAAGTAGCTGGAAGGCCCCTGCGGACACCGGCAACGCCGTGATCAAACTAGCCGCACCGGCGCAGATCTCCTCGGTCCAGGTCAGCGCGTTCACCACCTCCCGATTCGAGGGCCTGCGCGGGTTCACCCTGCAGACCTCCACCGACGGGACGAACTGGCAGACCGTCCTGACCCGGGCGGACGCATTCGGCTACCAGACGCCCCGCCCCACCGCACCCGACCTGCACTACAAGCAGTTCACGCTGTCGAAGCCGGTGCAGGCCCAGTACGTGCGGTTCTGGACCGACACCGCGCTCGGCGAGACGAAGAGCGACGTGCAGACCGCTGAGCTGCAGGTCTTCTCGCAGACCGCCACCGGGGTGGAGCCGCTGCCCCCGTCGCCGCCGGACGCCCCGGTGACCGAAACCGGGTTGATCGTCACCGGCAACCCGACCACCGGCACGGCCGACGACACCACCGGTGTGACCGCCACCGCGTTCAAGTCCACCTGCGCGGTGCCCGCGGCACCAGCGCAGGGCGCGGACGGCTGGGTCACGAAACTGCCGGACAGCTTCGGCGACGGAGCCCACCGGGTACAGGTACGCGGCGACACCGTCACCCCGTACGACTTCGACCTGTACTTCTACGACGAGTCGTGCACCCTGCTCGGCTCCGCGGCGTCGGAGGCCGCCGACGAGTCCGGCACGATCCCGAGCGGGACACGCTACGTCCTCACCCATCTGTGGCTAGGCGCCGCGGTGCCGTTCACCCTCACCGCGACGGACACGAGGTGATGCAGACCCACCGACCGCCGGTGTCCCGAAGCCGGCCGTAACGCATCCCAGGGTGGTGGCTGCCGTACCCGGCAGCCACCACCCTGGCCTGTACGTCGGCTAGACGCGACGCCCTGCGGTCACCCCGGCTGCCGACTCCTCCGCCGTTGGTTCCCCGGTCGGGTCCGTCGTCGGTTCCTCGGTTGGTTCCTCGGTCGGGTCCGCCGTTGGTTCCTCCGTCGGCTGCACGGTCGGTGCTGCCGTCGTTCCGCCCGTCGGCGCTGCCGTCGGTGCCTGGGTGGCGCTTTCGGAGATGGTGGGGCGGGGTGCACCCACACTGCTCCCACCTGAAGGCGCAGATTTGCCCGCCGTCCTCTCGGCTGCTGGACGGGTGGCCGTCGGGGTAGCGGATCCGGGCGCTCGAACCGGCATGCCGGCAGAATCGCGGGTGGCCGGTTCGCCGCCACCGGCGCCAGGGCTAGGTCCCCCCTGCGGTGACGGCACCGATGACGGCGCCGCGGGAGGCACCGACGGTCGCCCGGTCGGGCCCGACATCACCCCGGTGGGATCAGCGAGCACCAGGACGGCAGCCACGGCGGCCAGCGATCCGAGAAGCACCGCGTGCGTCGTTTTTCCACGACTGACGGCCCGGCTCGACGCACCACCGAGGGCCGGCTGCCGGGCGGCCAGGTGCACGGTTTGCCGCCCCGCCCAGGCCGCCCCGGCAGCGGCCTGCACCTGCCGGCCGGACGCGTCCGCGAGGTCCTGCGCCGCGGTGGCCATGGCCGCCGCCGTCGGAAACCGGTGAGTCGGCTCCTTGGCCATCGCGGTGGCCACCAGCTGCCGAACCTCCGCCGGGACGTCCTCAGGCAGCGGCGGCGGTTCGTCCTCGATATGCCGCAGGGCCACCGCGACGGCGTTGTCACCCTGGTACGGGGGTCCACCGGCGAGGCAGTGATAGACGACGGCGCCCAGCGCGTAGATGTCGATCGCCGGGGTGGTCTCGTTCTTGGACACCTGCTCGGGCGCCATGTACAGGGCAGTGCCGACGACCTCGTTCGCTCCAGTCAGGCTCGCCGCTTCCTGCGTGACGGCAACGCCGAAATCAACGAGTACGACGTGCCCGTCGGGCTCGATGATCAGATTGTTGGGCTTGACGTCACGGTGGACGACGCCAGCGTCATGCGCGGCCTGCAGGGCCCGGGCGGTCTGCGCGGCGACCGACATCGTCTCGGCCGTGCCCAGCCGGCCGACCTCGGCGATCCGCTCCGACAAGGGCTGTCCCTGCACACATTCCATCACTATGTAGGCGAGGACCGGCGCTCCGGGCCGGGACATTTCGCCGTAGTCGTAGACCTGGGCGACACCCGGGTGACGCAGGGCCGCCATCGCGCGTGCCTCGCGGCGGAACCGTTCGCCGAAGCCGGCGTCGGTGACCAGGCCGGACTGCAGCATCTTGACCGCCACGCAGCGGTCCAGAGTTTCGTCGACGGCCCGCCACACGTCGCCCATACCGCCGCTGGCGATCTTTTCGACCAGGCGGTAACGGTCTCCGACGAGTTGCCCCACATTCGGCATAAGCTCCCGATACCCCGGACTCGCGGACCTCAAGCACCGCAGCACCGACGGGGTCCTGCGCACCTTTCGCGACTTTCGCCGGGCCCTGCGTCCAGGAGACGACGCGTACGTGGAATGCGGCTGATCGGCGACGCGGCGGTCCGGGGGCGGCGCCGACGCGCAGGCGCCGCCCCCGAACTCGGCCGTTGGTCAGGCGATCCGGTAGGCCCGCTGGATCGTCTGCGTCACCGTGTTGCCGGCGGTGTCGGTGGCCGTCAGGCGCAGCGACACGAAGCCGGGCTGCCGCGGATGGGTGATGCGGGCGACGCCCCGGGCGACCGGCAACGCCACCCACGTCCGGCCGTCGTCGAAGGACGCGGAGACACCGAGCGTGCGGTTCGGCCCGGCCGACGAGCCCGCCTGCCGGTCCAGCGCCACGGGGATGGTCATCGTCCGACCCGCCCGTGCCGTGTTGGTGTCGTCGAGTACGGGCATCGGCCGGGCCGTCGTCAGGGGCAGCCGCTGCGGCGTCGACGTGTGCGCCGAGGTGAAGGTCCAGGCCACCGAGACCGACGTCGACAGGGTGTCCGGTGCGCCGCGGGTGGCGGTCGCCTCCAGGGTGTAGGTGGCTTCGGCCGCCGGCACCTGGAACTCGGCGAACGGGCCGTCCGCGGTGGCGATCTCCTCACCGTTTCGCGACAACCGGAAGTGGACCGGCACGTCGTAACGGCTGCCGGGGCGGCCGGTCGCGTCGCCGAACAGGGGCGGCTCGACGGAGATGATGTCGCCGTCGCGGCCCGCGTACCCCAGCGACGCCAAGGCCGGGGCCCCGCCCATGGTGGGCCCGAAGGGAGCCGCGTTCCAGGTCTGGGTGTACGTCCGGCCCGGCTGGAAGGTGAACTCCTGCGTGGTGAGGTTCTCGCCCTCCAGGAACGTGGACGTCCAGACGAGTCCACCGTCGGTGTTGTAGTACTCGGTGGCGTGGAACGGCAGGTCGAACGACGTGCTCGAACCGATCGGGCCGCCGGCGGGGGACGCCGCCCGGTGGAAGCGGACGGCGGTCGCGGTGGTCGACTGGCTCCGGTAGGTCGCCTTGACGGTGGCGAGGTTCTCCGGTGAGAGCATCCTGGTCAGGCCCGTGAACATGTCGCCCTGGCGCACGTACGCCAGGTCGTAGGTGTAGGGGCTGTTCCGGAAGGTCCGGTCGGGGCCGGGGCGGGCGAGCCCGATGCCCAGCATCGAGGTGAACTCGGGGGCCGCGACGGCGGGCCCGATCCGGCCGAAGAAGACGTCCGCGAACGACGCTCCGCTGAGCTGAACGCCGGGGTAGCGGAAGCCGTCGTCCCAGTTCGCGCTCACGTTGATCGACAGCGGTGCGGCGTCGGGGTGGGGCACGGTCAGCGAGACCGGCCGGGCCGTACGGGCGTCCAGCGCCTCGGTGACCGGGCCGCGTACGTCCAGAACCGGCTGCACGAGCAGGGTGGAGGCGGCGCCGTCGTGGATGGTGCTGTACAGCGCGTAGCGGCCCTTGGGCAGCCGCATCGTGCCGCCGCCCGGTTGCCCGGCCAGTTTGGTGAACTCGCCGGTGCTCAGGTTCGCCGCCGTGGTCTCGTACTCGGTGGCCGGTGCGCCGTCGCGCCCGGTGTGGTCGAGCCGGACGTCGTAGCTCTCGATCTCCCGGTTGAGCGCGAACGGCGTCCGCACCCGCAGGTCCCCGGCGCCGGTCGCGGTGAGCGCGCCCTGGTAGACGCCGTCGGGGGCGTCCACCCGGGTGTCCACGGTGATCGTCGCCTCGGCGTTGCCGCCGGCCGGAACCACCAGCGTGGTCGGGCTGACGGTGATCATGCCGGCCGGGGTCGGGCCGACGGCCAGCGACAGGGTGACCGGCGTGGTGCCGGTGTTGCGGTAGCCGACGACCTGCGTGATCGGGGTGTCGTCGGCGTGGGGCCAGCGCTGCACCGGGAAGTCGATGGCGGCGGTGTCGGAGACGATCGGCTGGGCGGCCGCGCGGCCGATGTCCAGCCGGCCCGCGCCCTGCTCGTAGAGGCTGTCGTCGCCGGCCGGCTTGGCCGAGTTCATCAGGGCGGCCTTGAGCTGCCGGCCGGACCAGTCCGGGTGCTGCCCGGCGAGGATCGCGGCGGAGCCCGCCACGTGCGGGGTCGCCATCGACGTGCCGGACAGGGTGGTGTAGCCACCGCCGGGAGCGGCCGCCTCGATGTCCACACCCGGCGCGCTGATCTCGGGCTTGATGTGGTTGTCGCCGACGCGGGGACCCCGGCTGGAGAAGTACGCCCGCTGGTCGTCGGCGTCGACCGCGGCGACGGCGAGGGCGTCGTCCGCGGAGGCCGGCGAGGAGACCGACTTCGGCTTGCCCTCGTTGCCGGCGGCGGCCACGAAGAGCGTGCCGTAGCGGCGGCTCAGGTCCTGGACCGCGGTCTCCAGCGGGTCCAGACCCGGCGTGTCGACGCCGCCCACGCTCATGTTGACCACCCGGGCCTGCGACGCGGCCCACTCCATCCCGGCGATGATGTCCGAGTCCAGGCAGTCGTAGGTGGCGCAGACCTTGCCGACGACCAGCTTCGCGCCCGGCGCCACGCCGCGGTTCCTGCCGCCGGAGGCGGCGCCGCTGCCCATGATGGTCGACGCCACATGGGTGCCGTGGCCGACGGCGTCCCCGGGGTCGCCTCCGCCGGTGAAGTCCTTGACCGCGGTGAGGTGACCGGCGAAGTCGGGGTGGCCGGCGTCGATCCCGGTGTCCAGCACGCCGACCGTGACGCCGCTGCCGTCGAAGCCGGCCTGCCAGGCCGCCGGGGCGCCGATGTGCGGCACGCTGTGCTCCAGGGCGACCCGGCGCTTGCCGTCCAGCCAGACCCGGGTGATCCCGGCGGCGAGCGTGCGCTGCGACGGCGTACCGCGGGTCAGGGACGACCAGAGCGCGGCCCGTTCGTCCAGGCCCGCCCGCACGGCCAGCGCATCGGCGGCGGGCAGGTCGGCCCGCACCCGGGCGGCGTCGTCGGCGGCGGACCGCGCCTGCGCCGGCTTGTTCTCCGGGTACGCGACCAGCAGCGGCAGCTCCGCCGTCCGGTCGTCGTAGCCGAACTCGCCGAGCGTGGTGAGGTCGAACAGCCGCCGGTCGAGTCGCCCGTCGCGCAGCAGCGGCACCGCGTCGACCGGGATCACGTACCGGTGTCCCCCCTCCCGGCTGGTCACGAACCGCATGCCGGCCCGTCCCGGTGCCCGCTGGATGTCCAGGTGACCGCCGGCGTCGAGCGACACCCGATCTCCCGTGATCAACGTGAAGGTGCCGCGCGGCCCGGAGACCGCCGCCTCCGGCCGCTCCTGCGCGTCCGCTCGGGAGGCCGTCAGGCCGGCCGCCGCCAGCGCGGTCGCGAGCACACCGGCTGTCAGGGCGCGTCGTTGCCGTCGTCGCACATCGTCCTCTCCGCCACGGGCCTCTCCCGGGACGGCACGATGACGCCTGGACCAGTCGGCCGGTTGATCAATCTTTGTGTGACGCCAGTCACAACTCTGCCCCGCGCTGCTGCTACCAGCAATCCCGGCCGGGTTGCATGCGGCGGTGATCACGGGACGACACGTCAGGGGGCACCGGTCAGATGCGTGACGCCGAGGAGTTCGACGCCCTCTACGCGGCCTGCGCGGGACGGGTCGTGGGTCACGTCTATGCACTGACCGGTAACCGCGGCGAGGCGGAGGACGCCGTCGCCGAGGCTTTCATGCGGGCCTGGCAGCGCTGGCAGACGGTGCGGGAGGCCGACAGCCCGGAGGCGTGGGTCCGCCGGGTCGCCTCCCGCATCGCGGTGAGCAGCTGGCGCAAGACGTTCAACCGGATACGCGCACACCACCGGGCCGCCGTCGACCAGAGCGTGCCTGGACTCAACGAGGACCACGTCGCCCTGCTACAGGCGCTGCAACGGCTGAGCGCCAACGAGCGCCGCGCCGTCGTGCTGCACCACCTGAACGATCTCAGCGTCGCCCAGGTGGCAGCCGAGATGCAGGCGCCCATCGGGACCGTCAAGACCTACCTTGCCCGCGGCCGGAGAGCGATGGCCGGGATGCTGACCGACGCGCACCAGGAGGAAACCTCCCATGGCTGATCCGCACGATGACCTCACGGCCATCGCCGACGCGGTCCGGCAAGTCACGAAACTCCCCGCAGCACAGACGTTGCGCCGCCGCAGCGATCAGCGCCGGCGGCGCCGGGCGGCCGTCACTGGCGCGGGGCTGGCCGTGCTGGTCGTGACCGCTGGCGCCACCCTGCTGCAGGCACGGGACCACATCGAGACGCCGGACGGGGCAATCAGCCCGGCGGGCGAGGTCCCGCCGTCGGTCGTCGCGTCCGTGACCGCGTCTGCGGGACCGCAGGAGATCCTCGGCGGCCGGCGGCAGGTACTCATCGTGGTGCCCGGCATGGGTGGAGCCGCGCTGGCAATGGGCCGTGACGACGACCGGGTGCGAGCCACCACCGAACGGGGCGTCAACGACCGGACCCTGTGGGTCCTCCACCCCGAGGGGGGCAAATTCCGGATCATGCTGGCCGCGCCGCGCGGCGCCAGCCGGCTCTGCATGACCGTCGTGCACGACGCCCCGCCGGGCAGCGTCCGCGGCCAGGTGTGCGACCGGACCGCGCAGACACAGCTCTTCAAGATCGAGCAGGTGGCCAGCGGGAGCTATTCGATCTTTCAGGGTAAGCGCTACGTCCAGGTGGTGGACGGCACGAATGCCCTGGTCCCTGATCTGCCCGAGGGCCTGACCACCACCTACGAGTTCGAGGACCGGGGTCCGGCCGCCGGGAGCGGTTAGACGCCGTCCCGACGAGCACGTCTCGGTGTCGCCATCGGGCGGGCGGCGACCAGTGGCGCCTTGTTCAGGCGGCCGACTTCACCTCGTCGGGCAGTTTGACGCTCGGCTGCCCGGCCGCCACGGCGGCCCGGCGTACCGCGAGCGTCTCCCGGATCCGCCGCCGGGCCGCCCGGCATCGTTGCTCGTCGCCGTAGCTGCGGTGAGCTCCCCGAAAAATCATGGCCGACTCCTGAACGACACGGGGCGCGGTAGGCATCCGGACTTGCGGAACGGCAACGGAGCCCGGTCCGGCTGCGCGGAGATTCACTCGCACGACGGCCGGAGCCAAGCCCGCAACGATTCCTAGATACCCTTGCTTGACGAAGCAAAATTAGCCCCGATCGCGCCGCCGAGCAAGCATCCCCCGTATGGCCACGGTCACAGACCGTAGGCACCCGCCGAACACCACGGCAGCGTCGGACCCCAATCCTGCGTGCCCGCACCGAACGGAGACGGCCGCAGGATCCTTCCTGCGGCCGTCTCCTGGTCCCCATCCCCCGGCGACGGGTGCGCCGGGCGCGTCGGTGCCGTTACGGGGTCGGGTACTCCGTGACGTAGACCGGGGCGCCGACCCGGGTCGTGTCGGCCGGGTCACCCACGCCGTTGACCACGTGGTCGATCGTGCCGGCGCTGAGGTTGACGGTCATGATGTGGCGCAGCTTGACGCCCGGCGTCACCGGGACCTCGAAGCCGTTCTCGGTGTGGATCGACGGGTTGTTCTGGTTGAAGACGTACACGCCGCCGCCGTGGAGGGTGTGGTGCTTCACCCGGTCGTCGACCTTGTAGCCGGCCCACCCCTCGACGTCGCCGTTCATCCAGTCGGCCTGCGTCGGCGGGTCGTACGGCAGCTCGTTCTGGTACAGGACCGTCGTGCCGTGCTCGCCGTTCCAGACCGTGTTGTACCGCTGGAAGTGCTCGACGAACAGCCCGGTCGCCGTCACGTGGTCGCCGTTGATGACGGCACCGTAGCGACCGGTGTTGGTCCGCCAGCGCTCGGTGTCACCGTTGACGCCCTCGGTGAAGCCCTCGACGCCGTGGTCGCCGCGCCAGACCCAGGTGTGGTCGATGAGGACGTGGTCGCTGTTCACCTCGAGCGCGATGTTCGTCCGGCCGATGTGCGGCCCGCCGACCCGGAAGTACACGTCGGACAGCGTCGTCGGGTTGTGCGGGGTGCTGGCGTTGTGGCCGTGCTTCCGGCCCACCCGCAGCAGGACCGGCGACTCCGTGGGGCCGGCGTCGATCGTGACGCCGGCCACGACGACGCCGGGGACGCCGGCGACGTCCAACGGGACGGCGCCGTTCACGGCGGTGAGGGTGGCGTGGCCCAGGCCCAGGACCACCGTGTCGGGACGCCTGACCTCGATGCTGCGTGCGATGTCGTACACGCCGGGCGTGAGCAGCAGGTGCTTGCCCCGCGCGAGCTGGCTGTTGATGACGTGCACCGGGTCGGACGGCTTGGCGATGAAGAAGTCGTGGATCGGAATGGTCCGGCCCGGCGTCATGCCGCCGGCCCAGGAGACGCCGCGGCTGTCGCGCTGCACGGCGGGCACGCGGACGTTGTACCGGCCCCTCGCGTCGACGTACAGGTAGGGCTTCTCCCGGCTGAGCGGGGTGGTGTCGAGCGTGGTGTACGGCGGGTTCGGGAACCCGGCGTCGTCCGGAGCGCCCACGACGCCGGCGAAGACCTGGTTCCACACGGCGTTGGACCAGTTGGCGACCTCACTGTTGCGGGTCAGCCACTGCTGCTGGGAGCCGTTGACGGTGGCGGGCAGCCGCGAGTCGGCGATGAAGCCGCCGCTGGCGTACTGGGGGCCGGCGGTGCAGTAGTCCATCAGCGACAGCCCGCCGCCGCTGATGTCGAGCCGACGCATCGACACGGCCTGGGACACCGCCCAGAAGTTCGCCGACGACCGGCAGCCGTCCTGGCCGGTCGCGTTGATGTTGATCGACAGGTTGGACAGGGTGCGCCAGAAGTTGACCAGCGCGAGGCAGTTGCTCGTGCCGCCGCCCTCGAGGCAGCGGTTGTAGACCTCGACCTTGCCGTTGATGTCCACGTCCGTGGGTGAGGCCCCGAGACCGGAGATCTCGGTGTAGTAGCCGACCTTGACCTGCAGCGGCTGCTCGGCGGTGCCGTAGCTACCCGGCTTGAAAAGGTAGGCGTACCGCTCGGTGCCCATCTCGTTGCCGACCTGCCGGGCGTGCGTCGCGTCCAGCGTGGCCTGGATCTCGTCGATCGGGGTGCTCGGGTCGAAGATCTTGACGTTGGGCCCGAAGTCCGGCGTACCGTACCGCGGCGGACCCGCGGCTGCCGCCGTGTTCGTCGCGGTGGCAGCCACGGTCAGCACGAGACCGAACGCGAGCGCCCGGCCGATTCGCCGCCGCACACCAGGGGACTGCGTCGTCATGTGATTCGTCCTCTCCGCTGGCCGGAACGCGTTCCGGACGCAGCGAGGCGGGGTGGGAACATGCGTTCGACGAGGACAGGGGCGCCTCGCGCCACACTGCGTGAGAGCGCTCTCTGGCCCGGTCGACTTCTATCACGCTGTGAAAGAAGGGTTTACATGTTTCTACCCTCTAAGCGGCCGACGCGCTACGGCCGGGACGGTGATTCTTCGCCGGCCGGGTTCGGCTCACCATGAAGGACGGTCCCAGGCCACGGCTGTCTCGACCGTGAGCGGCTCAGGGCGGGCCGATGCAGCAGGACGTCAAGATGCCGTGCAGGGAACAGATGTCAGCAGACCAGGGTGGCGAATCTTTCCTCACGCCGCGCTCCCGGCGGGCACGCACGCGCACGGCGCCCGGCAGGAGCCGGGCGCCGTGGCGTCGTCAGTGCCGGGTCAGGGCAGGTCGATCGGGCGCAGCACCCGGTCGACGGCGTGCGCGATCTGCCGGTTGCCCTTGTTGATGTCGTACGCGACGACCCGCGCGTCGCGGTCGCTGGTGTCGGCGTCGATCAGCCGTACCTGGCGGAAGTGCCACCAGCGCCGCACGTCCACCTCGACGGTGGCGCCCAGCGCGTTGGTCAGCTCCGCGCCGTCGGCCTTGACCGCCGCGCGCCGGTCGATGGTCGCGCCCGGCACCACGTGGTAGAGCAGCACGTTCTCCACGGTGTCGATGCCGAGCCCGGCGACGGCCGTGAACGCCGCCTGCTCGCTGGGGAGCCGGTGGGCGTGCGTGATGTCCCGGACCAGTTCCCGGAACGCGGCGTCGGTGGGGACGAACGCGGTCAGCGCGACCGTGCCGTCGGCGAGCACCTTCACCGGGGAGTTCGGCTTGGCCTCCAGCACGGCGAGCACGGCCGCGGTGAGCACGTCGAAGTCCCGCGAGTTGTGGTCGAAGCCGCTGGTGTCCTTGGTGAGCACCTCGGCCAGGCTGCGAGTGCCCGGCTGCTTGCCGGAGGCCTGGGCGGCGGGCACCGCGACGGCGGCGGTGGCCAGCACGGTGGCCATGGTGCCCACGGCCAGGCGGGCGGCGAGTCGTGCGATCTTCATCGGCGAACCCTTCATCGGTGCGACCAGATCCGTGACTGTCGTCACGACCATTGCTTCGCCCCGACGCCTGCTGGTGGATGCACCTCTCCTCAACCCAGTTCGGCGACCACCTTCGCGGCGAGTTCACGGACCACGTCCACCAGCAGGTCGACGTCGGCCTCGGTGGTGCGCCAGTTGACGATCGCCGGGCGCAGCGCCACCCGTCCGTCGTGGACGGTGGTGCCGGCGTACACCCGGCCGTCGGCGAGCAGGGCCGCGCCGAGCCGCCGGTTGACCTCGTCGAGCGCCGCTTCGGGTACGCCCGCCGGGCGGGCCCGGAAGCAGACGATGCAGAGCGGCACCTCGGCGAGGCGTTCCAGCTCGGGCGTCTCGTCGACCCGGCGGGCGAGGCGCTGGGCCAGGTCGAGGTGGCGTTCCACCATGGCCCGGTAGCCGTCGCGCCCGTACGCGGCCAGCGTCGCCCAGATCGGCAGGGACCGGGCCCGGCGCGAGGAGTCCGGCCCGAGCAGGGCGTAGTCCGCGCCCTCGCCGGGTGTCGGCAGGGCGCTGCCCTCCCCCGGCAGGTACGCCGCGCCCGGCATCCCGAACGCGGCCGGCAGCCGGGACGGGTCCCTGAGGAAGGCGAAGCCGTTCTCGTACGGCACGTTGAGCCACTTGTGCCCGTCACCGGCGATCGAGTCGGCCCGCCCGATCCCGGCGACCAGCCCGGCAGTACGCGGGGAGAGCGCGGCGAAGATCCCGAACGCGCCGTCGACGTGCAGCCAGGCGCCGTGCCGTTCCGCGATGTCCGCGAGGTCGGCCAGCGGGTCGAAGTCGCCGGTGTCCACCTCGCCGGCGCTGGCGATGACCACCGCCGGGGCGGCCAGCTCGGCCAGGCGCCGGTCGAGGGCGACGAGGTCGACCCGGCCCGCGCCGTCGCGGGCGTGGATCTCGACCGTGTTGCGGCCGTGGCCGAGCAGTTGCAGCGCCTTGCGGTCGCTGGGGTGCAGGTACCCGCCGGAAAGCACCGGCATCCGGGGCAGCCCGGCCAGCCCGTCGGCGGCGACGTCGACGCCGTGTCGTTCGCCCCACCAGTGGGTGGCGGCGGCGAGGCCGGTGACGTTGGCGAAGGTGGCGCTGGTGACCAGCGCGCCGCCGAACGTCGCGGGCAGCCCGAACAGCTCCCGCAGCCAGGTCAACGCGATCGTCTCGACCTCGCTGGCCAGCCGCGACGAGGCGCGGAACGCGGCGTTCTGATCCAGCAGGGCGGCGGTCCAGTCGGCGGCGAGAGCGGCCGGGGTCGTCCCACCGATGATGAAGTGGAAGAAGCGCGGACCCGCCGAGTGGGTGGCCGCGGCCGTGCCGACCCGCAGCAACCGCTCCAGCGCGGCGACCGCGCCCTCGCCCCGCTCGGGCAGCCCGCCGCCGGCCGGCGACCAGAGCTGGCCGAGCAGCGCCAGGCTGTCCGGGTCGTGCACCGGCCGGTCCGCCAGCGACGACAGGTACGGCCCGGACGCCTCGTACACCCGGCGTAGCGCCTCGGTCCCGTCGGCGTCCCCCAGCGGATCGGTCATCGCGGTGCCCTCCTCGGCGACTCGGTGGCGGTCGGAGCAACGGCCGTCAGAACGGCACCCAGTGGAGTCGCAGCCCGGGTGACGCGGTGCGGCTGGGCGCGCCGGTGTCCCCCACCCTGGCACCGGCTGGCGCGGCGCGCTCCGGCCAATTCCGCCGTGGTGGCCTGCGCCGCCGAGGGCGGTGGTGGTGTGCGCGGCGGTAGCGAGCTCGGTGGCCCCGAACGCGGGCGGCGCCGAACGCGGGGGTGGCGAGGGCGACGGTGGTGCACTCCCCCACCGACGCGCCGGCTGACGACGCCGGGTGCCCTGTCGACGCCGGTAAGGGGCGGACGTGAGGGCCGTCATAACGGCTGGACGATCTGCCCGGCGGTGCTGCTAGCCTTCTGGGCAGGTCATGAGCGCCAGCGTCAAGCCCCGGCTCGCTGGCCGGCAACCCTCCTCCACGGTGGGGTGCTCCGGGTGAGGACCAGGCACCGGTGTGGCACCGGTGCAAGCGTGGCCTGGTTCCCAGGTCAACACGGACCCAGGAGAACCATGTCTGCACACCTTCTCGCCCCGCCCGTCGGCGGCGCCGCGCCCGCGGCCCTGCCGGACGTACCGGTGACCGCCCCGATGCTGGTCAAGCGGCGACACGTCGACCTGATGCGGGTCTGCAGCGACGGCTGTCGCCGCCCGACCGCGTAGTCGACGACCCCTTTCCTCGTACCACCGCAGCGGTGTGCCGGTCGGGCACGCCGTCTCCCGGCGTGCCCGTGTGCCCGCCGACCGATCAATCCGGAGACACCTGTGCGATTCCTTCCCGCTCTGTCCAAGGTGGCCGCGCTCGGCACCGCCGCCGTCCTCGCCGCAACCGCGCTGACCGCCTGCGGCGGCGACTCGTCCGAGGCCGCCGAGAACCCGTACGGCCTGATCCAGCCGGGCGTGCTGCGCGCCGGCACGCTGACCGACGCGCCGCCGAACGTGTACCTGAAGGACGGCCGGTTCACCGGCTTCGACAACGACCTGCTCGCCGCGGCGGCCGCGAAGGTCGGCCTGAAGGTGGAGTTCGTCGGCACCGACTTCTCCGCGCTGCTCTCCCAGGTCAACAACCGCAAGTTCGACGTCGGCAGCTCCTCGATCACGATCACCGAGGCGCGCAAGAAGACTGTGGACTTCGGCAACGGCTACGACTTCGGCTACTTCGGTCTCGACGTGCCCGCCGGTTCCCCGATCACCAGCTTCGACCAGCTCTCCGGCAAGCGGGTCGTGGTCGTGCAGGGCACGGTGCAGGACGACTATGCCACCGGCAGGAACCTCGACCCGGTGCGGGTGCCCGACTACAACGGCGCGATCAACCAGCTCAAGGCCGGCACCGCCGACGCGTGGATCGCCCCCGCCGAGATCGGCGAGAAGTCCGCCGCGGACAGCAACGGCAAGATCACGGTGGCGGCCAAGCAGCTCAGCCCCGCCCCGACCGCGTACGCGTTCGCCAAGGGCAACGACAAGCTGCGCGAGGCGCTGAACAAGGCCCTCGACGAGGTCATCGCCGACGGCACCTGGACCCGGCTCCAGGCGCAGTACTACCCGGGCCGGCCGATCCCGGCCGACTTCAGGCCCGGTAGCGGCACCGTCGCGGCGCCGTCGGCGTCAGCGTCGACCTCTTCCTGAGTACGGATGACGAGCGAGCGGGGCGGACGGGGACGAGACTGATGGACACCTGGAGCACCCTGTGGGAGACCTTCTTCGACGGGGACTCGATGCGCGAGGCGCTGCCCGAGATGCTGACCGTCGGGCTGCCCAACACGCTGATCCTGGCGATCTCCGCCGCCCTGCTCGGCTCCGTGCTCGGCATGGCGCTGGCTGTCGCGGGCATCTCGCCTACCCGATGGTTGCGGTGGCCGGCGCGGGTCTACACGGACATCTTCCGCGGCCTGCCGGCCGCGGCGACCATCCTGCTGATCGGGGTCGGCCTGGCCCCACTGGGCATGGAGGTCTGGGGACCGAACCCCTACCCGCTGGGCATCCTGGCGCTGTCGCTGATCGCCGGCGCCTACATCGGCGAGATCTTCCGGTCCGGCATCCAGAGCGTCGAGGCCGCGCAGCTGGAGGGGGCGCGGGCGCTCGGCTTCTCCTGGGGTGAGGCGATGCGGCTGGTGATCATCCCGCAGGGGGTGCGCCGGGTGCTGCCGGCCTGGGTCAACCAGCTGATCGCGCTGATCAAGGACTCCAGCCTGGTCTACTTCCTCGGCCTGGTGGCCAGCCAGCGGGAACTGTTCCGGATCGGCCAGGACTACGCCGCCACCACCGGCAACGAGTCGGCGCTGCTGCTGGCCGGCCTCTTCTATCTGGCGCTGACCGTGCCGCTGACCCACGCGGTCAACTGGATCGACCGGCGCCTGCGCCAGGGCCGGTCGGTGACCGTCGACCCCGACGACGACGGCGGCCTGGCCCTGGCCGGCGAGACCGCCCTGCCCCCGAGCCCCACCGCCGGAAGGGACCAGCGATGACCGACACCGCCACCACCACCTCGGTCAGCCTCACCGTCCGGGACGTCCACCTCGCCTTCGGGGCGAACAAGGTGCTGCGCGGCGCCGACCTGGACGTCGCGCGCGGCGGCACCGCCTGTGTGATCGGCCCCTCCGGCTCCGGCAAGTCCACGCTGCTGCGCACCATCAACCGGCTCATCGAGCCGGACCGGGGCGACGTGCTGCTCGACGGGCGCAGCGTGCTACGCGACGACCCGGACGCGCTGCGCCAGCGGGTCGGCATGGTCTTCCAGCAGTTCAACCTCTTCCCGCACATGAGCGTGCTGCGCAACATCACCCTGGCGCTGCGCCGGATCAGGAAGCTCTCCGAGGACGAGGCGACCTCGGTCGCCCGCGCCCAGCTGGAGCTGGTCGGGCTGGCCGCCAAGGCGGACTCCCGGCCGGCGCACCTGTCCGGCGGTCAGCAGCAGCGGGTGGCCATCGCCCGGGCGCTGGCGCTGCAACCGCAGGTGATGCTCTTCGACGAGGCCACCTCGGCGCTCGACCCGGAACTGGTCAAGGGCGTCCTCGCGGTGATGGCCGACCTGTCCGCCGGCGGCATGACCATGGTGGTGGTCACCCACGAGATGGGCTTCGCCCGCGAGGTCGCCGACACCGTCGCCTTCATGGACCACGGCGTGGTCCTGGAGGCCGGCGAGCCGGCCGCGATCTTCGAGGCGCCGGAGCATCCCCGGCTGCGCCGCTTCCTGTCGCAGGTGCTCTGATCCGCTGATCGCCTGCATCTCCCAGCGGGGTGACCGGCGGGCCGCACATGATCCAGTCGCATTCTCCGACACTGCCGTCGGCGTGTCGCGTCGGTAGCTGCGACCCGATCATCGGGTTCGCCGGGGCGAGGCCGGGAACGAGGCGACGCCGCCCCCGGCTGGCGGGAGCGGCGTCGTCGAGACCCGGGGCGCGGACGCCCGTCAGGTCATGTCGTCGAAGCGGCGGTCGATCGGGGCGGGCGCGGCCACCGGCTCCGGGGCCCCGACCGGCCCGGAGAAGTCGACCCGCGGGGTCGCCTCGACCGGCTCGTTGTCCAGTTGCAGCGGCGACACCTCGTCGTCGCTGAGGTCGGAGTAGATCTCCTTGCCCCGACCCCGGCGCTTGTCGTTGATGAAGGCCACCCCCACCGCGGCGAAGTAGAGCGCCGAGAGGCAGAGCGCCAACGCGGTCATGCCGAACGGGTCGGGGGTCGGCGTGACCACCGCCGCGAAGGCGAAGAACACGAAGACCGCCACCCGCCACCAGCTCAGCAGCTTCTTGGCGCTGGCCAGGCCGGCGAAGTTGAGCATCAGCACGACCAGCGGGAACTCGAACGCCACCCCGAACAGCAGGATCAGGTTGGTGACGAACGAGATGTACCGGGTGATGTCGAGCGTGGTGGTGATGTCGCCGCCGCCGGAGACGTTGAGCAGGAACTCCAGTCCCTTGGCGGTGACGAAGTACGCCAGCACCGCACCGGCGGCGAACAGCGGTGCCGCCAGGGCGGTGAAGAAGTAGGCGTACCGCCGCTCGTGCCGGTGCAGGCCCGGGGCGATGAACGCCCACAGCTGGTAGAGCCAGACCGGCGCGGCGATGATCAGACCCACCCAGAGGCCGACCTTCAGCTGGAGCAGGAACAGGTCGGCCGGACCGAGCTGGACGAAGTTGCACGACCCGTTGACCAGGCGCGCCTTCGGCAGATCGCAGTACGGCTGCTGCAACAGGTGCAGCACCGGACCGGAGAGCCAGATGCCGAACCCGAAGCCGACCAGGATCGCCAGCGAGGCGCGGAAGAGACGGTTACGCAGCTCACGAATGTGCTCGATGAGCGTCATCGACCCGTCGGCGGCCCGTTGGAAGTCGCTCGGACCGCGCTTACGAAGCGCGAAGGCCACGGTGGTCGGGCCCTTCGATCAGTTGTCGCGGACGCGCTGCACCGGGTCGACCGGCGGGGCGACCGGCTGCTGCGGAGCCTGCTGCGGGGCGAACTGCTGCTGCGCGTACGGCTGCTGACCGGTGTGCGGCGGCAGCGGCTGGTAGCCGGCCTGCGCGTCGGCCTTCTCGGCCAGGTCGCGGTCGTCGTCCTGCAGGCTCTTGGTCTCCGCCTTGATGATCCGCAGCGAGCGGCCCAGCGAGCGGGCCGCGTCGGGGAGCCGCTTCGCGCCGAAGAGCAGGATCAGCACGACCACGAGTACGGCGATGTGCCACGGCTTGAGGGCACCCATGGGAAGCTCCAGTCGCTCTGTGTCGAAGGGTGTGTCGCAGCCCATCGTACGTGCGTCGAGAGCCGTTGCCACCCGCCGGGCCGCTGGTGACGCGTCCGGCCGGTGAAGTCTTGACCACCCTCGCGGGTCCCGTCAACCACCTACCGGCGTTCATCGGTGCGCGAAAGGGGCACCGATCGCGCAGCCAGCGTGCGGTTCACCGACCGAGGTCGATCACTTACCCCGCTTGGCCTTGATCAGTTCCACCCGCTGCGTGGTGGTCTCGACCTGCTGCTGGAGCGTCTCGGCCCGCTCGGAGAGCGCCTCGGCGGCCTCGCGCAGCGCCTCCG
The DNA here is from genome assembly GCF_036906795.1 of Micromonospora sp. CPCC 205739. Lineage (NCBI taxonomy): Bacteria > Bacillati > Actinomycetota > Actinomycetes > Micromonosporales > Micromonosporaceae > Micromonospora > Micromonospora sp. CPCC 205739. The sequence goes on along the minus strand of NZ_JBAKHS010000011.1, from coordinate 131,428 downwards.
CGTCGGCTTGGCGCCGCTGCAGCGCCAGCGCCGCCCGACGCAGCCGGGGCAGCCGCGCCAGCACCGGCCGGACCGCCAGGGCCAGCACGACGAGCGCGAACAGCACCACCGCGAGAACGATCCACTTCACCACGGCGGTCAGCCTACTGGGTGACGGCCCCCACCGCCGGGTCGGCCGACGTCGCCGCGCCGAGCACCGGTGTGCCGTACGCCTCCAGCGCCGCGAGCGCCTGCGCGCGCACCTGGTCGGCCAGTTCGGCGGGGGCGACCACGCTGACCTCCGGCCCCAGCCCGAGCACGAACCGGCGGGCCCAGCCCAGGTCGGTCACCCGCAGCGAGACCAGCCACTGGTCGCCGTCGCCGGCCTCCACCCGCTCGCACGGGTAGTACTCGGTGATCCACCGCTCGCCCCGGCCGATGCGCAGGGTGATCAGCGGCAGGTCCGGCGAGGGGCGGAACACCCCGTCGGTGAGGTCGTGCGGGCGCGCCTGCGGCGGCACCACGGCCGGCTCGTCCAGCTCGGTGACCGCGTCGATCCGGTCGGCCCGGAACAGCCGGACCGCCTCGGCCCGGCGGCACCACGCCTCCACGTACGCCCGGCCGCCGACCATCAGCATCCGCAGCGGGTCGATGGTGCGCTCGGTGGTCTCGTCCCGCGCCGCCGTGTAGTAGGTGATCCGCAGCGCCCGGCCGCCCTCGACCGCCGAGCGCAGCGCCTCGACCTGCCGGGTGTCGCCGGGCAGCCGCACCGCCACCGGCGCGCCGACCAGGTCGCCGGCCGCGTTCTCGATCTTCGCCAGGGCCCGCTCCACGGCCTCCCGGTTGGCCACCCCGGGCGTTTCCGCGAGCATCCGCAGCGCCACCACCAGGGCCAGCGCCTCGTCGGGGGTGAGCCGCAGCGGCCGGTCGATGCCGGCGTCGTAGGTGATGGTCACCCGGTCGCCGTCGAAGGCCATGTCGATCAGGTCACCCGGGCCGTACCCGGGCAGCCCGCAGACCCAGAGCAGCTCCAGGTCCTCGCGCAGCTGCCGCTCGGTGACGCCCAGGTCACCGGCCGCCTCGGCGATCTCGATGCCGGGGCGGGCCAGCAGGTAGGGCACGAGGTTGAGCAGCCGGGCCAGCCGGTCGGCGGAGGTGCGGGAGCCGCCCCGGGCGGCGGGACGGGTCACCGGGGACCTCCGGCCACGGCCAGGTCGTCCTGCCGGACGGCGATCTCCTTGAGCCGCTGGATCACCGCGTCGCGTACCTCCGGCGGCTCCAGCACCCGCACGTCCGGGCCGTAGCCGACGAGGTGCCCGGCGAGGGAGTCCGGGTCGGCGTACGGCAGGACCAGCCGGTCGCCGTCGGGACCCGGCACGGTCTGCACGGCCCAGCGCCGCAGGCCGGCGGCCCGGCCCGGGGCGGCCAGCACGGTGGCCCGCCCGGTGCGCTCGACCGGCCCGGACCAGCGGGCCACGTGGCTGATCAGGTCGACCCCGGCCGGCGGCTCGTAGCCGCCCGGCTCGCCGGTCACCCGGACCGCGCCCACCACCCGGGACAGCCGGAAGCAGCGGGTCGCCGCCCGGTCCAGGTCGTGGCCGACGACGTACCACCGGCCGCGCCAGCAGACCACGCCCCACGGCTGCAACCGGCGGCGCGTCGGCGCGTCGCGGTCGGGTACCCGGTAGTCGAAGCCCACCTCGCGCCGGTCCCGCGCGGCGGCGGTCAGCGGCGCGAACGCCGGGTCGACCGTGACCATCGGCTCCAGGCCCAGCGTGGCCTGCGGGTCCACGTCGACACCGGCCGCGCGCAGCTTCGCCAGCCCGGAGGAGGCAGCGGCGGCCAGCCCGGCGTGCTGCCAGAGCCGCGCGGCGATGCCCACCGCGGCGGCCTCGTCGGGTTCCAGGGGAATCTCCGGCAGCGCGTACTCCCGGTGGGCGATCCGGTAGCCGGGCTCGGCGTCGAAGACGCTCGCCGTGCCGGTCTCCAGCGGCACGCCCAGCTCACGCAGCTCGGCCTTGTCCCGCTCGAACTTGCGCTGGAACGCCTCGTGCTCCTTGGCGTCGTCCGGATCGTGCTCGTAACCGGGCACGGTCGCGGCGATCTGCGCGGCGGTCAGGAACCGTCGCGTGGAGAGGAGACAGATCACCAGGTTGACCAGGCGTTCGGTACGGCTCCGCGACACGTGTGAACGCTAGCAGCCCGCGCGCCGCCGCCGTGCACCCGCGCGGGCGCGGCGCGGCACACCTGCGACCGCCCCGACCCCGGCGCGGCGCCGCGGCCGGGCGCGGATAGCGTGCCCGGCATGGTGCGATGGCGGTCGGGAACGGTCACGACGGTACGACGGCGCTGGGCCGGCGCGGCGGAACTCGACGTCGCCCTGCCCGACGGCACGACCATGCGCGCCCTCGCCTACCCGGAGCTGGTCGGCGACCCGGTGCCCGGCGACCGGGTGCTGCTCAACGCCGGGGCCCTGCTGATGGGGCTCGGCACCGGGGGTTATGCCCTGGTCGTGGCGCTGCCCGACCGGCTGCCGCCGGACCCGCCGCAGGCCGGTGACACCCGCGACGCCGGGCACCTGGTCAAGGCCCGCTACACCCCGCTGCAGGCGATCATGCTGGGGGTGGACGAGGAGGCGTCGGAGCACCACGAGCTGCTGGCCGGGGCGGAGAGCGTGGACGGGCTGCCCGTGGTCACCGCCGACCTGCACTCGGCGCTGCCCGCGATCCTGGCCGGCGTACGCGCCGACGCGCCCGACGCCCGGGTGGCGTACCTGCTCACCGACGGCGGCGCGCTGCCGGCCTGGTTCTCCCGCACCCTCGCCGGGCTGCGCGGGCAGCTGGTGGGCACGGTCACGGTCGGGCAGGCGTTCGGCGGCGACCTGGAGGCCACCACCCTGCACAGCGGTCTGCTGGCCGCCCGGCACGTGCTCCGCGCCGACGTGGCGATCGTCGCCCAGGGGCCGGGGAACCTGGGCACCGGGACCACCTGGGGCTTCTCCGGGGTCGCCGTCGGCGAGGCGGTCAACGCGGTGGCCGTCCTCGGCGGCCGTCCGGTCGGCTCACTGCGGATCTCCGACGCCGACCCGCGCCCCCGGCACCGTGGCGTATCGCACCACAGCCTCACCGCGTACGGCCGGGTGGCGCTGGCCCCGGCGGACCTCGTCGTGCCGGACGGCCTGGAGGCCGCGCTGGCCGGCGAGGTGGACGCCGCCCTGGCACCGCTGGCGTCGCGGCACCGGATCGTCCGGGTGGCCACCGACGGTCTGGACGCGGCGCTGCGCGCCCTGCCGGTGGGGCTGTCCACCATGGGCCGCGGCCTGGACGCCGACCACGCCTACTTCCTGGCGGCGGCCGCCGCCGGCCGCCACGCGGCCCGCCTGATCACCTGAGCGCCCGAGGTCGGCGGCGCGGGCTCAGCCGACCAGGAAGATCAACGCGAGCCAGCCGCCGACGATGGCCACCAGCGCGACCGCCAGCACCCAGGTGGGCACGGTGTACTCGCCCCGGCGGTTGCGCTCGATCTCGGCGCGGATCTTCTCCCGGCGGCGCTCGATCCAGTTCAGCTTCTCGGTGCCGCGGTCGCGGTCGGAGGGTGACGTATTCATCGCGACGCCAGCGTACCGGTGGGTCGGCGGCCGGTGCCCGGCACCGGCCGCCGATCCGCTCACATGCTGGCGATCAGGCGTTCCACCCGCTCGTCGTACGCCCGGAACGGGTCCTTGCAGAGCACGGTGCGCTGCGCCTGGTCGTTGAGCTTCAGGTGCACCCAGTCGACGGTGAAGTCGCGCCGCTTCTCCTGGGCGTGCCGGATGAACTCGCCGCGCAGCCGGGCCCGGGTGGTCTGCGGCGGGGTCTCCTTCGCCTCGAAGATCTCCGGGTCGGTGGCGACCCGGTCGACCTGCCCGCGCCGCTCCAGCAGCCCGTAGAGGCCCCGGCCGCGACGCAGGTCGTGGTAGGCGAGGTCCATCTGGGCGACTCGCGGGTGCGACAGCGGCAGGTCGTGCTTGCGCTGGTAACGCTCGATCAGCCGCAGCTTGGTCACCCAGTCGATCTCGCGGGCCACCGGCTCCAGGTCGCCGGACTCCACGGCGCTGAGCACCCGGCCCCACAGCTCCACCACCCGCTTGGCGGTCTGGTCACCGCCCCGGCGCTCCACGAACTCGGTCGCCTTGGCCAGGTATTCCTGCTGGATCTCCAGCGCGCTGACCTCCTTGCCGTTGGCCAGCCGCACCTTGCGCCGGCCGGTGATGTCGTGCGACACCTCCCGGATGGCCCGGATCGGGTTCTCCAGCGTCAGGTCGCGCATCACCACCCCGGCCTCGATCATCCGCAGCACGATGTCGGCGCTGCCGACCTTCAGCAGCGTGGTGACCTCGTTCATGTTCGAGTCGCCGACGATCACGTGCAGCCGCCGGTAGCGCTCGGCGTCGGCGTGCGGCTCGTCGCGGGTGTTGATGATCGGACGGCTGCGGGTGGTCGCCGAGGAGACGCCCTCCCAGATGTGCTCCGCCCGCTGCGACAGGCAGTACACCGCGCCGCGCGGGGTCTGCAGCACCTTGCCGGCGCCGCAGATCAACTGGCGGGTGACCAGGAACGGGATGAGCACGTCGGCCAGCCGGCCGAACTCCCCGTGCCGGGAGACCAGGTAGTTCTCGTGGCAGCCGTAGGAGTTGCCCGCCGAGTCGGTGTTGTTCTTGAACAGGTAGATCTCACCGGCGATGCCCTCGTCGTGCAGCCGCTTCTCGGCGTCGACGAGCAGACCCTCCAGGATCCGCTCGCCGGCCCGGTCGTGGGCCACCAGGTCCACCACCGAGTCGCACTCCGGCGTGGCGTACTCCGGGTGCGAGCCGACGTCCAGGTAGAGCCGGGCTCCGTTGCGCAGGAACACGTTGCTCGACCGGCCCCACGACACGACGCGGCGGAAGAGGTACCGGGCGACCTCGTCAGGGGACAGCCGACGCTGCCCGCGGTAGGTACAGGTGACGCCGTACTCGGTCTCGAGGCCGAAGATTCGCCGCTCCATGATGTGACATTAGCCGCCCGGAGGCCCCGTTCGTCACTGTCACGGCCCAGGCGGTGCTCCCCGGTCGATCACAAACCGTCCGAGTACGACATTCCGTCCGGCCGCAGACTCGCCGTGAACTCCCGGCAGGCGTCGTAGCGCGGCAGCAGACCGGACTCGCGGGCCTGCGCCAAGGTGGGCGCGGCGGCGTCGCGGGCCGAGAGCTGCGGGGCCTCGGCCGGCCACTCGATACCCAGGTCCGCGTCGAGCGGGTGCACCGCGTGCTCGCCGGTGGGGTTGTAGGTGGTCGAGCAGAGGTAGCTCAGCGTCGCGTCGTCGGTCAGCGCGCAGAAGCCGTGCCCCAGCCCCTCGCTCAGGTAGACCGCGCGCCGGTCCACGTCGTCGAGGCGCACGCCCTCCCACCGGCCGAACGTCGGCGAGCCGACCCGCAGGTCCACGATCAGGTCCAGCACCGCGCCGCGTACGCAGGTGACGTACTTGGCCTGGCCGGGCGGCACGTCGGCGAAGTGGATGCCGCGCACCACGCCGCGCGCGGAGACCGACAGGTTCGCCTGGGCCAGCCGCAGCGGATGCCCGACCGCCTCGGCCAGCCGGTCGAAGCGGTACCACTCCATGAACAGCCCGCGCGGGTCGCCGTGCTGCTGCGGGCTGATCTCCCAGGCGCCCTCGATGCCCAGCTGCCGGATCTTCACGAGCGGGGAACCACCTCTCCGTGCTTCTCCGCCAGCAGGCCGAGCAGGTAGTCGCCGTAGCCGCTCTTGGTCAGCGGCTCGGCCAGCGTGCGCAGCTGCTCGTCGTCGATCAGGCCGGCCCGCCAGGCCACCTCCTCGACACAGCCGATCTTCATGCCCTGGCGCTCCTCGATCACCCGGACGAACTCGCCGGCCTGCATCATCGAGGCGAAGGTGCCGGTGTCCAGCCAGGCGGTGCCCCGGTCCAGCACGGTCACCGACAGCTCCCCGGCCTCCCGGTACGCCTCGTTGACCGCGGTGATCTCCAGCTCGCCCCGGGCGCTGGGCTTGAGGTCGCGGGCGATGCCCACCACCCGGTTGTCGTAGAAGTACAGCCCCGGCACCGCGTACCGGGACTTCGGCTTCTCCGGCTTCTCCTCGATCGAGAGCACCTTGCCGTCGTCGTCGAAGTCGACCACGCCGTACGCCTCCGGATTGGCCACCGGGTACGCGAACACCCGCCCGCCGACCGGGTCGCCGTCCGCGGCGAGCTGCCGGCCCAGGCCGGCGCCGTGGAAGATGTTGTCGCCCAGGATCAGCGCCACCGACTCGTCGCCGATGAAGTCCGCGCCGAGCACGAACGCCTGCGCGATGCCCTCCGGGCGGGCCTGGGTGACGTACTCCAGCCGCAGGCCCCACTGGCTGCCGTCGCCGAGCAGCCGCTCGAACTGGGACTGGTCCTCCGGCGTCGTGATCACCAGGATCTCCCGCACGCCGGACATCACCAGCGTCGACAGCGGGTAGTAGACCATCGGCTTGTCGAAGATCGGCATCAGCTGCTTGGAGACCGCCCGGGTGATCGGCCAGAGCCGGGAACCGGTGCCACCAGCGAGAAGGATTCCACGCACCCGGGGAGACTACCTGCACCGGCGCCAACCGGACAGCGGGGTCGCCGTCCCCCGGTGCTCGGAAGGATTCGCGTACACTTCCGGACCCGTGAGGATTCTCGTCACCGGCGGAGCCGGATTCATCGGGTCGGAGTACGTACGGATGCTGCTGGGCGTGCCCGGCGGCGACGCTGCCGGGGTGCCCGCCGTCGAGCCCACCGCGGTGACGGTGCTGGACAAGCTGACCTACTCAGGCAACCTGAACAACCTGGCGCCCGTGCGCGAGGACGCCCGGCTGCGCTTCGTGCAGGGCGACATCTGCGACCCGGCCCTGGTCGACGAGGTCGTCGCCGGTCACGACGTGATCGTGCACTTCGCCGCCGAGTCGCACGTCGACCGTTCGATCGCCGGCGCCGCGCCGTTCGTCACCACCAACGTGCTGGGCACCCAGACCCTGCTGGACGCCGCGCTGCGCCACGGCACCGGCCGGTTCGTGCACGTCTCCACCGACGAGGTGTACGGCTCGATCGACGAGGGCTCCTGGACGGAGACCTGGCCGCTGGCCCCGAACTCCCCGTACTCGGCCTCCAAGGCCGGCTCGGACCTGCTCGCCCTGGCCTACCACCGCACCCACGGCATGGACGTGGTGGTCACCCGCTGCTCCAACAACTACGGGCCGTACCAGTTCCCGGAGAAGGTCATCCCGCTGTTCGTGACCAACCTGCTCGACGGCGGCACCGTTCCGCTCTACGGCGACGGCGGCAACGTCCGCGACTGGCTGCACGTGCACGACCACTGCCGGGGCATCGCCCTGGTGCAGCAGAAGGGCCGCGCCGGCGAGGTCTACAACATCGGCGGCGGCACCGAGCTGAGCAACAAGGAGCTCACCGGCCGGCTGCTCGAGGCCTGCGGCGCCGACTGGGACCGGGTCGTCCCGGTCGCCGACCGCAAGGGCCACGACCGCCGCTACTCGCTGGACATCAGCAAGATCAGCGCCGAGCTGGGGTACGCCCCGAGCATTGACCTGGACCGCGGCCTGGCCGAGACGGTCCAGTGGTACCGGGACAACCGGGCCTGGTGGGAGCCGCTGAAGGCGACCAAGGCCGCATGAGCCGCGTGCTCGTCACCGGCGCGGGCGGCATGCTCGGCCGGGACCTGCTGGCCGTGCTGGCCACCCGGCCGGACCTGAAGGTGACCGCTGTCACCCGCGCCGAGCTCGATATCACCGACGCCGAGGCGGTCCACGCCGCCGTCGCCGGGCACGACGTGGTGTTCAACACCGCCGCGTGGACCGACGTCGACGGCGCGGAGCGGGACGAGGCGGCCGCCACCGCGGTCAACGGCGACGCCGTCGCGCACCTCGCGCGGGCCTGCGCCGCCACCGGCGCCCGGCTGGTGCACATCTCCACCGACTACGTCTTCCCCGGCGACGCCACCCAGCCGTACGCCGAGGACGCGCCGACCGACCCGGTCAACGCGTACGGCCGCAGCAAGCTGGCCGGGGAGCGGGCGGTGGTCCGATTCCTCCCCGAAACCGGTTACGTCGTGCGCACCGCGTGGCTCTACGGCGCGCACGGGTCGAACTTCGTGGCCACCATGCTGCGCCTCGCCGAGCAGCGCGAACAGCTCGACGTGGTCGACGACCAGCAGGGCCAGCCCACCTGGTCGTACGCGCTGGCCACCCAACTGGTGGCGCTGGCCGACGCGGCGCTGGCCGGCCGCGCCCCGGCCGGGATCTACCACGGCACCTGCTCCGGCAGGACCACCTGGTGCGGCCTGGCCCGCGCCACCTTCACCCTGGCCGGGCTCGACCCGGAACGGGTCCGACCCACCACCAGCGACCGGTTCCCCCGTCCGGCCGCGCGACCGGCGTACAGTGTGCTAGGGCACGACCGCTGGGCGGCCGCTGGACTACCGCCGCTGCCGAACTGGCGTGACACACTGTCCGACGCCTTCGCCTCCCCCACTCCACCCGCCCCGTGGAAGGTCGTATGAAGCTCACCCTGGTCACCGGTCTGACCGGCCTGATCCTGCTGGTCACCATCGTCGAGCTGCTGCGCCGCCGGCAGCTCCGCGAGAAGTACGGCATGCTCTGGCTGGCGGTCCTGCTGATCGTCATCCCGCTGTCGCTGTTCCCCCGCCTGCTGGACAACGTGGCCGGCTTCTTCGGAGTGGTCTCCGGCGTCAGCCTCGTACTCTTCCTCGGCATCGTCTTCCTGCTGCTGGTGTGCGTGCACCTCAGCTGGGAGGTCAGCGCCCTGGAGGAAGAGACCCGCACCCTGGCCGAAGACTTCGCCCTGCTCCGTGCCCAGGTCGACGCCGACCGCGCGGCCCGCATCGAATCAGCCCGAGACGAACTGGTGTCCCACGATGGTTAACGGCAAGCGCGTCCTGATCATCATCCCCGCGCTCAACGAGTCCGGCTCGATCGCCGACGTCGTCGGCGAGGTCCGCGGCGAACTGCCCGGCGTCGACGTGCTGGTCGTCGACGACGGCTCCACCGACCGCACCGCCGCGGTGGCCGCCGCCGCCGGCGCCCGGGTCGCGAAGCTGCCGTACAACCTCGGCGTCGGCGGGGCCATGCGGCTCGGCTACCGCTACGCGCGCGACAACGACTACGACGTCGCCATCCAGATCGACGCCGACGGCCAGCACGACCCGCGCTACGTGCCGAAGCTGGTCGACCTGCTCGACGACACCGACCTGGTCATCGGCGCCCGGTTCGCCGGCGAGGGCGACTACACCGTCCGCGGCCCCCGCCGCTGGGCCATGGTCATGCTCTCCGCCGTGCTCTCCAAGGTCGCGAAGACCAAGCTCACCGACACCACCTCCGGCTTCCGCGCCGCCAACCGGCGGGTCATCGAGATGTTCGCCGGCTGGTACCCGGCCGAGTACCTCGGCGACACCGTGGAGACGCTGGTGCACACCGCCCGCCGCGGCTACAAGATCCGGCAGGTGCCGGTGGCCATGCGCAAGCGGATGGCCGGCACCCCCAGCCACTCCCCCGCCAAGGCGATGATCTACCTGGGTCGCGCGTTCGCGGTGCTCACGCTGGCGCTCATCCGCAGGTGATCCGGCGCCTGCTCCAACTCGTCCCGCCCGGCACCCTCGCCGTGGGTGCCGGGCTGGCCCTGCTCGGGCTGGCCTCCTACGTCCACCTCGCGGTGGCCGGGCACAGCCTCACCGAAGCCGACTACTCCTCCCTGTCGGTGCTCTGGTCGATCGTCTTCACCCTGGGCATCGGTGTGTTCATGCCCGTCGAGCAGGAGGTCGCCCGGGTCGTCGCGGCCCGGCGCAGCCAGGGGCTGCCGCCCGGTCCCGTGCTGGCCCGGGGCGCCGTCCTCGCCGCCGGGGTGCTCGCCGCCATGGTCGTGGTGATCCTCGCCGCGCGGGGACCGCTCACCGACCGGCTCTTCGCCGGCGACGCCGCCATGGTCAGCGTGCTGATCGGCGCGCTCGTCGCGATGGCCGTCGCCTACACCACCCGCGGCGTCCTCTCCGGCCTGCAGCTCTTCCCCTGGTACGGCACCCAGCTCGGCGTCGACGGCGGACTGCGCATCGCCATGGTCGCCCTGCTCGGGCTCACCGGGGTCACCTCACCGCTGTGGTACGGCCTGGTGCTGGTGATCGCCCCGCTGGCCAGCGTCCTGCTCACCCTCCCGCCGGTGCTGCGCGCCGCCGGGGGCGGCGTACCGGTGGCCTGGGCGGCGCTGCTGCGCGGCCTCGGCCTGCTCACCGTCTCCAGCCTGCTCTCCCAGGTCGTGGTGAACGTCGGCGTGATCAACGTGCGGCTGCTCGACCCGTCCGACGTCACCACCGCCGGCGCGCTGCTCTCCGCGCTGGTGCTGGTACGCATCCCGCTGTTCGTCTTCGCCTCCCTGCAGGCGTCGCTGCTGCCCGGCCTGGCCACCTCCGCCACCACCGGCGACCTGCGCGGCTTCCACAGCCTGCTGCGCCGGGCGCTCGGCATCGTCACCGCGCTCGGTGTCCTCGGCGCGATCGGCGCGATCGCCCTGGGCCCCTGGCTGGTCGGCACCCTCTTCGACGCCGCCGGCGTGCTCGGCCACGGCGACTTCGCCTGGCTGGCCGTGGCCACCCTGGCCTACCTGTGGGCCATGGTCCTCGGTCAGGCGCTGCTGGCCCTCGACCGGCACCGCGCCCAAGCGCTCGCCTGGGCTGTCGGCGTGGCCGCCCTGATCGCCGTGACGCTCACCCCGGCGTCGGTCGCGCTCCGCGTCGAGCTGGCCTACACGGTCGGCTCCGTCGTGGTGGCCGCCGCCATGGCGCTGCTGCTGCGGCGCCGCTCCCGCCCCACCCCCACCCCCACCCGGTCCCTCGACGACGCCCTGGCGACCGGAGTATCCGGAGGCATCCGATGAACCGCCCGCAGGTGACCGCGGTGATGCTGGCCTACGGCGCCGAGCCGTACCTGGTCGACGCCGCCCGGGCCGTGCTGGACAGCACCGACGTCGACATCGAGCTGATCGTGGTCGACAACGGCTGCACCGGCGACGGCATCGACGTCGTCAAGGGCTTCCCCGGCGTCCGGGTGATCCGCCCCGAGGAGAACACCGGCTACTCCGGCGGCTGCCGCGTCGGCGCCGCCGAGGCCACCGGCGAATGGCTGGCCTTCGTCAACTCCGACGCGATCGTCGCCCCCGACGCCCTCGCCAAGGTCGTCGCCGTGGCCGGCGAACCGGGAGTCGGCGCGGCCATGGCCTCCATCCGGCTCGCCGACAACCCCGAGCTGATCAACACCTCCGGCAACCCGCTGCACTTCACCGGCCTGTCCTGGGCCGGCGGCAACGGCGAGCCGGCCAGCGCCCACGCCGTCCGCACCACCGTGCCGTCGCTCAGCGGCTGCTGCTTCGTGATCAACCGGGCGCTGTGGCGGGAGCTGGACGGGTTCGCCGCCGAGTACTTCGCCTACCACGAGGACACCGAGCTCAGCCTGCGCCTCTGGCAGCGCGGGCTGCGGCTGGAGTACGTCCCGGACGCCGTCGTGCGGCACCACTACGAGTTCTCCCGCAACGCCCTCAAGCTCTACCTGGTCGAACGCAACCGGCTGGTCACGCTGCTCACCGCGTACGAGACCCGCACGCTGGTGGTGCTCGCCCCGGTCCTGCTGCTCACCGAGGCGGCCATGCTCGCCGCCGCGCTCGCGGGCGGCTGGACGAAGCAGAAGTTCCGTGGCTGGGGCTGGCTCTGGACCAACCGGGCCTGGCTGAAGTCCCGCCGTCGGCAGTTGCAGAGCGAGCGGTCCGTGCCCGACGGGGTCGTCGCCGAGCTGATGACCGCCCGGGTCGCCCCGTCGAACGTCGACTCGCCCCCCGGCATGGGCGTCTTCAACGCCATCGCCGCCGGCTACTGGGCCCTGGCCAAGCCGCTGCTGCGCAAGCGCTGACGCCACCGCGGGTGACACGGCCGTCCGGCAACGCCGGGCGGCCGTCGCCGTATCCGGGCCCGGGCTGTCATTCCCGAGCCCTGCCGGCTGCTACCTGACACCGGCCGCGCGCAGCGTCGCGAGCACGAGCACGCGGGTCGCGGCGACGACCTCGCTCACACTGACCTGCTCGCGTGGTCCATGCGCAAGGCGTACGTCGCCGGGCCCGAAGTGCAGGGTCGGCACTCCGGCCCCGCTGTACAGCCTGAGGTCGCTTCCGTACGGCGCGCCGCGTTCGGCCAGCCGCGGGCCGCCGACGGCATCGGCGTGCGCGTCGCGCACCAGATCCCGCAGCGGGCTGCCGGGCGCCAGGCGGCCACTGGCGAACTGACCCCCCGGCCAGGTCACGGTGGGCGGATGCTCGCGTAGCCACGCGTTGGCGGCGGCGGCCTCGGCGACGCAGGCTTCGAGCGCGGCCCGCGCCTGCGCCGGGTCCTCGTCCAGCCGTACCCCCAACCTGCCCTCGGCCACGAGCAGGTCGGGCACGCTACTGGCCCAGTCGCCCGAACGGAGCCTGCCCACCGACAACGCGTACGGGATCGCGTGGTCGCGCATCAGCGGGTCGGGCGCGGTGTTGCGCCGCGCCTCCAGGCGGGCCAGCGCCGCGTGGATCGGCAGGTACGCGTCGATCGCGCTGATCCCCGCGTCACGGGTGCTGGCGTGGGTCGCCTTGCCGGCCACCTCGATCCGGAAGGTCAACGCACCGGCGTTGGCGGTGACCAGGGCGCCGCTGGTCGGCTCGGTGATGATGCAGGCGTCGCCGGTGTGGCCGCGCCGTAGCGTGCCGAACGCTCCGAGCCCGCCGTCCTCCTCGCTGACGGCGAAGTGGGCCGCGATCCGGCCGCGCAGCCTGGCGCCGCTGGCGCGGATCGCGGCGAGCGCGGCGAGGTTGGCGACCAGTCCGGCCTTCATGTCACAGGCGCCCCGAGCATGGACCACGTCCCCGACGACTCTCGGGACGAACGGGTCCCCACGCCACTGGGCTGGGTCGCCGGGCGGCACGACGTCCACGTGACCCTGCAGGACCAGAGTCGGCCCGTCGCCCCCGCCCGGGGTGACGGCGGCCAGCCCCCACGCCTCATCCCGCGGCGCCTCGGTACCCGGAAACTCGGGATCGGCGCGTAGCGCGGGCAAATCCATCGCCCACAGGTCGACCTCAAGCCCCAGCGCGTCCAGGCGCCGGGCCAGGACGTGCTGCAGCTCGGATTCGGCGGCGCTGCCGGTGACGCTCGGGACAGCCAGCAGTTCCAGCAGCGTACGGGCGATGCCCGCTTCGTCGACCGCGGCCAGGGCGTCGGCCTCCGTGGCAGTGAGCGTGCTGGTCATGTGCGCCCGCCTCTTCCGTGATCAGCGACGATGTGGCGCAGTGAATCTATACAGGGCGCCACTGCGCAAACAATCGCCAAAACTTGCTGGTCACGTACGATCCTTTGCATAGATCGCCAGGCATAGACGATTTTTTGCACAGCAGTGCCGCATCACGGGAGGAGGTCGGTGCCGTGGACCGTATCGACGAGGAGATCATCCGCTGCGTCGTCGCCAACGCACGCAGCACGTACGCCGAGATCGGCAAGGCGGCCGGGCTGTCCCCGTCGGCGGCCAAACGACGGCTCGACCGCCTGGTCGCCGTCGGCGCCATCCGTGGGTTCACCGCAGTCATCGACCCACAGGCGCTGGCCTGGCGCACCGAGGCGTATGTCCAGATCCACTGTGCCGGCAGCCCGACTCCCGCTGAGCTCCGGCATGAGCTCGAGAAGATCCCCGAAGTGATCGAGGCGTGCACGATCTCCGGCGCGGCCGACGCGATGGTCCACCTACAGGCCGAGGACATCGCTCACCTCGAGCAGGCCATCCAACGAATGCGGACCTCCGCCGTCATCGGGGGCACCGAGAGCGTCATCGCGCTCTCCCGACTCATCAGCCGCCCCCGGATGTGAGGGCGCCGCCCGGCGGCCCGCCCGTACCCGGAGACGCCGCGGGGGCCGGGGAAGCTCCCCGACCCCCGCGACACACGAACCGCTACGCCTCCGGCGTCTGCTCCGGGTGACCCTCCAGGTCCGCCGAGCCGGCCGAGGTGGTCGGCTTGTGCGCCTCCTCGGTCGGCACCGTCGGCGTCTTCGCCCGGCCACCGGCCGGGGCGGCGTCGCCCGCCGCGTCCCCGTCGAGCAGCGCGGTCAGCGCCGCCCCGGTGACCCGCCGGAAGGTACGCCCCATCCGGCGCCGGTCCAGGACCGCCACCTCCAGCTGGTTGGCGGCGATCGTCCGGGCCGCCCCGCCCTCACCGCCGACGGTGCTGAGCGCCTGCACGGCCACCCGCACCGCCTCGCTCAGCGACATGTCCGGCCGGTGCTGCGCCTTGAGCACCCCGGTGATCGCCTCGGCCTGACCGCCCATGGCCATCCGGCCCGGCTCGTCGTTGACCGAACCGTCGTAGGTGATCCGGTACAGCTCGTCGTCCTCGGCGGTGCCGCCGACCTGCGCGACGCAGATCTCCACCTCGAACGGCTTGGACTGCTCGGTGAAGATGGAGCCCAGGGTCTGCGCGAACGCGTTCGCCAGGGCCCGCCCGGTGACGTCGCGCCGGTCGTAGCTCAGGCCGTTCAGGTCGGCCATCCGCACCCCGGCCCGGCGCAGGTTCTCGAACTCGTTGTAACGGCCGACGGCGGCGAAGCCGATCCGGTCGTAGATCTCGCTGACCTTGTGCAGGGCGCTGGAGAGGTTCTCCGCGACGAAGAGCACCCCGCCCTCATAGCTCAGGACCACCGCGCTGCGGCCCCGAGCGACGCCCTTGCGGGCCAGCTCGGAGCGGTCGCGCATGATCTGCTCGGGCGAGGCGTAGAACTGCATGGCCACGGCGGCGGTTCTCCTTCGGGCGCTGTGCTGACGACTGCTGACTGTGAGGTGGGAGCGGGGCCTCAGCCGCCCGGGTTCTCCATCCGCGCGGCCACGACCGCCTCGGCGATCGCCGCCGTCTCGGCGTCGGTGAGCCGGTGGGTGCCCTCGGCCGTCGCCGTCATCACCACCGGGTAGATCCGGCGGGTCAGGTCCGGGCCGCCGGTGGCGGTGTCGTCGTCCGCGGCGTCGTAGAGCGCCTCGACGGCGAGCCGGACCGCGTCGTCGAGGGAGATCCCGGCGCGGAAGCGCTTCTTCAGGGCGGACTTGGCGAAGAGCGAGCCCGAGCCGATCGCGTCGTAGCCGGTCTCCTCGTAGGGGCCGCCGGTGACGTCGAAGCTGAAGATCCGACCGGCCGTCGCCGGGTCCTTCGCGGCCAGGTCGAAGCCCGCGAAGAGCGGGACGACCGCGAGCCCCTGCATGGCCGCGCCGAGGTTGCCGCGGATCATCGAGGCGAGCCGGTTGGCCTTGCCGTCGAGCGAGAGCATCGCGCCCTCGATCTTCTCGTAGTGCTCCAGCTCCACCTGGAACAGTCGCATCAGCTCGATGCCGATGCCGGCCGTGCCCGCGATGCCGACCAGCGAGTACGCGTCGGCCGGGTGCACCTTCTCGATGTCGCGCTGGGCGATCAGGTTGCCCATGGTGGCCCGCCGGTCGCCGGCCATCACCACGCCACCGGCGGCCGAGATGGCCACGATGGTCGTCGCGTGCGGCGCCATGTCGGCGGCCATGCCCGGCGGCAGCGGCCGTCGGCCGGGCAGCATCTCGGGGGCCACCCTGCTCAGGAACGAGGTGAAGGAGGACGTCCCCGCGTTGGTGAACACATCTGGTAGACGCCCGGATGGATCAAAGCCCGCTGCCACGTGGTTCCTCTCAGGTACGTGATCGCCCTGGCCAGCCTCGTGGGACTGTCACGGAACTGGCCAAGACCACCGTTGCAGTTGAAGCAGAGTATCTTGCGCACCCATCCGGTGCGATGATCGTGGTCCAGGTGTTGCGGGTCGGCGCCGCCACAGATCGCGCAGACGCCGCCCTGCTCGGCCAGGAGCTCCTGGAACCCGAGCTCTTCTCGATGCCGCGCCTGCAGCTCGCCTCCGACCGGGCGGTCGCGCAGGCCTTGCAGGAGAAGGCCAGCCCGTCCACCCGTCGGCGGTCGCGGTGGAACTCAGTGCGGGGAAGGGGCCGCTTGCACTGGGCGCACAGCTTGTCCAATTCATGGAGCGAATCGGACATATGCCTCACTGGCCGCCCTTCTGCACATATCCTCTCACGAACTCTTCTGCGTTCTCCTCCAGGACGGAGTCGATCTCGTCGAGCAGGTCGTCGACGTCCTCGGTGATCTCGGCGTGCCGCTCGGCGACCTCCGGGTTCGCCTCGGTGGTGACGTCCTCGATCTCCTCGCCCTGACGGGCCTTGTCCGACTGCGACTGCCCGCCGCTGTCACGAGTGGCCATGGCTGCCTCCTCCACGATCGTCTGCGATGAACTTACCTCGCCTGAGCGACGAAAAGCCCGTCGCGCGCCGGGTCACGGCACCCGACGGGCGTACGTCGGGGGACGGTCAGCCGCCGGTGAGCGTCTCCAGCAGGTCCTTGGCGCTCTCGCACCGGTCGAACAGCGCCCCGACGTGCTTGCGGGTGCCTCGCTCCGGCTCCATCATCGGCACCCGGACCAGCGACTCCCGGCCGACGTCGAAGATGACCGAGTCCCAGCTGGCGGCGACCACCTCGGAGGCGTACTGGGCCAGGCAGCGGCCCCGGAAGTAGGCGCGGGTGTCCTCCGGCGGCTGGACCATCGCGGTGCGGGTCTGCTCGTCGTCGAGCAGCGTCTTCATCGACCCGCGCGACACCAGTCGGTGGTAGAGGCCCTTCTCCGGGCGCACGTCGGAGTACTGCAGGTCGACCAGCTGGAGCTTGTGCGAGCCCCAGCCCAGCTTCTCCCGCTCCCGGTAGCCCTCCAGCAGCCGCAGCTTGGCCACCCAGTCCAGCTCGTCGGCGCAGAGGAACGCGTCGCGGCCGAGCCGGTCGAGCACGCTCTCCCACCGGTCCAGCACGTCGACGGTTTGCTCGTCAACGTCGTCGCCGTACCGGTCGTCGACAAAGGACCGGACCCGCTCCAGGTACGCCCACTGGACGTCCAGGGCGGTCAGCCGGCGGCCGTCGCGCATCCGCATACGGTGCGTCAGCGACGGGTCGTGGCTGACCGCGCGCAGCTCGCTGACCGGGTCGGCGATGCCCAGGTCGGCGCCGAGCGCCTTCTCCTCGATCATGGTGAGGATCAGCGCGGTGGTGCCGAGCTTGAGGTAGGTGGAGATCTCCGAGAGGTTGGCGTCGCCGATGATGACGTGCAGCCGCCGGTACTTGTCGGCGTCGGCGTGCGGCTCGTCCCGGGTGTTGATGATGGGCCGCTTGAGGGTGGTCTCCAGGCCGACCTCGACCTCGAAGAAGTCGGCCCGCTGGGAGATCTGGAAGCCGCTCTGGCCGCCGTCCTGGCCGATGCCGACCCGGCCGGCGCCGCAGACGATCTGCCGGGTGACGAAGAACGGCGTCAGGTACGCAACGATGTCGGCGAACGGCGTCTGCCGGCGCATGAGGTAGTTCTCGTGCGCGCCGTAGCTGGCGCCCTTGTTGTCGGTGTTGTTCTTGTAGAGGTGGATCGGGTGGGTGCCCGGGATGGTGGCGGCGCGGCGGGCGGCCTCGGCCATCACCCGCTCCCCGGCCTTGTCCCAGCGCACCAGGTCCAGCGGGTTGGTCACCTCGGGGGTGGAGTACTCGGGGTGGGCGTGGTCGACGTAGAGCCGCGCGCCGTTGGTGAGTATCACGTTGGCCAGGCCGAGGTCCTCGTCGGCGAGCGCCTCGGCGGGGTCGTACGCGGCTCCGGAGTAGGTGAAACCGCGAGCGTCGCGCAGGGGCGACTCCTCCTCGTAGTCCCACCGCGCCCGGCCGCCCCGGTTGAGTTCCGGGCGCGCCCCGTAGGCGTTGACCACCTGGGAGGAGGTGACCATCGGGTTGGCTCCGGCCTGGCCGGGCACGGAGATCCCGTACTCGACCTCGGTGCCCATGATCCGTCTTACGCTCATCGACCTACCCGCTTCGCTCGCCCGACCCGGTCCCCCGTCACGTCGAGCGTAGTCCGCCTCAGGGCGTAGGGGGGCACGCCGGCACAGGCGGCGCGGGTGTCGCGGGCGGGGCGCCGGGCGTGGGGGGCGGCTCGTCGGGGAGCACGTCGCACTCGGGGACGGTGAGGGAGACGAAGCTGACCCGGTGCCGCAGCGACGGGTCCTTCCTGATCAGCCGCTGGACCCGGCGCTCCGCGCGGGGGTCGGCGGTGATGAAGCGGATGGGCCCGGAGACCCGCCGGACGATCTGGTCGGTCCGGTCGGGTTCCATGAAGTCCAGGTTGTAGACGCCGGCCTCGGTGCGCGCGGTGGTGCCGTGCAGGGCGTCGAAGCAGAGGGTCTCGACGTAGCCGCGGTAGGGGCCGCGGTCGAGGAGGATGGTCGTGGTGTCGGGCAGGTCGGGGTAGCGCTGCTGGGCGGTGGCGCAGACCCAGGCCTCTTTGGACGGCAGGTGCAGGTCCTGGTGGACCCAGCGCTGCGTCCAGGTCCTCTCGTTGGCGATGAGCAGGCTGGGGTGCCAGCCGGTGACGCCGCAGAGGGCCACCGCGACGACCATGACGACGACGCCGGTGAGCACGCCGGCGGCGATGGAGCCGACGCCGCGCAGCGACCGGGCGGGCCGGGGTACGGGCAGCAGCCGGACCACGGCGGCGGCGCCGACCACGAGCAGCGCGGTGGCCAGGTGGGTGGACTTGATGAAGTAGTAGCCGGGCTCGACGCCGGAGGTGGTGTTGTACTGCGCGATGCCCAGCGGCAGGGCGACGCCGACCGCCGAGACGAGCAGCCAGCGCCGCCAGGTGGGGTCGGCGCGGCGAACCTGGACGAGCAGGGCCACGCCGACGATGCCGCCCAGCCAGATGAGGGCGCGCCAGGCTTCGATGCGGGCCTCGATCCCGCCGTTGACGGCCAGCGCCTCGGTCTGCTTGGCCCGCAGCACGCCGAGCAGGGGGGCGACCAGGGCGAGGGGTGCGGTGACGAGGCCGACGGCGAGGACGGTGAACCAGCGGCGCAGCGCCTCCCGCCAGTGCCCGAGCGCCCAGCAGAGCACCAGCACGGCGGCGGGCGGGAGGAACAGGTAGTACGTGAAGCCGATCGCGACGAGCAGCGCGGCGAGCACGACGACCTGTTCGCGGGTGCCGGCGAGCGGGCGGCCGACGAGCGCGGCGAGGATCACGGTGAGGGCGAGCCCGAGGACCTCGGTGGGGTAGCCGGAGACGAGCAGGCGGGGCAGTTGGGTGCCGAGGATCAGCGCGCCGACGACGACGGTGAGCACGGTGCGTTGCAGCGGGTGGATGGGGCCGGAGATGCGGTGCGCGGCCCAGAGCAGCACCAGCACGAGGAAGCCGAAGCCGGCCATGATCCAGCCGGCGTAGTGGTCGACGGCGGCCGGGCCGCGCGGCGCGGTGCCGACGGGGGTGAGGAATCCGTCGAGCATGGCGGTCGCCAGGTGCCAGCCCTGCGGGTAGTAGAGCAGTTGGGAGATGATCTGGTCCTTGGCGGCGGCGGGGTCGACGTAGGCGTAGCCGCCGAGGCGGCCGATGACGTCGAAGAGCGCGAGGTGCCGCCAGTTGTCCTCGCCGCGGGCGAGGATGGTCAGCTGGTCCGCGAGGTCGCTGGCGCGCTGCCAGGGCGCGGAGAAGTAGATCAGCAGCGCGGCGGTGCCGGCGACGGGAAACAGGTCGACTGCGCCGGGGCGCGGCAGGTGGGGGCGTCGGCCCAGCGCGGCGGCGGTGAGGACGACCACGGTGAGCGCGAGGCCGGTCAGCGGCACCGGCCGCAGGCCCCAGGGCCAGACGGCGAAGATCAGCCCGCCGGCGGTGGTGGCGCCGAGCAGCAGGGCGAGCGCGAGGACGAGCCGGTCGAGCAGGGTACGGCCGCCGCGCAGGATGCTCGCGGTGGCGAGCAGCACCAGCGGGGGCAGCAGCCAGTCACCGTGCAGGGCGTGCGTGACGACGGGTACGCCCCAGGCCGCCACGAGGGCCGCCAGCACCACCGGCAGGCGTCGCCAGGGGCGCCGAGTGGGGGTGGGCGGGTGCGCGTCCTCGACCGCCGTGGTGGCCGGCGGGTCGATGACGGTGAGCTCGGACGACACGAAGCTCCTCGGACGGGTCGACGGCGGTGTCGGCAGTCTACCGACGAGTCCGGCATTCCACTCCCTGGGGACGCATCGCCCGGGTGAACGCGTCGTGACATGCGAGGAAGGCCCGCGGCGGGTGCCGCGGGCCTTCGTCGTCGTCCGGTCAGAGGTACTGGCCGGTGTTGCTGGCGGTCTCGATGGACCGGCCGGCCTCGGCGCCCTTGCCGCCGGAGACGAGCGTGCGGATGTAGACGATCCGCTCGCCCTTCTTGCCGGAGATCCGGGCCCAGTCGTCCGGGTTGGTGGTGTTGGGCAGGTCCTCGTTCTCGCGGAACTCGTCGACGCAGGCGTCGAGCAGGTGCTGCAGGCGCAGGCCCTTGCGTCCGGAGGTGAGGAACTCCTTGATGGCCATCTTCTTGCCCCGGTCGACGATGTTCTGGATCATCGCCCCGGAGTTGAAGTCCTTGAAGTAGAGGACTTCCTTGTCGCCGTTGGCGTAGGTCACCTCGAGGAAGCGGTTCTCCTCGGTCTCGGAGTACATCCGCAGCACGACCGCGTCGATCATCGCCGCGACGGTGGCCTGCGGGTCACCGCCGTGCTCGGCGAGGTCGTCCGGGTGCAGGGGCAGCCCGGAGAGGATGTACTTGGAGAAGATGTCCTTGGCCGCCTCGGCGTCCGGACGCTCGATCTTGATCTTCACGTCGAGCCGGCCGGGGCGCAGGATGGCCGGGTCGATCATGTCCTCCCGGTTGGAGGCGCCGATCACGATGACGTTCTCCAGCCCCTCCACACCGTCGATCTCGCTGAGCAGCTGCGGGACGATGGTGTTCTCCACGTCCGAGGAGACGCCGGAGCCGCGGGTGCGGAAGACCGAGTCCATCTCGTCGAAGAAGACGATGACGGGGGTGCCCTCGCCGGCCTTCTCGCGAGCCCGCTGGAAGATCAGCCGGATGTGCCGCTCGGTCTCGCCGACGTACTTGTTGAGCAGCTCGGGACCCTTGATGTTGAGGAAGAAGCTGGTGTGCTTCTCCTCACCTCGGCGCTCGGCGATCTTCTTGGCCAGCGAGTTGGCCACCGCCTTGGCGATCAGCGTCTTTCCGCAGCCGGGCGGCCCGTAGAGCAGGATGCCCTTCGGCGGCCGGAGCTGGTGCTCGCGGAACAGCTCGGCGTGCAGGAAGGGCAGCTCCACCGCGTCGCGGATCTGCTCGATCTGCGACTGGAGGCCTCCGATGTCGCCGTAGTCGACGTCGGGCACCTCCTCCAGGACCAGCTCCTCGACCTCGCTCTTCGGGATCCGCTCGTACGCGTACGCCGAGCGGGGCTCGATCATGAGCGAGTCGCCGGCCCGGATCGCCGAGCCGATCAGGGTCTCCGCGAGGTGCACGATGCGCTCCTCGTCGGAGTGCGAGACCACCAGCGCGCGGTCGCCGGCGCTGCCGTCGGGACCCGCGAGGATCTCCTTGAGCATCACCACCTCACCGACCCGCTCGTAGCCGAACGCGTCGACGATGTTCAGCGCGTCGTTGAGCAGGACCTCCTGGCCACGCCGCAGCTCTGCGGCGTCCAGCGAGGGCGAGACGGCGACCCGGAGCTTGCGTCCGCCGGTGAAGATGTCCACCGTGCCGTCGTCGTGCCGCGCGAGGAAGACGCCGTAGCCACTCGGTGGCTGCGCGAGCCGGTCGATCTCCTCCTTGAGCGTCACGATCTGCGCGCGAGCCTCCTTGAGGGTGCTCACGAGCCGGTCGTTGTTCTCGGTCAGCCGCGCCAACTGTGCCTGGGTGGCCGCCAGCCGCTCTTCGAGCTGCCGGACGTGTCGGGGGCTTTCGGTCAACTTGCGCCGCACCAGAGCGAGTTCCTCTTGCAGGAACGCGACCTGCGTGGAGAGATCGTGGGCTTCCTTCTCCCACCGTGCGGCGCGCGAGTCCGCGTCGTCGCTGCGTGCCACGTCCCACCTCCCCGGGGGGCTTGAACGTTCTGCCCTAACACTAGCCGCTATGAGGCCGATTCGGTCCTACGCAACGCCCTCGTCACCGAACCTTGATCGCCAAGGGTCGCCTCCGGGGCGGGTACGGCCGTTCGGGTACCGTCGGGGCGTGGGACGGGAGAACATGGGGGGTGCATCGTGGCGGAGGTCGTGACGGACCAGCTTCAGGTCTGGGTGGACCAGGATCTCTGCACGGGCGACGGGCTCTGCGTGCAGTACGCGCCGGAGGTCTTCGAGTTCGACGTCGACGGCCTGGCGTACGTCAAGGGCCCCGACGGCGAGCTGCGACTGACCCCGGGCAGCCGGGTCGACGTGCCGGAGCACCTGCGCCTTGAGGTGATTGACTCCGCCAAGGAGTGCCCGGGTGAGTGCATCCACGTCGTGCGCGGCAGCGACGGCGTGGCGGTGGCCGGCCCGGACGCCGAGGAGGACTGACCCGCCCAGCGGGCGACGAAGGGGCCGCGGACGACGACGTCGTCCACGGCCCCGCGAACGTGCGGTGGTGCCTCTAGAGCACCGGGCGGCCCACCACCGAGGCGACGAGCCGGGCGAACTCCTCCAGCCGGGCGATCTGGCCGGCCCCGCCGTCGTCGAGCGTCTTGCCGAAGCGCAGCGCGTCGTGCCGGGGCGCGCCGACCATCTCGTCGCCCGGCGGCGCCTCGTCCAGCGAGGTCAGCAGCAGGTAGACGTCGATGCTGTCGACCCGGACCTCGCCGCTGTCGGCGCGGGTCAGCCGCCGCCGGCAGCCGACCTCGGTGACGGTGGAGACCGGCACCACCCGCAGCGACGAGGTCATCGACCCGGGCGGCCCCTCCCCCGGCGGCACGTCCTCGCCGTGCCAGAGCACCAGGCGGCTGCCGTCGCAGACGACGACCTCCTGCCAGACCCCGTTGACCTCGTTGACGAAGCGTTCGAGGGTGAAGCCGAGCACGGACGCGCCGCGCAGCACCCCACCGAGCGCCTCCAGGGCGATGTCCGGGTCCCGCAGGTAGGCCCGCGCCGCCGATTCGAGGTCCTGGTAGGGCGACCAGTCCGGGAACACCGCCGGTAGATCCCCACCGCCGAAGCCCGGCCGACTCATGCCATCTCCCCCAGGTCGCGCCGCCGACCCGCACCGGCCGGCGGAATCCGCCCGCTCACTCCCAGCCGCCCCGCTCCCCCGTCACGACGCGTCCGTCCCGCCCGCCGCGGCGGCTTCCACCTCGGCGGCCCGGGCGGCCGCGGCCTCGCGGGCCGCCGCCGCCTCGCGCAGCGCCTGCTTGCGCTCGGCGTACGCCTCGGCGCCCTTGCTGGGCTTGCGACGCCGCGGCGGGGCGGTGACGCCCGGAGCGAGCTTACGCGCGGAGACCAGGAACGCGGTGTGCGCGATCATCCGGTGGTCCGGGCGGACGGCCAGCCCCTCGGCGTGCCAGTCGCGCACCAGCGACTCCCAGGCCCGCGGCTCGGTCCAGCCGCCGCGTTCGCGCAGCGCCTCCACCAGCTCGGACAGCTGCGGGGTGGTGGCGACGTAGCCGATGAAGACCCCGCCGGGCAGCAGCGCCCGCTCGACCATGTCGAGGGTCTCCCACGGGGTGAGCATGTCCAGGATGATCCGGTCGAAGCCGGTCTCCGGGCAGTCGGCGACGTCGCCGACGTGCAGCGTCCAGGCCGGGTGCGGGGCGCCGAAGAAGGACTCGACGTTGCGCCGGGCGATCTGGGCGAAGTCGTCGCGCACCTCGTAGGAGTGCAGCTCGCCGCCGGTGCCGACGGCGCGCAGCAGCGAACAGCTCAGCGCGCCGGAACCGGCACCCGCCTCCAGCACCTTCGCGCCGGGGAAGATGTCGCCCATCGCGACGATCTGCGCCGAGTCCTTCGGGTAGATCACCTGCGCGCCGCGCGGCATGGACAGCACGTAGTCCGACAGCAGCGGGCGCAGCGCCAGGAACGCGGTGCCGCCGCCGGAGGTGGTCACCACGCTGCCGTCGGGGAGCCCGATCAGGGTGTCGTGCTCCAGGATGCCGCGGTGCGTGTGGAACGCCTTGCCGGGCTCCAGGACGACCGTGTGCATCCGCCCCTTCGGGTCGGTCAGCTGCACCCGGTCGCCGGGGCGGAACGGCCCACGGTGCACCGGGGGCAGGTCCGGGACGGCGGCCGGCACCGGTGTGCCGTTCTGGGCCGGGAGAGCGGGGGGATGTGCTGCGGTCACCTGTTCATCTTCCGTGTGGGTTCGAGGACCTGGGCGAGATCCCCGATGTGCAGAACGCCGACCACATCTTCGCCTGCCGTCACCACGTACTGTGCGGCCGGGTGGCTCTGCACCGTCTCCATCACCCGGTCGCCGGGCAGTCCGGCCGGCAGCGCGGGCAGCCGGTCCAGCGGGCGGGCCACCGCGTCCACCGCCACCCAGGGCCGGCGTTCCAGGGGTACGGCGTCCGCCGCGGCCGGGTCCACCAGGGCGACCGGCCGGCCGGCGCCGTCGATGACGGTGACCGCCGCCCCGGCCGGGGCCTGCGCGGCGTGCCGGCGCTGCGCCTCGGCCAACGGGGTGCCGGTGGGCACGCCGAAGACCGGCCGGGCCAGCCGGGCCAGGTCGATCAGCGGGACCCGGCGGCTGATCCGGGCGTAGCGGATCGACTGGCCGGCGCCGCGCCACAGGGTGACGGCGACCAGCAGCATCAGCGGCAGGGCCAGCGGCACCAGCAGCCGCTCGACGGTGAGCAGCACCACCAGCACCGCCGTGCCCACGGCGACCACGCGCCCCACCCAGCCGGCGACCTCGGTGGCCCGGTGCCGGTCGTGGGTGAACGCCCAGACCGCGGCGCGCAGCGCCCGGCCGCCGTCCAGCGGCAGCCCGGGCAGGATGTTGAACAGCGCGACGATCACGTTGCTCAGCGCCAGTTGCAGGGCGAGCTGGTGAGCCAGCGTGTGCGGGGGCAGGGCCGCGGTGACGCCGACGGCGATCGCGCCGAGCACGGCGGACACCGCCGGCCCGGCCAGGGAGACCAGCAGGTCGATCCGGGGGGTGGGCGCGTCGGTCTCCATCTCGGTGTAGCCGCCGAGGAGTTCCAGGGTGATCCCGCGCACACCGATGCCGTACCGGCGGGCGGTCAGCGCGTGGCCGAGCTCGTGCAGCAGCACCGAGCCGAGCAGCGAGACGACGAAGCCGAGGCCGATCAGGTAGCCGCCCAGCGGGCCGAGGTCGAGCCGGTCACGGGCGAACTCGGCGTACGCCACGGTGACCAGCAGGGTCAGCAGCAGCATCGAGACGTTGACGTGCAGCGGCACCCCGAACACCCGGCCCACGGTCAGGCCGGTGCGCCGGCCGGGCCGGCGTGGCGCGCGGGTGCGGGAGTTCACCGCCCCGATGCTACGCGGTGCGGATCATGCTCCGGTGCGGCGATCACTGCCCTGTCACACCGGTGCCCTAACCTTCGGGGCATGACGGCGGAACCGGTGATCGACCAGCAGGCCCCTCCCGCGGCAGCACTGCCGGCCACCGTCCGGGCGTCGTTGTCGCCGTCGCGGGCGGCGGATTTCAAGACCTGCCCGCTGCTCTACCGGTTCCGCAGCATCGACCGGCTCCCCGAGCGCCCGACCGTGGAGCAGGCCCGGGGCACCCTGGTGCACGCGGTGCTGGAGCGGCTGTTCGACCTGCCGGCCGGCGGGCGCACCCCGGACGCGGCCGGCGGCCTGGTCGCCCCGCAGTGGGACCGGCTGGTCACCGAGCAGCCCGAGCTGGCCGGGCTCTTCGACCCGGGCGACGAGGCGGGCACCGCCGAGTTCCTGCGTTCGGCGGCGGCGCTGCTGCAGGGCTACTTCGCGGTGGAGGACCCACGCCGGCTGGAGCCGGCGGAGCGGGAGAGCCTGATCTCGGCCGTGGTCGACGAGCAGCTGCTCATCCGGGGCTACCTCGACCGCCTCGACGTCGCGCCGGACGGCGCGCTGCGGGTGGTCGACTACAAGACCGGCGGCGCGCCCCGCGAGGCGTTCGAGGCCCGGGCGCTGTTCCAGCTGAAGTTCTACGCGCTGGTGCTGTGGCGCACCCGGGGGGTGGTGCCGCGGGTGCTGCGCCTGCTCTACCTCAAGGACGCGGAGGTCTGCGACTACTCCCCCGACGCCGAGGAGCTGCTGCGCTTCGAGCGGACGGTGGTGGCGCTCTGGCAGGCGATCGAGCAGGCCACCGAGCGGCAGGACTTCCGCCCCCGGCCGAGCCGGCTCTGCGACTGGTGCAGCCACCAGGCGCACTGCCCGACCTTCGGCGGCACCCCGCCGCCGTTCCCGGACCGGTCGGCGGCGGCCGACCCGCTGCGCGACGCCCGCTCCGGCCCGGCCGCCCCAGGCGCCGACGAGTGAGTCACCGCCACCCGCGTCGACCCGCGGCCTGACGGCCCGCTGCGGCGCGGACAGGCGACCCGGGGCGCGGGTCCGCACCCGGTCGTCGCAGCTCGCTCCCCGACGGCGATCACCTAAAGGCGTACCGAGCCGGCGCCGGCCGTCGATGCGCCGAACCGGGTGGCGGAGGCCGTCTCCTCCCTGAGGAGGAGGTCGGGTTCACCGTCCGCGACGACCTGTCGCGCCGGGTGGCGACTAGCGTCGCGGTATGACCGACGCACCCGCGCGATGGTGGCAGCGCCGACCGCTCGCCGGTGACGCGCTCTTCGCCGCCGCCCTGGTGCTGCTGGAGGTCGCTTTCCTCCTGCTCACCCCGCCGGAGTTCTGGCCCGGGCGGATGCCGGCCGCGCTGGCCTGGAGCCTGCTCGCGGCGGCGCCGGTGGCGCTGCGCCGGGTCGCCCCGTGGACGGCGCTGGGCCTGGCCGTGGCCACCCTGGCGCTGCCGGTGCTGATGGGGCTCGCGCCCGGCACGCAGGGCCTGGCCTTCATGGTGCTGACCTACACGATGGCCGCGCACCGGCCGGCGCGGCAGGCGGCGCTCGCCGCGGTGCTGCTCTGGGTGCCGGTGGCGGCGGCCAACCTTGTCGCCCCGCCGGAGGGGGTGCTGGCGGTGGGTCCCGGCTACCTGCTGCTGAACAACCTGCTCACCGCCCTGCTGTCGTTCGCGGTGGGGCGCGCGGTGCAGGCGCGCCGCACCTCGGTGCGGGTGCTGCGGGAGCGGGCCCGGGTGGCCGAGGAGAACCAACGTTCCCTGGCCGAGCAGGCGGTCGCCGACGAGCGCCGCCGCATCGCCCGGGAGCTGCACGACGTGGTCGCCCACCACGTGAGCGTGATGGGGGTGCTCGCCACCGGCGCGCGGCGGGTGCTGCGCCGCGACCCGGACGCCGCCGACGAGGCGATCGCGACGATCGAGGACACCAGCCGGGTCACCCTGCGCGAGATGCGCCGCCTGCTGGACGTGCTGCGCACCGACGCGGAGCCGGCGGCGGACCTGACCCCGCAGCCGGGCCTGGCGGGCATCGAGGCGCTGGTGGAGCAGGTGCGGGAGGCGGGCCTGCCGGTGACGCTGCACGTCGAGGGCACGCCCGGGCCGGTCGAGGAGGGCGTGTCGCTGACGGTGTACCGGATCGTGCAGGAGGCGTTGACCAACGCGCTCAAGCACGCCGGCGAGGCCACCGCGCAGGTGCGGCTCACCGTCGCCGCCGGATACCTGACGGTGGAGGTCAGCGACACCGGGCGCGGGCCGGGGCCGGGACCCGACCGGATCGGGCACGGCCTGGTCGGCATGCGGGAGCGGGTCGGCCTCTACGGTGGGACCCTGCGGACCGGTCCGCGCCCGGGCGGCGGCTTCCAGGTCTCGGCGCGGATCCCGGTGGAGCCGGTCGGGGCCCCGGCGTGACGGCGGACCACCCCGGCGCGGCACCCGGGCGGCCGGGCCATCCGGCACGACCAGCGGCACGACAGGGAGAGCTCATGAGCGACGGTACGGCGGCGGCACGGCCGGTGCGGATCCTGCTCGCCGACGACCAGCCGCTGCTGCGTACCGGCTTCCGGATGGTGCTCGGCACCGAGGAGGACCTGGACATCGTGGCCGAGGCCGGGGACGGTCAGGAGGCGGTGGAGCTGTCCCGGCGGCTGCTGCCGGACGTGGTGCTGATGGACATCCGGATGCCCCGGATGGACGGGGTGGCGGCCACCCGGGCCATCGTCGACGCCCGGCTGCCGGTGCGGGTGCTCATCCTGACCACCTTCGACCTCGACGAGTACGTGGTGGGGGCGTTGCGCGCCGGGGCGAGCGGCTTCCTGGCCAAGGACGTGCCGGCGGAGGACCTGGTCACCGCGATCCGCACCGTCGCCGCCGGGGAGGCGGTGGTCGCGCCGCGCATCCTCAAGCGGCTGCTGGACCGCTTCGCCGACGTGCTGCCCGACCCGGCGGCCACCCCGCCGAAGGCGCTCAACGCGCTCACCGAACGGGAGCGGGAGGTGCTGGTGCAGGTGGCGCGCGGGCTGTCCAACGCCGAGATCGCCGCGGCGCTGTCGGTCAGCGAGACCACCATCAAGACCCACGTCGGGCACGTGCTGACCAAGCTGGGGCTGCGCGACCGGGTGCAGGCGGTGGTGCTGGCGTACGAGTCGGGCCTGGTGCGCCCGAAGGCGTGAGGCGCTACGTCGCGCAGCGTACGCGGAAAGCCGCCGGCAGGGCGACGGCGCGGTTGTCGTCGTCACCTACCGTCACAAAAGACGGCGCGGCGCGGTTGACCATGACGTGACGTCAGGTCCTAGCGTCGGTTCGGCCGCCGTCCCGGCGGGTGGAAACACGTTCGACCGGTCGCCGGCTCAGGGGCAACCCTGAGCCGGGCTCCGGGCCGACCCGCAGCGGGAAATCCGCACCGGGTCCGCCCCTGGGCGGACGGATCCGGCGGGCACGGCACGGAGGATTGGACCAGCCCCACCGACCAAGCGGGGGCGGCGGGGACACCGCATACAGACGGAAGAGGTAGATGACGTGACCGCGACGGTAGGCCGGCAGGCGCAGGCCGCGGCCAGGGCCAGCGACGTGTGGAAGGTGTACGGCAGCGGCGAGGCGCAGGTCGCCGCGCTGCGGGGGGTGAGCGCCGAGTTCGAGCGCGGCCGGTTCACGGCGATCATGGGCCCCTCGGGTTCCGGCAAGTCGACGCTGATGCACTGCCTGGCCGGGCTGGACTCGGTCACCCGGGGCACGGTGCACATCGGCGACACCACGGTGACCGGGCTCGGCGACGCCGGCCTGACGAAGCTGCGGCGGGACAAGGTCGGTTTCATCTTCCAGCAGTTCAACCTGCTGCCGACGCTGACCGCTCAGGAGAACATCCTGCTGCCGCTGTCGATCGCCGGCCGCAAGCCCGACCCGGCCTGGTACGACACCGTGATCGACACGGTGGGGCTGCGGGACCGGTTGGGGCACCGCCCGGCGCAGCTCTCCGGCGGTCAGCAGCAGCGCGTCGCGTGCGCCCGGGCGCTGGTCGCCCGGCCCGAGGTGATCTTCGCGGACGAGCCGACCGGCAACCTCGACTCGCGCTCCGGCGCGGAGGTGCTCAACTTCCTGCGCAACTCGGTGCGCGAGCACGGCCAGACCATCGTGATGGTCACCCACGACCCGACCGCCGCCGCGTACGCCGACCGGGTGATCTTCCTCGCCGACGGCCAGATCGTCTCGGAGCTGATCGAGCCGACCGCCGACACCGTGCTGGACACCATGAAGAAGCTCGACACCCCGGCCGAGGTGGCGCGCTGATGTTCCGCGCGACGTGGAAGAGCCTGCTGGCGCGCAAGGTGCGCCTCATCCTCTCCGGCCTGGCCGTGGTGCTGGGCGTCATGTTCGTCTCCGGCGCGTTCGTGCTCACCGACACGCTGGGCCGCTCGTTCGACGCGGTATTCGCCGACGCGTACGAGGGTGTCGACGTCAACGTCTCCGCCAAGCCGAAGATCGAGCTCAGCGAGACCGAGGGTGAGCAGGTGGCCCCGGCGATGCCGGCCGCGACACTGGAGAAGGTGCGCGCGGTGGGCGGGGTGGCCGAGGCCACCGGGATCGTCGCCGCCGACGGCGCCCGGCTGATCGGCAGCAACGGCAAGGTGGTCACCTCGTTCGGGCCGCCGCAGCTCGGCGAGAACTGGGTGGGCGAGACCGACCTGGTGAAGCTGCGCGAGGGCCGCGAGCCGCGCGCCGACGACGAGATCGTCGTCAACGGGGCGCTGGCCCAGGCGGCGAAGGTGAAGGTCGGCGACCGGGTGGGCGTGCTGACCCTGGAGCCGAAGAAGGAGTTCACCGTGGTGGGCGTCTTCGGTTACAGCGGTGACCGGGACTCCCTGGGCGGCGCCAACGAGGTCGCCTTCACCACCCCGGTGGCGCAGCGACTGATGCTCGGCGAGCCGGACGTCTTCACCAACATCAGCGTCAAGGCCGCCGACGGGGTCGGCGCGGCCGCGCTGCGCGACGACATCGCCGCCGCCGTCGGCGCCGACTACGAGGTCAAGACCGGCGAGCAGCTCTCCGCCGACGCCTCGGCGGGGCTGAAGGAGGGGCTCTCCTTCTTCAACAAGATCCTGCTCGGCTTCGCCGCGGTGGCGCTGCTGGTCGGCACCTTCCTCATCCTCAACACCTTCTCGATCATCGTCGCCCAGCGCACCCGGGAGCTGGCCCTGATGCGGGCCATCGGGGCCAGCGGACGGCAGATCATCGGCTCGGTGGTGCTGGAGGCCGTGGCGGTGGGCCTGATCGCCTCCGTGCTCGGCCTGGCCGCCGGCATCGGGGTCGGCGCGCTGCTGGCGTACCTGTTCGGCAAGCTCGCCGGCGGGCTCGCCCTGGCCGGCATCGGCGTGCCGGCGGCGGCGGTGATCGGCGCGTTCTCGGTGGGTCTGGTGATCACCGTGGTGGCGGCGCTGCTGCCGGCACTGCGGGCGTCGCGGATCCCGCCCATCGCGGCGATGCAGGACGTGGCCACCCCGGACCGTCCGCTGACCAAGGTGACCGTGGCCGGCGCGATCGTCACCGCGATCGGCGGTGCGCTGCTCTTCCTGGGGCTCAGCGGCAACGCCGGGGACAACACGCTGAGCACCATCCTCGGCGGGGTGCTCTTCGCCTTCATCGGGGTGGCGCTGCTGACCCCGCTGATCAGCCGGCCGGTGGTGTCCCTGCTCGGGGCGCTCTTCGCCTGGTCGGTGCCGGGCAAGCTGGGCCGGCTGAACTCCGGTCGCAACCCGCGTCGCACCGCGATCACCGCGGCCGCGCTGATGGTCGGCATCGCGCTGGTCACCGGCGTGACGGTGATCCTCGACTCGGCCAAGGGCAGCATCAGCGCGCTGGCCGAGGACCGGATCAAGGCCGAGCTGGTGATCTCCGGGGTGCAGGGCGGTCCGCGCCCGCCGAGCTTCGACCCGGCGGTGCTGGAGAAGGCAGGCGCCATCCCAGGCGTCCAGCTGGTCGACGGCGAGTACGGCGACATGGCGGTCGTCGGCGGCGAGCGCACCTGGGTGGCGGCGTCGAGCAACGTCGCGGCGCTGGAGCGGATCTTCGGGGCGAAGGCCACCGCCGGTGACATCAGCCGGCTCGGCCCGGACCAGATGCTGTTCAGCTCCGACACCGCGAAGTCCCGCAACGTGTCGGTCGGCTCGCAGGTCACCGTCCAGCTGTCCCGGGGCGAGGCCCGCACCTACACGGTCAGCGGCATCTACGAGAGTTCGCAGCTGACCAACCCGGTGGTGCTGCCGCCGCAGGCGGCGAAGGACTTCGCCATCCCGCAGCCGATCCAGGGCTTCCTGCAGCTCGCCCCCGGCACCCGGGTCGCCGACGTGCAGCCGCAGGTCGAGACGCTGCTCGCCGACAGCCCCGAGGTGTCGGTGGCCGACCGGGCCGCCTTCATCGAGCAGCAGACCAGCCAGCTGGACACCCCGCTGCGGATGATCCAGATCCTGCTGGCGCTGGCCATCGTGATCGCGGTGCTCGGCATCATCAACACCCTGGCCCTGTCGGTGCTGGAGCGGACCCGCGAGCTGGGCCTGCTGCGGGCGATCGGGCTGCGCCGGGCGCAGACCATGCGGATGATCACCGTCGAGGCGGTGGTGATCTCGATCTTCGGCGCGCTGCTCGGCGTGGTGGTCGGCACCGGCCTCGGCGCTGCGGTGGTCGAGGCGCTCAAGGACGAGGGCATCACCGACCTGGTCCTGCCCTGGGGCCAGATGGGGATCTTCCTCGGACTGGCCGCGATCATCGGGGTGATCGCCGCGGTGCTGCCCGCGGTGCGCGCCGCGCGGATCAACGTGCTGGGCGCCATCGCCCACGACTGATCCGCGGCACGAACGACGAAGGGGCCCCGCCGACCGGCGGGGCCCCTTCGCGTGTGCGTCAGGCCGGTGGCTCGCCGAGCAGCGCGGCCAGCAGCTCCAGGTCCGCCGCGGTCAGGCTCTCCACCTGGTGCACGCCCTCGATCGGCGCGATCGGCACCTCCGCCGGCACCGCCAGCACCGCCGCCCCGGCGGCGAGCGCGCTGGCCACCCCGGTCGCGGAGTCCTCGATCGCCACGCACCGGCCGATCGGCACGTCCAGCAGCCGCGCCGCGGTCAGGTACGGCTCCGGGTGCGGCTTGGCGAGGTCCACCTCGTCGCCGCAGACCACCGCGTCGAAGCTGTCCCGCCCGAGGGTGTCCAGGGCCACCTCGACCAGCGGACGCCCGCTGGAGGTGACCAGCGCGGTGGGGATGCCGGCGGCGCGTACCGCCCGCAGCAGGGTCAGCGCCCCGGGCCGCCAGCGCAGCCCGCTGCGGAACAGCTCCAGGATGCGCGCGTTGATCCAGTCGATGCTGACCTGCGGGTCGCGCTCCGGCTGGCCGAGGTCGTCGTGCACGATCCGCATCGACTCGGCCATGCTCGTGCCGATCACCGCGCGACGGGCGGCGTCGGAGAGCGTGCCACCGTACTCGGCTGCCAGCTCGCGCAGCGCGACGTCCCACAGCTTCTCGCTGTCGACCAGGGTGCCGTCCATGTCGAAGAGCACGGCGGCGGGGTGTGGGCTGCTCAGCGGGGGCCTCCTCCGGCGGGAACGCGGTCGGGCCGATCCTCTCAGCCCCGCCCGGGCCGCCCCGGGCCGTCCCCGCCGAAGGTGACCTGGGCGATCCCCTCAGCCGAGGTCGCAGGCGTCGAGGGAGTTCTCGTAGCCCCGGAAGAACGAGTCGGTGCGCTGCTCGGCGGTGCCGTGCGAGCCCTCCGCGAACCACGGCTGGTCGGGGTCGTCGCCGACGGCGAGCAGCCCTTCGCGGAACTCGTCGAGGTCGCCGGTGTCCAGCGTCAGGACGCGCGAACGGACCGAGTCACCCAGGTACGCCCCGGCCATGCAGTCGGCCTGCAACTCCTGCTGGATGGTGAAGTTCGAGCGGATGCCGAGGCGGGCCTGGATGCCGTGCGCGTACTCGTGGCCGAGCAGGTAGAACACGAACGCGTCGCCGACCTGCCGGAACGCGGCTACCGACCACTTGACGTCGTAGGCGATGAAGTCACCGCGGGAGCAGTAGACGGCGTTGTTGCGCGGCAGCGCCTGACCGGCGCAGGCCACCTCCCCCTCCCGCTGGTAGGGGATGATCCGCCGGATCGGGCGGAACTGCTGGCCGGAGGCCTTGAACTGGGCGGCCCAGTAGCGCTCGGCGATGTTCACGGCGTCGCCGATGTCGGTCTTGAACTCCTCGACGCTGGTGGTGCCGTCGGCCCGGGTGGTCTGCGAACCCGGCGAGGCGGCCTGCCGAGACTGCTGCGGCGCGGGTTCCCGCGGCTGCTGCGGCCCGCTCTCCGACACCCCGCCGACGGCGCACCCCGCCGCCACCACCAGCGCAACGACCGCCGCCGTGAGCGAGCCACGCGACCGCCGTACCGAGCGTGCCGTCACAGTTGCCTCCCAGGCGTCGCGGCCGATGCGGTCGCTGTACCCCGACCGTGGATTGATCATGCCGGGCGGCGACCGCCGGGACCATGGGCGGACGGCCGGTGCTCAGCTGTCCCGGAGGTAAAACAGCGCCACCGCCCGGTCGGGGTCCAGGTGAAGCTGGAGGTGTCTGGTGCCGGCGGCGCTCTCGTCGTAGAGCACGCTGTGCCGCCACCGCACGCCCGCCGGCACGTACGGGGACAACCCGGGCCACACGGCCGGCTCCGTGCCCGCCGGCTCCCAGGTGTACGCGGCGGCCAGCGCCCGCGCGTCGGCCGGGCGCAGCCGCACCACCCCCTGGTACCGCCAGTCCGTCGGACCCGGGACTCGGGAGCACGGGTTCGCCTCGGTGTCGACCTGCCAGTGCACGTCGAGAAAGTCGCCGAGGCCCGGCACCTGCTCGGCGGGGAACCCGCGCTCGGTGCGGATCTTGGCCTTGTCCGCCGCCAACTGATAGGGACAGGCCCGGTCGGCGGCGACCTCCCCGCCGACCAGCCAGGCGACGCCACCGCAGGCGGCCAGCAGCACCAGGGTCGGGACGGCGGCCAGCAGCCACGGCACCCGACGGGCCCATCTCGTCATCGGCGGATGATAACGATCATCAGGACTGGCGCTCGGCCCGACCGGTGATGTCGCTCTGCGAGACGTGCCGGCCCTGCTCGTAGCGCTGCTGCTGCACCACCGCCGCCTGCCGGGCGACCGGGTCCTCCGCGGAGGCCGTGCGCTCCCGGTCCCGCCAGGCGACCCAGCCGACCGCCGCCGCCACGACCGCACCGATCACCCCGAGTATCACCCAGGTCGTCGTCATGGATCCACGGTAGACCCGGATCGCTAGGCTGCGCACCGATGACGGGGACCAGTTTCGACGATCACGAACGGGAACGCTGGGCGGGACGGGCGGCGGCGTACGAGCGCACTTTCGCCCAGCTGTGCGCGTACCCGGCAGAGGCGCTGCTGGACGCTGTGGCGAGCTGACCTGTGCCGACTAACGGGCCCGGGCCCAGGTCAGGAAGCGCTCGGTGAGGTTCTCCGGCACTGCGTGCCCGTTGGGCTGGGAGAGCTGCGCGCCCGCCTTGGCCATCAGGGTGCTCAGGTAGACCAGCAGCGCGGTGCGGTCCTCGCGGTACTGGTCTGGGATACCGTCAGGTCGGTAGCGCTTCCGCGCGACCAGACCATCGATCTCCTGCGAGCACGAGCATGGATGACCTGACCGGCGCGCGGTGGCGTACCAGCACCCGCAGCAGTTCCAACGGCGGTGCCTGCGTGGAGGTCGCCGACAATCTCCCCGGCGTCATCCTCGTCCGCGACACGAAGGACCGCGGGGGTGGCACCCTGGCCTTCAACCGCGCCGCCTGGCAGGCGTTCGTCACTCGGGTCGCCGCCCGGCCCTGATCGGTTGTCCGGCTCGGCCCGGCGGCTCCGACGTTCCCGGTGACGGCCCACCCGGGCCGGCCGAGAGGAGCGACACCGTGAAGTACATGATCATGCTCTACGGCTCGCAGCGCGACTACGACGCGATGGCGGGCCGCCCCGGCGACAACCCGCCGCCGATGTCGCCGGAGCAGGTCGCGGCGATGCACGCCCACATGGAGGCGGTGCACAAGGAGATCGCCGAGTCCGGCGAGCTGGTCGACGGCCGGGGCCTCACCGCTCCGGTGCACGCGCGGCGGGTCCAGCTGCGCCAGGGCGCGCCCGTGGTGACCGACGGCCCGTACCCGGAGACGCAGGAGGTGCTGGCCGGCTTCACGATCGTGGAGTGCGACAGCTTCGACCGGGCCACCCAGATCGCCGCCCGGTTCGTCAACCCGGACGCCGAGGGCGAGTACGTGGACGTGCGGCCGGTCGCCGAGGGCATCGAGGACCTGAACGGCTGATGACCGCCGAAGCCGTCGAGGACCTGCTGCGCCGCCTGGCGCCGCAGGTCCTCGGCGCGGTGGTGCGCCGCTACGGGCACTTCGACGCCGCCGAGGACGCCACCCAGGAGGCGCTGCTGGCGGCCGCGACCCGGTGGCCCGTCGACGGCGTACCCGATGATCCGCGTGCCTGGCTGATCACCGTCGCGGCGCGGCGCCTGACCGACCTGCTCCGCAGCGAACAGGCCCGGCGGCGGCGTGAGGACGATGTCGCCCGTCGGCTGCCGCCCGAGCAGTGGCTCGCTCCCCCGGCGGACCGGCGGGCCCCCGACGACGACAGCCTGGTGCTGCTCTTCCTCTGCTGCCATCCGGAGCTGCCCCCGGCGGCGCAGATCGCGCTGACCCTGCGGGCCGTCGGCGGGCTGAGCACCGCCGAGGTGGCCCGGGCGTTCCTGGTCCCGGAGGGCGCGATGACCCGCCGGATCACCCGCGCCAAGCAGCGCATTCGGGACAGCGGCGTGCCGTTCGGCCTGCCCACCGGCGCGGACCGGGAGGCCCGGCTGGCCGCCGTCCGGCACGTGCTCTATCTGATCTTCAACGAGGGGTACGCCAGCACGTCCGGGCCGCTGCTGCGCCGGGTGGACCTGTCCGGCGAGGCGATCCGGCTCACCCGGATGCTGCACCGGCTGCTCCCCGACGACGCCGAGGTGACCGGGCTGCTGGCGTTGATGCTGCTCACCGACGCGCGCGGCCCGGCCCGGGTCGGGCCGGCCGGTGAGCTGGTCCCGATGGCCGAGCAGGACCGCAGCCGCTGGCGCGCCGACCAGATCGCCGAGGGCGTCGCCCTGGTCAGCGCGGTGCTGCCGCGCGGCGACATCGGGCCGTACCAGGTGCAGGCGGCGATCGCGGCGGTGCACGACGAGGCCCCGAGCGCGGAGGAGACCGACTGGCCGCAGATCGAGGCGCTGTACGGGGTGCTGACGGGCCTCTCCGACAACCCGGTGGTGGCGCTGAACCATGCGGTGGCGGTGGCGATGGCCCGGGGCGCGCCGGTCGGGCTCGACCTGCTCGCCGGGCTGGCGGACGACCCACGGCTCGCCGGTGATGCCCGGCTGCCCGCCGCCCGCGCGCACCTGCTGGAGCGCACCGGCGACCTCGACGCGGCACGGTCGGCGTACGAGGAGGCGGCGCGACGGTCGATGAACCTGCCGCAGCAGCGTTACCTGTACGGGCGCGCCGCCCGCCTGGCCGACGCCGGCTGAACCGGTCTCACCACTGCCCGCCGGGCACCAGCACCCGGGTGCCCTCCGGCAGCGTGGTCAGCACCCGGCGGCTCCCGCCGCCCGGCTCGACGGCGACCAGCTCGGTACGCCCCTGCGCCCGGCGGGTGAGCACGACGTCGGCGCCGACGGTGCCCTCGTATCCTTCGGCGGCGCCGGACCGTACCGGGGCGAGGTCGATCCGTCCGGCCGGCTCCCCGGAGGGGATGGCCACCCCGACGAGCGCACTCGCCGGGATCGCCGGCATCCCCTCGGGCACGTCGGTCGGCTGCAGGTCCGGACGGCCGACCTGCAACCAGACCCGCGCCGGCGTCCCGCCGCCGTACAGCAGCGGCACGACCGCGGTGAAGGACTCGGCGGGACCCAGCTGCCCGGGCCGCAGCACCGGCACGGTCCGGTTGGCGCCGGTGCCGATGTCGCGCACCGTGACCGCCAGCTCCGGCCGGGCCTTGGCGCCCGGGGCGGCCGGGGTCAAGTCGACCAGGACGAGGTGCCGGCCGTCGACGAGGGTGACCGCGTCGGTCAGCGGGGTGGCCGCCAGGTCGAGCCGGCGTAGCGTCCCGTCGCGCATGGAGAGCACCGCGAAGGCGCGGCTCGACTGCGACAGCTCGGCGAGCACGACGGAACCCGAGTCGGTGGACCAGCGCCACAGCTCGTACCCGGTCGGCACCGCCCGCTCCGTGGTGTCGGTCAGGTCCCGGATCCACCACTGGCCGCCGCGGCGTACGGCCAGCCACCGGCCGTCCGGGGACAGCGACTGGTTCA
The DNA here is from genome assembly GCF_036906795.1 of Micromonospora sp. CPCC 205739. Lineage (NCBI taxonomy): Bacteria > Bacillati > Actinomycetota > Actinomycetes > Micromonosporales > Micromonosporaceae > Micromonospora > Micromonospora sp. CPCC 205739. The sequence continues at coordinate 93,637 of NZ_JBAKHS010000011.1, read as the reverse complement.
CCGGGCCGATCTCGGCCGGAGTGCGTCCCACCCGGAACTGCTCGCCGGAGCGGGTGACCAGGTGGATGTCGCGCTGCCGGAAGGTGCGGGTCGCCTCGTCGAAGCCGTCCGGCAGCTGGACGTCGTACAGGAAGGCGGCCGGTCCCACCGCGCGGTCGGCCGGCAGGTCCGCCAGGGTGGGCGGCGGACCCAGCCGGGCCGGCAGGCCGGCCAGCAGGTCCCGGGGCGCCACGGCGGGAGTGGTGGCCTCCGCCGACGGGCCGTCGGTGCGCGGTCGCAGAGCCAGCACCCCGACCGCGCCGCCGAGCAGCGCCCCGGCCATGAGCACCGCGAACCACCCGCGCCCGCTGCCGCGTCGCGGCGTCGGTTCCTCCACCGTGGATGCCATCCCCGTCTCCCCCGTTTCCGGGCGGTCGCCGCCGCCCCGGGCACAGCGAAGCCCAGGCCGGCGACGCCGTCAACGGCGTGCCGTGATTCGACGCCCGATGTCCACCTGATCGAGACCGGTCAGGGGCGCGGCGCGGTTTCCACCCGGAACACCGGGTGCCGGGCGGCGATCGCCGCGAACTCCGCCAGCGGGGCGCGCCGGTCGACCGGCAGGTGCGGTCGGGCGCCGGGGGCCAGCTCGAGGTAGCGGCGCAGGATCGGGGGCCGCCGCGCCACGTCGACCTCCCGCAGCACGACGTGCTCCCGCCCGCCGTGGCGCAGCACCGCCCGCCCTCCGGCCGCCCGCACGTTGCGCACCCAGTCGGCGTGCTCCCCCAGCATCGACACCAGGTAGCGGGCGCCGTCGACGTCGGCCACCACCACCGGCACGGCGATGCTCCGGCCGGTGCGCCGCCCGCGTACCTCCAGCGTAACCGCGCGGCGCGGGGCGAGCACCCCGGTGGCGAACTGGGCGGCGTCCACCCGGTGCATCACCCGCGCCAGCCGACCGGGACGGTCCCCGGGGTACATCCGGCGCTGGGCCTCGTACAGCAGCTCCACGATCCGGCGCACGTCCACCTCCCACGGTTCCTGCGTCGAGTCTGCGCGCCGCAGGCCGATCGTCGCAGGGTGTCGGTCCCAGCGAGGTGATCCGGATGCCAGGGCGCGTCAGCCGGCGGAGAGCACCTCCCGCAGGCGGGCGGCGAACCGCGGCGGGTCCTCGGCGAAGCCGATGTGCCCGCCGGGGAACATCGTGGGCGCGACACCCAGCGCCTCGGCCAGCGCCCGCGACGTCCGGTCACAGACCTGGCCGGTCGACTCCTCCCCCAGGCCGACCACCACCCGCGTCGGGCCGACGCGCAGGGCGGCGACATCCGGCTGGAACCGGGTCGTGCCGGCGATCATGTGTACGTACTGGAAGTGCTCGTCGGCGGCGGCCTGCGGCTCGGGCTCGCCGCCGAACATGGCCTGGACGACCTCCTCGGGCAGCGCGATGTTCGCGGTGGCGAGGAACTGCCGCCCCGCGCCCAGCCGGTCGCCGGCGAGGTACGCGGCGACCATGGCGTCCTCCCGGGCGAAGAGTTCCTCCCGGTCGTCGAGGAGGCCGAGCAGCGGCGCCTCGTGGGCGATGACGGTGTGCGCCCGCTCCGGGTGGGCCTGGGCGAGGGCGAGGACGGTCACCGCGCCGCCGCTGGAGCCGAGCACGGCGGCCGGGCCGGCGTCGAGGTGGGCGATCAGCCGGGCGACGTCGTCGGCCCGCAGCTGCGGGGTGGAGTCCTGGTGCGGGTCGTGCAACCGGCTGCGGTTGATGCCGCGCGGGTCGGTGGTGAGCACCGTGTGGTCGGCGGCCAGCAGATCGGCCAGCGGCGCGAACGCCTCGGCGTCCATCGGGGCGGCGACCAGCGCCACCAGCGGCCCCCGGCCGCGTACCTCGTAGTGCAGCCGGCCGTCGGGGACCTCCAGGGTCGCGGTGGTGACGGATGCGGTGGACGTGCTGCTCATCGGGTCCTCCCGGGTCGTGGTGTGCGCGCGTTCCGGATGGAGACTCCCGTCGTACGGCAGAATCGTCGCTCGTGAGCGTTGTTTCTCCGCGCGTCGCCGACGGCGCTGCCGACGCGGCCCTGGACCGGGCCCGCGCGGGCGACCAGGTCGCCTTCGCCGAGCTGGTGGCCCCGCTGCGCCGCGAGCTGCACGCGCACTGCTACCGGATGCTCGGCTCCGCCCACGACGCCGACGACGCCCTGCAGGAGGCGCTGCTGCGGGCGTGGCGCGCGCTGCCGCGCTTCGAGGGGCGCAGCTCGGTGCGCTCGTGGCTGTACACGGTGGCCACCCGCACCTGCCTGGACGTCGTGGCCGGCCGGGGCCGCCGGGCGCTCCCGGTCGACCTCGGCCCGTCCAGCGACCGGGCGGTGCTGGACGACGCGCCGGCGGGTCACGTCGCCTGGCTCGGCCCCTACCCCGACGCCGGGCTGGCCGGCGGTCCGGCCGCCCCCGACGCGCGCTACGAGCAGCGCGAGGCCGTCGAGCTGGCCTTCGTCGCGGCCCTGCAGCACCTGCCGGGCAACCAGCGGGCGGCGCTGCTGCTCTTCGAGGTGCTGGGGTTCACCGCGGCCGAGATCGCCACCATGATGCGCACCTCCGTCACCTCCGTGAACTCCGCGCTGGCCCGCGCCCGGCGGCTCGTCGCCGACCGGGTGCCCCCGGCCAGTCAGCAGCAGACCCTCCGCAGCATCGACGACGCCCGGCTGCGGGAGATCGTCACCGGCTACGCCACCGCCCTGGAGAACCGCGACACCGACGCCCTGGTCGCCCTGCTGACCGAGGACGTCACCTGGTCGATGCCGCCGCTGCCGCACTGGTACCGAGGGCTGGCGGCGGTCACCGACTTCGCCCGCGAGCTGCCGATGACCCGCTGCGGGAGCTGGCAGCACCGCACGACCAGCGCGAACGGGCAACCGGCGGTGGCGTCGTACCTGCGCACCGAGGACGCCGGGGCGTACCTTCCCTGGTCGGTCAACGTGCTGACGCTGCGCGACGGGCGGATCGCCGGAATCACCTCCTTCCTGGGAGCCGAACACTTCCCCGGGTTCGGGCTGCCCGACTCGCTGCCGCCGGTCAGCGACGATCATCCCGGCCCCCCGTAAGCGCGCTGCTGACGAGCGGGGACGGGTGATCGGAGCTGTCTGTCACAACCTCGTCCTCGCGCACTTGCGAGTCGGCGCCTACCCCCATCGGCGGCCACACACCCGCGCTCCATGATCGTGCCGAACCCGACCTCCCGGGCGTGGGCCGGCCCTGCCCAAGGGCGTCGAAGACCGTCCCTCGTACAGGTTCGGGGGCGGACGGTGTAACCGGTACAAGCCACCCGACCGGTCGAGGATCCACTCATCGATGAACATGTTGACGCTTTAGTTAATAGTCCTTAAGATTTGCCTGCCTCGAGGAGACCGTCCCTGTCCTGCTCGTACGCCCGTCCCGGCGGCTGTCCCACCCAGCGCCGGCCGGGGCAGCAGGACGCCGTAACCCGCCCAACGGGAGGTCCTCGATGTCCTCACCACGTCCCCGCCGCCGCTTCGCCCTGGCCGCCGGTCTGCTCGCACTGGTCACTGGCTCGGCCCTCACCCTGACCCCAGTCGCGGCCGAAGCCGCGGTCCTGCCCAACAATTTCAAGAGCGTCGGCTACATGCCGTCCTGGGCCGGCAACGTCAACACGGTCCAGTACAGCAAGCTCACCCACATCAACTACGCATTCGTGCTGCCCAACAACGACGGCAGCCTGCGCCCGGTGGAGAACCCCAGCAAGCTCTCCTCGCTCGTGTCGCTCGGGCACGCCAACAATGTCAAGGTGTCGATCGCCATCGGTGGTTGGAACGGCGGCAACGACTCCGCGTTCGAGGCGCTCGCCGCCAATTCCGGCACCCGCAACGCATTCGTCAGCAACGTCATCAGCTTCGTCAACCAGTACAACCTCGACGGCGTCGACATGGACTGGGAGTACTCCGACCCGGGCGCCTCGGCCAACAACTACTCCCTGCTGATGCAGCAGCTCAGCAGCGCACTGCACAGCCGCGGGAAGCTCCTCACCGCCGCCGTGGTCGCGGAAGGCTACTACGTCGACGGCGTACCGACCGCGGTGTTCGGCTACGTCGACTGGCTGAACATCATGGCGTACGACGGCGGCAGCCCGCACGCCAACTACAACTGGTCGATCAACAGCATGAACCTGTGGAAGTCGCGCGGCCTGCCCGCCAGCAAGGCGGTGCTCGGGGTGCCGTTCTACAGCCGGCCCGGCTACTACACCTACTCCGCGCTGGTCAGCATGGACCCGGCCAACGCCAATCGGGACTGCACGACCGTCGCCGGCGTGCAGGAGTGCTACAACGGCATCCCGACAATCAAGCGCAAGACCCAGTGGGCACTGGCCAACGCCGGCGGAATGATGAACTGGGAACTTTCCCAGGACACCACCGGCTCGACCTCGCTGGTCAGCGCGATCTACGACACCGTCATGGGCGGCACCACCCCGAGCGGACCGACCGGCCCGATCACCGGCATCGGCGGCAAGTGCGTCGACGTCGCCGCGGCCAACACGGCCAACGGCACCGCCATCCAGCTTTACACCTGCAACGGCACCGCCGCGCAGACCTGGACGGTGGCCACCAACGGCACGCTCCGGGCCCTGGGCAAGTGCGCCGACGTGACCAGCGGCTCCACCGCCAACGGGGCCAAGGTCCAGCTGTGGGACTGCAACGGCACGGGCGCCCAGGTCTGGCAGGCACAGGCCAACGGCACGCTGCGCAACCCGCAATCGAACAAGTGCCTGGACGCCACCGACAACAGCTCCGCCAACGGCACCCGGCTGCAGATCTGGGACTGCTTCGGCGGCGCCAACCAGGTCTGGCGCCTCCCGGCCTGACCCACCGGCGGCCGCCGTCCGCGCCTGCCTGGCGCGGACGGCGGCCGCACGCTTGCCAGCAGGACCACACGCGACGGTATGCAATGCGAAGCACTCAGAGGACCTGCTGAATCCCGGCGACCCCCGCGTGCCATTGCCCGGGAGCGCCTGGTCCAACGCGCTCTCTGCGCTCGACGGTATGGGATTGCGGAAGTCCGGCAGCCGGCTGCCGAACGCTCAGATCATGCCGGAGTCAGCCTGCAATCCGTCCCCACCCGCGAGCCTGGTCGATGCCGCCGCTGCCGCACTGGTACCGAGGGCTGGCGGCGGTCAGTGACTTCGCCCGTGAGCTGCCGATGACCCGCTGCGGGAGCTGGCAGCACCGCACGACCAGCGCGAACGGGCAACCGGCGGTGGCGTCGTACCTGCGCACCGAGGACGCCGGGGCGTACCTTCCCTGGTCGGTCAACGTGCTGACGCTGCGCGACGGGCGGATCGCCGGAATCACCTCCTTCCTGGGGGCCGAACACTTCGCCGGGTTCGGGCTGCCCGACTCGCTGCCACCGACCGGCGAGGGTGGCAGCGACCGGCCGTCCCGGTGACCAGGACGGCGCGAACGCGGCGTCCCCGCAGGTGGCGCGGGCCGGCGTGGGCCTACCCCACGCGGCCGAGGAAGGCCAGCACGCGTTCGGTGAGCAGCGCGGCGGCCGGCTCCTCGTAGGAGGAGAGGCTGCGGTCGGCGAACAGGTGCTGCGGCCCCGGGTAGAGGAACAGCTCGGCGTCCGGGGCCGCCGCGACGAGGGCCTGGGCGGCGTCGAGGTCGCCCTCGTCGACGAAGAACTCGTCGGCGTCCATCCCGTGCACCTGCACCGGCACCCCGGCCGGCCACTCCCCGCCGAATTCCGAGGTCGGGATGCAGCTGTGAAAGAGCAGGGCGCCCTTCGCGCCCGATCGGGTCTGGGCCAGCAGTTGCGCCGGCATGACCCCGAGCGAGAACCCGGCGTACACGAGCCCCGCGGGCAGCCCCTCGGCCGCGAGCCGACCACGCTCCAGGATCACGTCGAATCCGACCTGTCGGCCGTAGTCGAGACCCTGCTCCAGGGTCTCGAAGGTCTTCCCGTCGTAGAGGTCCGGGGTGTGCACGGTATGCCCGTCCCCGCTCAGCCGGTCGGCGAAATCGCGGACACCGGGTGTCAGCCCCTGCGCGTGATGGAACAACAGCACCTCAGCCATGCCACGTCCTTCTTGTGGAATCTCCTCGTGCGCGACGTCCAGGATGATGCCCGGCACGCCCGACATTCTCGCGAGCCGACCCTGTTACGGTGCCGCGGTGCGGCAGGAGACCTTCTGGGCCATCGTGGAAAGCTGCCGCGCCGAGGCGGGCGCCGACAGCGAGCACGCCGCCCGGCTGGTCCTGCGCCGGCTGCGAGCCCTGAGCCCGGAAGAACTCATCGAATACGAGCGCTGGTGGTTGCGCGCCCAGGCCGAGCTGTTCACCTGGCCGGTCCGGGACGCGGCCACCCTGCTGCTCGGTCCCTTCGACGACGAGACCTTCCTGTCGGTCCAGGACTGGATCGTCTCTCACGGCCGACCGGTGCTGCGGCGGGTCCTGGACGACCCCGACCACCTCGTCGAGTTGGCGGGCGACCGGCACAACGCGCGCGTCGACTGGTTCCGTCACCTGCCCGCCGAGGTGCACATCGCACTCACCGGCCGGCCCTGCGAGGTGGATGGGGACGACGGGCCGGAGGAGCCGTGCGGCCGGCCGGTTGACCTGCGCGACGCCGCGCAGCTGCGGCAGCGCTTCCCGAGGCTGATGGCGTACCTGGACGGGAACACCTGGATCGCACGCCCCTGGGACGACCGGTAATTGGCAGGCGTCCGGGAGGACGCCGGCGGTACGGTCCGGCGATGGACGACGCGGACGGGTACTTCGGCGAAGCGGTGGCGGCGACCTACGACGACCCGACAACGGAGATGTTCGACCCCGCGGTCGTGGGGAGCACCGTCGACGTGCTGGCCGACCTCGCCGGCACGGGCCGGGCCCTGGAGGTGGGCATCGGGACCGGACGGGTCGCGCTGCCGCTGGCCGCCCGCGGCGTGCCGGTACACGGCATCGACCTGTCCCGCGCGATGGTCGACCGGCTACGCGCCAAGCCCGGCGGCGACGCGATCGGCGTGACGATCGGGGACTTCGCCACCACGCGGGTGGAGGGCACGTTCTCCCTGGCGTACCTGGTCTTCAACACGATCATGAACCTGACCACTCAGGAGGCCCAGGTGGCCTGCTTCCGCAACGTCGCCGCGCACCTCGCTCCCGGCGGCTGCTTCGTGATCGAGGTGCTGGTCCCCGAGCTGCGCCGGCTCCCGCCCGGCCAGAACGTCGTGCCCTTCCACGTCTCCCCCACCGGGTGGGCGTTCGACGTCTACGACGTCGCCACCCAGGCGACCAGCTCCAACTACGTACGCATCGTCGACGGGCGCGGGGAGTACCGGTCGATTCCCTTCCGGTACGTGTGGCCGGCGGAGCTGGACCTGATGGCTCAGCTCGCCGGGCTGCGGCTGCGGGACCGCTGGGACGGGTGGAACCGGGGACCGTTCACCAGCGAGAGCCGCCAGCACGTCTCGGTCTGGGAGAAGCCTGCCGACTGACCGTCCGAGTAGGCGATTGCATGAGTACGTTGCGCGGCACGCATGCCGACGCAGTCAGTCACCGCTGGTCGGCCTTTTGATATCCATAGTCACGGTCCGACGAGCGTGACCTCGGTCGTGTGGGAGCCAGTGTCAGATGCGATCCGGCATCGCCCGCCTCGTGTGCTGTCAGGGTTGCTGTCGGGTCGACTCGGGCGGCGAGGGCGCCTCACCTGGGTGTTTGTGCTCGCGTAGCGTGTCCCACGCCGCGACCCCGGCCAGCACGGTGGCTGCGGTGCTGGTGCCGATCAGCGGCGGCAGGCGGACCAGCACCGGCGCCAGAGCGGCAAGCGCGAGAAGTCCGATGACCCGGGACGCGGACACCCGGGTGAACACCTCGTACTCGAGGCGGGACCGCCCGGCCAGGAACAGCGCGGGCCCACCCAGGATGACCGCGAGCCACAGCGGATCCTCGTGTCCGACCGGATGGTGGATGACCAGTGCGTGGCCAACGCCGGTGGCGAGGATGCCGGTAACGATGACCAGGTGGCTGTGGAAAGCAGACCGACCGAAGCGGGCTGGGCTGGGGATGGCCTCGATGGCGGCGGGCAACACCGCCCCAGCGCGGTGGAAGTAGATTCGCCACATCAGGATCGTGCTGGCGAAGGACACGACGCTCGGCACCACCCGATCGGGGGTGAACTCCTGGGCGAACGTCATTCCCGTGAGCAGGATCGTCTCACCGAGCGCAATGACGATGAACTGCTGAAACCGCTCGGCGATGTGCTCGCCGGCGAGCTTCCAGTCTTCGGTACGGGTGCGGCCAAGTCCCGGAATGGGCCAGCCGAGAGTGAGTCCCGTGTAGTCCAGCGCCAACGCCAGCGTCCACAGGACCCCCCGCGCGGGACTCTGCGGGAAGAGAACCGCCCCGGCGATCCAGGGCACGGCTGATACCGCTGCCCAGCAGAGTGCCCGCGCGGGGGTGTGCCGTTCACGGTCGTACCGGCCGAGTAGGAGCACGACGCACTTGCCGAGTTGGATGGCGACATAGGTGACCGCGAAGACCACGCCTCGATCGCCGAACGCAAAGGGCAGCGTAACCGCCACAATCATGCTGCCGAACATGACCAGGACGAGCACGAGCCGGATCGCCCCTCTTCGCGGATCGAAGGCGCTGGTCACCATCGCCGCGCGGACCCAGGTCAACCAGAGGGCCAGCAGCAACAACGCCGTCTGCCCGAGTTCTGGCAGAACGACCCGCCCCTGTGTGGTCAAGTCGACGATCAGCCGCTCCGAGATCCGGGTGAGCGCGAAGACATAGACCAGGTCGAGCAGGAGCTCCCCCTCGCGGCCACGGAGACCACGCAAGCCGCCGACCGTCATCTTCCGCCCGTTTCCGTCCGCCTCGCGCCACTGTTGACGCAGTCGTACCACGCCGGTCAGGGCCCCCGACGCGGATAGGCGGAACCCTGGTCGGCTGACTGATCCGCTGCTAGACCCTCTCGGCGGGCCCCCGCCCGACGCGCATGTCGCGTACAGCCGACAGGATCGGCGGACTCGAAGGGATCCTGGTCGCGACCCACTTCTTCTCCGACCTCCGAAGGCTCCTCGCGAAGTCCATTCAGCTCCTTCTTCAAGCGGCCGGTCCTCTTGCGGCGTTGGATCATCCGCCATCTCGGCGTCTCTCACCACTTTCTCAAGTAGGCTGCCAAGAAAGAAAACTGCCTGCCCGCAGCAGCTCAGGATCCCGCGACTTCCGGGGCGAATGCAGGCTTCCCGTAACCTGAAGAAGAAACATGGATTCTTCTCGTGGAAGACCGCGATCGATGCGCGGCATCAGCGCATCGAGGCAGGCGAAGGCCGTTGCCGCCTGCTCAGCGAAGTCCTTCGACTCCGACTCTTAACCGACTTCCGCGTCCTGGTTACTTGATCTCAAATGGAGGGCTCTTGAGCACCACCGTGAAGTCGTTCAATTACAACGTTCCCTGGGAGGGTCTGTTCGGATACAGCCAGGCGATGCAGGTCGGAGACACGATCTACATCTCAGGGCAGCTCGCGCACGACGCCGAGGGGAACTTCGTGGGGGAGGGCGACTTCGACGCCCAGGTGAAGGCAACGTTCGACAATCTGGACAAGGTGCTGGCACACTTTGGCGCTTCCCGACGCCAGGTGGTAGAGACCACAGTCCTCGTCGTGGGCCTGTCCGAACACTTCAACGCAGCGGCTGCGGCACACGCACGGTACTTCGGGGACCACCGTCCGACCAGCACCGCCAGTGGAGTGGTGGAACTGGCTCTACCGGCCCAACTCGTCGAGATCGGGGCCGTCGTCCGCCTGGACATCGGCTCCTGACGCACGCCAGCCGGGGAGGCCCGCCCGGGGCCGTAGGCACCACGACGGGGCCACCCCCGGCACGCTTTCGCAGATCCAGAGCCCCTGCGCTGATCACTTGGCGTTGAAGTAGTTCGCCTCCGGGTGGTGCACCACGATCGCGTCCGTCGCCTGCTCCGGCACCAGCTGGAACTCCTCCGACAGCTGCACCCCGATCCGCTCCGCGCCCAGCAGCTCCACGATCTTCGCGCGGTCCTCCAGGTCCGGGCAGGCCGGGTAGCCGAACGCGTACCGGCAGCCCCGGTAGTCGGTGCGCAGCAGGCCGGCCAGGTCCGCCGGGTCGTCGTCGGCGACGCTACGGCCACCGGGCAGGGTCAGCTCCGCGCGGACCCGCCGGTGCCAGTACTCGGCGAGCGCCTCGGTGAGCTGCACGGACAGACCGTGCACCTCCAGGTAGTCGCGGTACTCGTTGCTGGCGAACATCTTCGCGGTGTACTCGCTGATCGGCTGCCCGACGGTGACCAGCTGCAACGCCACCACGTCCAGCTGGTCGCCCTTGGGCCGGAAGAAGTCGGCCAGGCAGAGCCGCCGCTCCTGCCGCTGCCGGGGGAAGGAGAAGCGGGCCCGCTCGACGCTGCCGTTCTCGTCGAGCACCACCAGGTCGTTGCCCTCGGCGTACGCGGGGAAGTAGCCGTACACCACCGCCGCCTCGAGCACCTTGTCGGCGGTCAGCCGGTCCAGCCAGTACCGCAGCCGGGGCCGGCCCTCGGTCTCCACCAGCTCCTCGTAGGACGGGCCCTTGCCGCCCCGGGCCCCGCGCAACCCCCACTGCCCGAGGAAGGTCGCCCGCTCGTCGAGCAGCGCCGCGTAGTCGGCCAGCGGCACGCCCTTGACCACCCGGGTGCCGAAGAACAGCGGGGTGGGCACCTCCACGTCGGTGGCCACGTCGGAGCGGACCGAGGCGTCGTGCAGCTCGGGCAGCGCCTCGGTGACCATCGTGCGCTGCCGCTCCCGGCGGGCCCGCCGGGCGGCCAGGGCGGCCTCCCGCTCCGGGTCGACCACCGGCGCGCCACCGCGCTTGGCCGTCATCACCCGGTCCATCAGGGACAGCCCCTCGAAGGCGTCGCGGGCGTAGTGCACCTGGCCGGGGAACATCGCCCGCAGGTCGTCCTCGACGTACGCACGGGTGAGCGCGGCCCCGCCGAGCAGCACCGGCCAGCGTTCGGCCACCCCGCGGGAGGCCATCTCGGCCAGGTTCTCCTTCATGATCACGGTGCTCTTGACCAGCAGGCCGGACATTCCGATCGCGTCGGCGCGGTGCTCCTCGGCGGCGTCCAGGATCGCGTTGATCGGCTGCTTGATGCCGATGTTGACGACCTCGTAGCCGTTGTTCGACAGGATGATGTCGACCAGGTTCTTGCCGATGTCGTGCACGTCGCCGCGGACGGTGGCGAGCACGATGCGGCCCTTGCCGCCGTCCTCGGCCGTCTCCATGTGCGGCTCCAGGTAGGCCACCGCCGTCTTCATCACCTCGGCCGACTGCAACACGAACGGCAGCTGCATCTGCCCGGAGCCGAACAGCTCGCCGACGACCTTCATGCCGTCGAGCAGCAGATCGTTGATGATCGACAGCGGGGACCGGCCGCCGGCCATCGCCGCGTCCAGGTCGGCCTCCAGGCCATTGCGCTCACCGTCGATGATCCGCCGCTTGAGCCGCTCGTCCAGCGGCAGGGCGGCCAGTTCCTCGGCCCGCCCGGCCCGCGCCGACGCCGCGTCCACGCCCTCGAACGCCTCGATGAACCGCTGCACCGGGTCGTACCCCTCGCGGCGCCGGTCGTAGACCAGGTCCAGCGCCACCTCCCGCTGCTCGTCCGGGATCCGGCTGATCGGCAGGATCTTGCTGGCGTGCACGATGGCGCTGGTCAGGCCGGCCTGCTGGCACTCGTGCAGGAACACCGAGTTGAGCACCTGCCGGGCCGCCGGGTTCAGCCCGAACGACACGTTGGAGATGCCCAGGGTGAAGTTGACGCCGGGATAGCGCCGGGCGATCTCCCGGATCGCCTCGATCGTCTCGATGCCGTCGCGCCGGGTCTCCTCCTGACCGGTGGCGATCGGGAAGGTCAGCGCGTCGATCAGGATGTCGGAGCGGTCCATCCCCCACCGCCCGGTGAGGTCCTCGATGAGGCGGCTCGCGACCCGGACCTTCCACTCGGCGGTCCGCGCCTGCCCCTCCTCGTCGATCAGCAGCGCCACCACGGCGGCGCCGTGCTCCTTGACGATCGGCATCACCCGGGCGTAGCGGGACTCGGGCCCGTCACCGTCCTCGAAGTTCACCGAGTTGACCACGCACCGGCCGCCGAGCATCTCCAGCCCCGCCTCGATCACCGCCGGCTCGGTGGAGTCCAGCATGATCGGCAAGGTGGAGGCGGTGGCGAAGCGCCCGGCCAGCTCACGCATGTCCTGCGTGCCGTCCCGGCCGACGTAGTCGACACAGAGGTCGAGCAGGTGCGAGCCGTCCCGGGCCTGGCTGCGGGCAATCTCCACACAGGCCTGCCAGTCGGCGGCGAGCATGGCCTCGCGGAACGCCTTGGAACCGTTGGCGTTGGTCCGCTCCCCCACCATCAGCACCGAGGCATCCTGCGCGAACGGCACCGGGTGGTAGATCGAGGAGACGCCCGGCTCGTGCCGCGGCTCGCGCGGCACCGGGGTCGCGCCGTGCAGCCGCTCGGCCAGCACCCGGATGTGCTCCGGGGTGGTGCCGCAGCAGCCGCCGACCAGCGTCACGCCGTACTCGGTGACGAACCGCTCCAGCGCGTCGGCCAGCTCCACCGGGGTCAGCGGGAAGTACGCCCCGTCCGCCGTCAGCACCGGCAGGCCCGCGTTCGGCATCACCGACAGCGGGATCCGCGAGTGCTGGGACAGGTAGCGCAGGTGCTCGCCCATCTCGGCCGGGCCGGTCGAGCAGTTCAGCCCGATCAGGTCCACGCCCAGCGGCTCGATGGCCGCCAGCGCCGCCCCGATCTCGCTGCCCACCAGCATGGTGCCGGTGGTCTCCACCGCCACGTGGCAGATGATCGGCACCTTCCGGCCCAGCTCGGCCATCGCCCGGTGGCAGCCGACCACCGCCGCCTTGACCTGGAGCAGGTCCTGGCAGGTCTCCACGATCAGCGCGTCCGAGCCGCCCTCGATCAGGCCGGCGGCGTTCTCCTGGTACGCGTCGCGCAGCGTGGCGTAGGCGGTGTGCCCGAGGGTGGGCAGCTTGGTGCCCGGCCCGATCGACCCGAGCACGAACCGGGGCCGCTCCGCGGTGGCGTACGCGTCGGCCGCCTCCCGGGCGATCCGCGCGCCGGCGGCGGAGAGTTCCCGGATCCGCTCGGGGATGTCGTACTCGGCGAGGTTGGCGAGGTTGGCGCCGAAGGTGTTCGTCTCCACACAGTCCGCCCCGGCGGCCAGGTACGCCTCGTGCACGCCGCGCACCACGTCCGGGCGGGTGACGTTGAGGATCTCGTTGCACCCCTCCAGGCCCTCGAAGTCGTCGAGTGTCAGGTCGGCAGCCTGCAACATCGTCCCCATCGCCCCGTCGGCGACGAGGATCCGGTCGGCCAGCACATCCAGCAACGAAGTCCGCACCGGTCCAGGTTAATGCGACGACCGGGCGATCGGTCGACAGCCACCGCCGGTCCCACATTCTGCCCACGGCAACCCGTATCCCTTTCGCACCCTTTCGGCGGCCGGGCGGGGCGGCGGACCGGCGCGGCCGACGGGCCGCACCTGGCGCCGCCACGTAGGCTGGCGGACGTGAAGGACAACAGGGACGCCACCGTGCACGGCCGGCGGAGGACCGGGTCGGCGCCCGGCGCCGTCGGAGACGAGCAGGGTGAGGTGACGGCGTGACCGAGTTCGACGGGCTGCCGGTGCTGCGGTCCCCGGTGGCGATCGCCGCCTTCGAGGGCTGGAACGACGCCGCCGACGCCTCCACCGCCGCCGTGGAGCACCTGGAGCAGGTCTGGCAGGCCCGGCCGGTCACCGAACTGGACCCGGAGGACTTCTACGACTTCCAGGTCAGCCGCCCGACGATCACGATGGCCGACGGTGAGACCCGGCGGGTCGAGTGGCCCACCACGAAGTTCATGGTGGCCAGCCCGGAGGGCACCGAGCGGGACGTGGTGCTGATCCGCGGCATCGAGCCCAGCATGCGCTGGCGCACCTTCTGCGAGCAGGTGCTGGAGATCTGCCACAGCCTCGAGGTCGAGCGGGTGGTGCTGCTCGGCGCGCTGCTGGCCGACGTGCCGTACACCCGTCCCCTGCCGATCAGCGGCAGCGCCTCCGACGCGGAGGCCGCCCAGCGCTACCAGCTCACCCCCACCCGGTACGACGGGCCGACCGGCATCGTCGGCGTGTTGCAGGACGCCTGCACCCGCGCCGAGGTCGACGCGGTCTCGTTCTGGGTGCACGTGCCGCACTACGCCAACAACCCGCCCTGCCCCAAGGCCACCCTCGCCCTGCTGCACCGGGTCGAGGAGGTGCTCGACCTGCCGGTGCCGATGGCCGACCTGGCCGAGGAGGCCGCCGAGTGGGAGCAGCGGGTGCGCGGCGCCGCCGAGCAGGACGCCGAGCTCGGTGAGTACGTCCGCGAGCTGGAGGAGCGGGTCGGCGACGCCGGCATCACCCCGTTGACCGGGGACGAGATCGCCCAGGAGTTCGAGAAGTACCTGCGCCGCCGGGGCGGTTCCGCCGGCCCCACGGCGGGCTCCTGGTAACGCCCTTCCCCACCGAGTCATCGGCCCCGGACGTTCGCGTCCGGGGCCGTTCTGTGCGTGTCCGGGGTGGCGCGGGTCACGCCGCGTAGGGCATCCTAGGAACCTAGTGGTATGAGGAGGCGGGTGTGCAGATCAACCCGGGGGCCGCCGAGTTCCCCCACCGGCAGATCGCCGCGCAGCTCAAGGCCCAAGTGCGCCGCGGTGACTGGGCACCGGGCGAGCGGCTGCCGTCCATCCCGGCCATCGCCGAGATGTTCGGCGTGGCGAAGCAGACCGTGCAGCGCGCCGTCGACCAGCTGCGGGTCGAGGGCATCCTGATCACCAAGCCCGGCTCGGGTACGTACGTGCGGGGCACCCGCCGCCGGCTCAACCGGCTCTCCCGGGGCCGCTACGGCGGCTTCCGCGGTTACCACACCGACCTGGCGGCCCGGTACCGGCAGCAACTGGTCTCCGTCGGCCGCGTTCCCGCCCCACCGGAGGTCGCCGACGCGTTCGGAGTGACCGACGGCACCGAACTGCTCTGCCGTCGGCACCTGGTGCGCACCGAGGACTCGCCGGTCGAGGTGGGCGCCTCCTGGTTCCTCCCGGCCGACACCGCCGGCACCTCGCTGGAGCGGGCCGAGGCGTTCGGCCGCCCGCTATACCAGGAGGCCGAGGAGGCCACCGGCCGCCGGTACGTCTCGGCCACCGACACCATCAGCGCCCGCCAGCCCAGCCGGGAGGAGGCGGAGACCCTCCAGATCCGTCCGGACACCCCGGTGCTGCACCTGCTGCACGTCGCCTACGACGAGAAGCGCAAGCCCATCGAGGTCGCCCAGGCCACCTGGCCCGGCCCGATGACCACCCTCACCGAGGAGTACAAGATCCCCGCCCCGGCCCCCGACCAGGACCCCGACCCCGGCCTGGTCCTCGGCTGACGCATGCCGCCCGCCACCGGCCCCTGACCTTCATGATCCAGTCGCATTCTCCGACACCGCGGACGACGTGTCGTGCCGGTGAATGCGACTGGATCACGGGGCTACGACCCGCTCAGCGCGGGGCCGAGCTCAGAGGCGGATGCCGAGGAGGGCGTCGACGGTGTCGGCGAAGAGGGCGGGTCCCTGCGCATCGTCACCGGTGCCGGCCAGGGCGCGGTCGGCCCAGTCGTCGGCCAGCGCCAGGGCGCCCGGGGTGTCGAGGTCGTCGGCGAGCCGGGCGCGTACCCCGGCCAGGAACTCCGCCCCGGACGGCCCGGCGGGCGCGGCGGCGGCCCGCCGCCAGCGGTCCAGGCGCGCCTGCGCGGTGGTGAGGAGGTCGTCGGTCCAGGCGCGGTCGGCGCGGTAGTGCCCGGACATCAGGCCCAGCCGCACCGCCATCGGGTCGACCTTGTCGGCCCGCAGCCGGGAGACGAAGACCAGGTTGCCCCGGGACTTCGACATCTTCTCGCCGTCCAGGCCGATCATGCCGGCGTGCACGTAGTGGTCGGCGAAGGGCGCCTGGCCGGTGAGCCGCTCGGCGTGCGCGGCGGAGCACTCGTGGTGCGGGAAGATCAGGTCGTTGCCGCCGCCCTGCACGTCGATCCGGTCGCCGAGCAGGCTCAGCGCGATCACCGCGCACTCGATGTGCCAGCCGGGGCGGCCGGCGCCCAGCTCGCCACCCGGCCAGGACGGCTCGCCCTCGCGGGCGCCGCGCCACAGTAGCGGGTCGAGCGGGTCGCGCTTGCCGGGCCGGTCGGGATCGCCGCCGCGCTCCGGGAAGATCTCCAGCATCTGCTCCCGGGTCAGGTTCGACTCGTAGCCGAACGCCGGGGCGGCCGAGATGTCGAAGTACACGTCGCCGGTGCCGTCGTCGAGGCGGTACGCGGCACCGTCCTTGAGCAGGACGAGGACCTTCTCGGCGATGTCCGGGATCGACTCCACCGCGCCGACGTAGTGCTCCGGCGGGATGATCCGCAGTGCCTCCATGTCCTCCCGGAACAGCGCCGTCTCCCGCATGGCCAGGACCTTCCAGTCCTCGCCGTCGCGGGCCGCGCGCTCCAGCAGCGGGTCGTCGATGTCGGTGACGTTCTGCACGTACCGGACGTTCAGCCCGGCGTCGCGCCACAGCCGCTGGACCAGGTCGAACGTGATCATGGTGGCGGCGTGGCCGAGGTGGGTGGCGTCGTACGGGGTGATGCCGCAGACGTACATGGTGGCCGCGCCGTCGGGGCGGCTGGGGTGCACGCCGCGCCGCGCCGAGTCGTACAAGCCCAGTGGCCCGCCGCCGCCCGGCAGCCGTGGCACCTCATGTCCCGCCCAAGACTCCATGACCGTCAGCCTAACGAGCCGTCCGGCGGTGGACAGGCACCCTACGGGTGATCAACGTGACAGCGGCTCACATGGGCGGCCAGGGCATGGCCGGCCAGTCCTGCGGAGGGTTCGGGTACCGGCCGGTGTCGCGCAGCCGGTCGACCCGGGCCGTCAGCTCGGCGATCTCCCCGATCGTCAGGTGGGCGGCGAGCTCCTCGCCCAGCTCGCCGGCGACCTGACCGGCCAGCGTGTCGAGCATCTCCACCGCGTCCGGCGGCAGCTGCCGGCCGGCCCAGCCCCACAGCACCGTCCGCAGCTTCTCCTCCACGTGGAAGCAGACGCCGTGATCCACCCCGTAGAGGCGGTCGTCCGGGCCGACGAGCACGTGACCGCCCTTACGGTCGGCGTTGTTCAGCACCGCGTCGAGCACCGCCAGCCGGGCCAGCCGCGGGTCGTCGGCGTGCGCCAGGGCGTACGCGGCGCCGTCGTCGTCGCGGGCCGCGGCGACCGGGATCCAGCGCGGCGGCACCGCCCCGGCGGGCACGAAGCCGACCAGCGGCTCCGCGTCGTCGGGCTCGTCGATCCAGAGCTGGCAGGAACCGGGCCCGAACGGGCCGTCGCGCAGCACGGTCGGCGGCACCAGGTCCCACCCGGTGGCCCGGGAGACCAGGTAGGCGGCGACCTCCCGGCCGGCCAGGGTGCCGTCGGGGAAGTCCCACAGCGGGCGCTCGCCGCGCACCGGCTTGTAGACGCAGCGGGCCGTCCGCCCGTCCAGGGTCAGGATCCCGCGCAGCGTGGTGTTGGAGGCGTCGACCAGCCGCCCCTCCAGGGTCAGCTCACCGTCGCGCAGCAGCCGGAGCGCCGCGCTGCCGTCCTGGCGGGGCTGCAACTCCGACGAGGTCACCGGTGGTAACCGTTGTGCCGCGGGCAGAGGTGCCCGGCGGGGTCGAGCGGCTGGCCACAGAGCGGGCAGGGCGGACGGCCGGCGTTGACCACCCGGCGGGCCCGCTCGATGAACTCGCGGGTCGCCTCGGGAGTCAGCCGGACCCGGAGCCGGTCGAGGTCCTCGTCCGGCTCCTCGACGTCGTCCTCGTCGTCGTCCTCCTCGTCGCCCAGCTCGACCTCGGCCTCGGTCTCGCCGGCCGCGATCGCCTCGATCACCACGGTCGCGCTGTCGACGTCGAAGGCCAGGCCGAGGGTGCCGACCCGGAACTCCTCGTCGACCGGGGTGTCCAGCGGCTCGTTGTCGCCGACGACGGCGGGCGCCTCGGGCAGGTCGACGCCGAAGCGGCGCTGGGCCTCGGCGAGCAGCTCCTCCAGCTTCTCGGCGAGCAGGGACACCTGCACCTTCTCCAGCGCGACGCTGACCAGCCGGCCGCCGCCGCGCGCCTGGAGGAAGAACGTGCGCTCCCCCGGTGGCCCGACGGTCCCGGCGACGAACCGCTCCGGCGGCTCGAAGGCGTGCACCTGGTGGGTCATACCCACGACCCTATCCGGCGCGCGGGAGCGTCGCGCACCGCACCGAGGGTGGTTCAGCCCAGGGCGAAACGCCGCGGGCCGCGCGGCGCCCGGTCGGGCGTGGCGGGCGACTCACCCGGCCGCGCCGGCGCCGCCGCCCACCGCGGCGTCCGAGTCGGTCGGCCGGGTCGCCCGCCGGCGCCGCTTGCGCGGCGGCGGCACCAGCCCGGCGAGGTCGCCGCCGGTGTCGTTGAGCCGGACCAGGAAGGGCCGCAGCGGCGTGTAGCGGATCGCGGTGACCGACGCCGGGTCCGCGACGATGCGCTGGAACAGATCCAGGTGTACGCCGAGCGCGTCCGCCACGATGGCCTTGATCACATCGCCGTGGCTGCACGCCAGCCAGACCGCCTCCGGCCCGTGCTCGGCGGTGACCGCCGCGTCCCAGCTGCGCACCGCGGCGACCGCCCGCGCGGCCATCGCCGCCATCGACTCCCCCTCGGGGAAGACCGCCGCGCTCGGGTGCTGCTGCACCACCGGCCAGAGCGGCTCCTTGGCCAGCTTCTTCAGCGGCTGCCCCTCCCAGGCGCCGTAGCCGCACTCGATCAGGCCCTCCTCGACCACCGGCTCGACCTGCGGCAACGCCAGCTCCAGGGTCTGCCGGCAGCGGATCAGCGGACTGGTCACCACCGTGGCCAGGGGCAGCGCGCGAAGCCGCTCGCCGACCGCAGCGGCCTGGGCCCGCCCGGTGTCGTCCAGCTCGACCGGCTGGCGGCCGGCCAGCCCCCCGTCGGCGTTCGCCGTCGTCCGGCCGTGTCGCAGAAGCAGAAGGGTCGCCACGACACCACCCTAGGCGCAGGCCGGAGACGCGACGGCCCCCGGCACCGTGGTGTCGGAGGCCGTCTGCGGCGGTCGCCGCCGGTACGCCTCAGGTGGCGGTGATCGTGCCGGTGAGCAGCAGCGCGAGCACCAACGTGCCGAGCGCCACCCGGTAGAGCACGAAGACGTACAGGGTGTGGTGGGCCACGTAGCGCAGCAGCCAGGCGATCGCGGCGTAGCCGATGGCGAAGGCGATCACCGTGGCCACCACCATCTGCGCCACGGTCGGCACCGAGGTGCCCGGCGCGGCCGGCTCGAACACGTCACCGACGCTGAAGACGCCGGACATCACCACCGCCGGGATGGCCAGCAGGAAGGAGTACCGCGCCGCCGCCTCCCGGGTGAGGTTGAGCAGCAGGCCGGCGGTGAGCGTGCCGCCGGAGCGGGACACCCCGGGGATCAGCGCCATCGCCTGGGCGAAGCCCATCACCACGCCGTCGCGCATCCGGAAGTTCTCCAGGGTGCGGGTCTGCCGCCCCCAGTACTCGGCGAAGGCGAGCACGAAGGCGAAGACGATCAGCGTGGTGGCCACCACCCAGAGGTTGCGGCCGGCGGTGCGGATCTGGTCCTTGAACAGGAAGCCGAACAGCCCGATCGGGATCGAGCCGACGATGACGTACCAGCCCATCCGGTAGTCGAGGCTCGAGCGCACCGAGCGGTCCCGCAGGCCGAGCAGCCAGGTGCGGGTGATCCGCCAGATGTCCTTGGCGAAGTAGATCAGCACCGCCGCCTCGGTGCCCAGCTGGGTCACCGCGGTGAAGGAGGCGCCGGCGTCCCGGTCGAAGAAGATCGCGGAGGTGATCCGCAGGTGTCCCGACGAGCTGACCGGAAGGAACTCGGTAAGTCCCTGGACGATCCCCAGGACGATGGCTTCGACCCAGGTCACTCGCCGACCCCGGACAGCTCCAGCGCCTCGGCGACGGTACGCAGGGTCTGCACGCCGCTGTCCCGGTCGGCGACGAAGAGGGTCACCGACAGGGTGGTCACGCCGGCCGCGGCGTACTCGCGCATCCGCTCGGCGATGCGCTCCTTCGGGCCGAGCAGCGAGGTGCGGTCGATGAACTCCATCGGCACCGCGGCGGCGGCGTCGCGCTGCCGCTTGGCCAGGTAGAGGTCCTGCACCTCGCGGGCGGCGTCGCCGTAGCCCATCCGGGTGGCGAGCTGGTTGTAGAAGTTCTGCTGGCGGCTGCCCATGCCGCCGACGTAGAGCGCGGCGTACCAGCGGACCAGCTCGGCGCAGGTGGCGATGTCGTCGCCGACCACCACCGGCACGGAGGGGACCACGTCGAAACCGGCCAGCTCCTTGCCAGCCCTGGCCCGGCCCGCGGCCACCGAGGCGAGCTGCTCCTCGGCGAACTCCGGGGCGTAGAAGACGGCCAGCCAGCCGTCGGCGATCTCGCCGGCCAGCTCCAGGTTCTTCGGGCCGACGGCGGCCAGGTAGATCGGGATGTGCTCGCGGGGCGGGTGGAAGCCCAGCCGCAGCGCCTTGCCGGGGCCGTCGGGCAGCGGCAGGGTGTAGTGCTCGCCGTCGTAGGCGACCTCCTTGCGGGCCACCGCCAGCTTCACGATGTCGACGTACTCCCGGGTGCGGGCCAGGGGCTTGGCGAACCGCACACCGTGCCAGCCCTCGGAGACCTGCGGGCCGGACACGCCGAGGCCGAGCCGGAACCGGCCGCCGGAGAGCGCGTCGATGGTGGCCGCGGTCATCGCGGTCATGGCCGGGGTCCGGGCGGGGATCTGCATCACCGCGCTGCCCACGTCGATCCGCTGGGTCTGGCCGGCCATCCAGGCCAGCATGCTGGGCGAGTCGGAGCCGTAGGCCTCCGCCGCCCACACCACCGAGTAACCGAGCCGGTCCGCCTCCTGGGCGAGCGCCAGGTGGTCGGCGGGTGTGCTCCACGCCGTCTGGTATCCGAGACTGAGCCCTAGTCGCACTGGATCCTCCCCATCCGCACCACAGGTCGCACCAGGGTACGCAATGGCGGTGGTGGTCACGATCACCGGCTCACCCGCCCCCGCCGGGGTGCCCGGCGACCAGCGCGGGGCCCGGCCACGGTCGGATCGGCGACGCGGCGGGCAGAGATGACGGGAGCGAGGATATCCGTGACGCCGGGTTCGAAATAAGGTTCACCCATGCAACAGCGACCGCTCGGCCGAAGCGGGCTGGCGGTTTCCCGGCTCGCGCTCGGCACCATGACGTGGGGCCGGGACACCGACGCCGACGACGCGGCCGCCCAGCTGAAGAGTTACCTCGACGCGGGCGGCAATCTCGTCGACACCGCCGACGTCTTCGGCGACGGTGACGCCGAGTCGGTGCTCGGCTCGCTGCTGGGCGCCCTGGTCCCCCGCGACGAGCTGCTCATCGCCACCAAGGCGGGGCTGCGCCCGGGCAGCGGCCGGCGCCGGGACGGCTCGCGCGGGCACCTGCTGCGCACCCTGGACGCGTCGCTGCGCCGGCTCGGCACCGACCACGTCGACCTGTGGCAGGTGCACGGGTACGACCCGGACACCCCGCTGGAGGAGACCCTGGCGGCGCTGGACCACGCGGTGGCCAGCGGCCGGGTGCGCTACGTCGGCCTGTCGAACTTCTCCGGCTGGCAGACCGCCCGCGCCGCGGCCTGGCAGGCGGCCTGGCCGGGGCGCGCCCCGGTGGTCGCCACGCAGGTGGAGTACTCGCTGCTGGAGCGGGGCGTCGAGCGGGAGGTGCTGCCGGCCTGCGGCGCGCTCGGGCTGGGCGTGCTGCCCTGGTCGCCGCTGGGTCGTGGGGTGCTCACCGGCAAGTACCGGCACGGACGGCCGGCCGACTCCCGGGCCGCCTCGCCGCACTTCGAACGGTTCGTCGCCACCTACCTGGAGCCGCGCTGCTCCAGCATCGTGGAGGCGGTGGCCACCGCCGCGGGCGGGCTCGGCGTCTCGCCCATGGAGGTGGCGCTGGCCTGGATCCGGGACCGGCCCGGGGTCACCGCGCCGATCCTGGGCGCCCGCACGGTGGGTCAACTGCTCGGCGCGCTGCAGGTGGAGCGGATGACCCTGCCGGCGGAGATCACCACCGCGCTCGACGACGTCTCCGCCGTGCCGGTCGGCTACCCGGAACGCGACGGCTGACGCTCCGGCGGTGGGCCGGCCGGGCCGCGCCGGGCCAGCCGCACGCTGCCCGCGCCGCACGGGACGGCCGGCCGCTGGCCCGTCCCCCGGCAGGGGACAGTCGCGGGCCGGGGGCTCCGGGAACGACGCGGCGGGCCGAGCGGGGCCGGCGGGGCGGGTCAGCCCAGGGCGGGACGGTCGCCGGGGATCTCGCGCACGGCGGCGAGGAAGCGGGCCTGGTCGTCGCGGGTGGCCGGGTTGACGATCCGGATCCACGAGCCGTCGTCGAAGTGCAGCGTCGTCGGGAACTGCATCAGCCGCGCCGAGCCGTGGTCGCAGTCGATCCGGCTGATCCGCCGCCGCTCGACGCTCCACAGCAGCCGCGGCTCGCGCCGGTCCGGCCGGCCCTCGTCCGGTCGGCGGCCCATCCGCAGCAGGTGCAGATGGGTGTCGGTGACCGCGAGCGGGGTGCCGGTGTAGCGCTCCAGGAACAGCAGCAGGCTGCCGGCGAAAGTGGCGAGGTCGCCACTGAAGACGTACCGCCGGCGGTAGGCGATCTCGGCGAGCTGGTCGGCGAGCGGCCGGTACCGGCTGAGCCGGAACAGCGCCCGGAACGCCTCCTGCTCATCGGTGAGCGGCAGCACCGGCCGAGGCTGCGGGGCCACGGGGGTGGGCTCGACGTCGACCTGCCGGTCGGCCGCCTCGGGCAACCCCGCGGCGAGCGCGGCCGCCTTGCCGGGCAGCAGCAGCACCCCGGCGACGATCCGCACCGGCGTGAGCACCGCCTCCACCCAGGCCACCGGGTTGACGATGTGGAGCAGCCCGAAGAGCGCCCGGGGGTCGAGCGCGTCGGCGACCTCGGTGCCGACGTGGTCGACGAACTGGCTGCCGGCGCGGTGCGTCTCGTGCGCCCGCACCGGCGCCAGGCCGACGTAGCGCAGCTCCTGCCCGGTCACCAGCGGGGCGACCAGGGCACGCTCCGGCTCGTCGGAGGTGCGGAACTCGTCGCGCAGGGCGCGGGCCCGGTCGCGGGCCACCCGCGCGCCGTCGCGCACCGCGTCGCCGAGCCGCCCGAGCCGTCCCCACGTACCCGTCACGCCGTACCTCCTCTGTCGCCGGTCAGCGGCCGGCCGGCTGCTGCTCGGCGGGCGGCTGCCCGAAGACATTCTGGTCGATCCAGTCGGCACCGCCGCGCACCGCATTGCCGACCTCGTCCTGCACCAGGTCGGCACCGGGCACCGAGAGGCCGCTGACCAGGGCGGTGCCGCCCCACACGACCCCGTGCACGACCGAGTTGGGCACGTTCCAGGGCAGGTTGGCGGCCCAGTCCCGGGCGATCATCTGGCCGCCGTCGGCCAGACCGTGCGTGCGCAGCGCGCCGGCCCGGTCCAGCATCCCCATGTCGAACGGCGACCCGGTCTTGCCGAGCTTGAAGGTGCCCTGCGCGGGGTCGGTGATCTTGTGGAACCACTTGTCGGCCTTGCCGGCGGCGCGTCGCTTGTCGATCGCCTTCTGTCCCGCCCGCAGCGCCTTCTGCTTGTCCACCAGCTTGTCCAGGTGGTTGCGCAGCTTGCGCAGGTGCAGCATGACCCGCTGGAGCAGCCGGATGACCTTCTGCAGGTGCGCGGCGAGCGGGCGGATGATCTTCAGCGCCCGGGTGAGCACGATCATGCCGCGGGTCGCGGTGACCGCCATGCCGGCCGCCCAGGACGCCCCGGCGGTGAACGGCGCCATGAGCAGGGCGGTCACCAGAGTGACCAACATCCAGTTGACGAACTCGACGCAGAGGTCGACCAGCACGTCGTGCACGATCTGCAGGGCGTCGGCGACCCCGCGCAGGTTTTCGGCGGTGGCGGTGAACTGCCCCGCCACGTCCAGGAGTTGCTGCTCGACCTCGGCGAGGCGCCGGCCGTACGCCTCCCCCGCCGGTGACCGCCAGCCCGACTGCTCGGCCTCGCGGACGCCGCGGTGGCTCAGCGCCAGCTCGCGCACCTGGGCGGCGAGAGCGTCCCAGTCGCCGGCCCGGGCGCGCAGCGCCTCCGGCTCGCCGTCGACCATGTCGACCAGCTGGATGAGGGGCCAGGCCAGGGTGCGGCAGACGTTGTCGACCACGTCCTCCACACCGGACAGCGCGTCGTCGATGCCGTTCCAGAGCTGGACGGCGCTGCCGGCGGGCCCGCTCACCGGCCCATCCCGTCCCGCATCGCCCGGAACCCGGAGTCGATGTCCTGCTCGTTGCGCTCGTACGTCTCGGCGGTGGACCCCAGGGCCGCGCCGACCCGGGTGAACGCGTCCTGCCCGGCGCGGAACATCGTGGTGGCGTCGGCGACCTGCTCGGCGTACGCGGCGCGCAGCATGTCGCTGGCGAACGGCAGGTGGCCGAAGACGCCGTCGGGCAGGTCACCGGCGGCCACCACCCGGCTCTCCAGCCCGCCCAGCGCGGTGGCCACTCCCGTGGCCGCCGCCTCCAGCCGTTTCACGGCCGTGACGTCCACTTCGATGTCAGCTGCCATCGCCGTTCCTCCCCCGCATCCGACGCGGGTCGAAGATACGATTCCCCGGCCTCCGGCCGCCACCCCGGGCGGCGAGGAGGAACCGCAGGGGGAGGAAGCCCGCATGACTGACCCGCTGTCCGGTCTGGACGCGCTCGCCGGCCGGCTCGCCGACATCGAACGCCGCTTCGCCGGGCTGCACGCCGACCTCGACGAACTGGCCGGCACGGCCACCGACGACACCGGCCTGGTGTCGGCCACCGTGGACGCCACCGGAGGGCTCACCGACCTGACCTTCGAGCCGGCGGCGCTGCGCTCGGGCACCGCCGACCTGTCGGCGATGGTGCTTCAGGCGTACCGGCGGGCCCGGACGGCCGCGACCGCCCAGCTCGACGAGCGCGCCGAAGGTCTCGACGCGACGCTCGGGGCGGGCCTGGGCGAGCTGTTCGGCAAGCCCGGCGACTTCGCGGCGCTGGGCCGCCTGGAGGAGGCCGTGGCCCGACTCGGCGCCCTGGACGCCCGGCTGCCGAGGCCGCCGGCGTGACCGCCCCCGGCTGGCCGGAGATCGTGGCCCGACTGCACCGGACCCTGGTCGCCTGCGACCGGGACACCGACCTGGAACTCGCCGCCGGGCCACGCCGGCTGCGACTGTCCGTCCGCCGCGACACCGTCGAGGGCCACTGCCCCGGCGGCGACGCCGGGCCGCAGCTGGCCGACCTGGGCTGGCGACCCGACGGTGCCGGCGGCTGGTGGTACGCCACCGAGCGCACGGCCGAGGGTCTGCACTGGTGGAGCGGCTTCGCCGCGCGCACCGCCGCCGTCGCGCTGACCGCCGACCCGGGCGCGCTCTCCTGCCAGGTGCGCCCCGTGCCGCGCCCGGCCGAGCCGGAGCCCGTGCCGCACCCGGCCGAGCCGGAGCCCCTGGCGCTGCTCGCGCAGGCGGCGGCCCGGCACGACCTTCCCCGCTACCTGGGGGTGCTCGCCGCCGGCCCGGTCTGCGTACCGCTGGCCGGCGAGCCGTCGCCCGAGCGGGAGTTCCCGTGGACGGTCGTCCTCGGGGCCGACCGGGCGCCGCTGCTGCCGGTCTTCACCTCGGCGGACGCGCTGACCGCCTTCGCCGGCGCCGGGGTGCCCTTCGTCGCGCTCTCCGCCGCCGACCTGCTGGCCGACTGGCCGGACCCGGCCTGGGGCCTCGCCGTCGACCCGGGCGCCGCCCACGGCCTGACGCTGACCGCCCCGGCGCTGGCCGCGCTGCTCGCCGCCAACGACCTGACCGACCCCGGCGTGCCGGGGTCCGCGTCCCCCGCCCCGGCCACGGTCACGGAACCGGACACCGCGGCCCGCTGACCGGCGGCCCCGGAGCGGCCGCTCACCCCTGCCCGGCGTCGACCCCGGCGTGCCGAGGCCGACGCCCGGCGCCCGTCACAACCGCTTGGCCATCTGGACGGCGGTGACCTCGAAGCCCAACTGCTCGTAGAGCGCGCGGGCGCCGGTGTTGAAGCCGAACACGTTCAGGCCGATCGACACCACCCCGACCTCCCGGCACACCTGCTCCGCCGCCCGGATCATCGCCCGGCCGTAGCCCCGTCGGCGCAGCTGCTCGCGCACCTCGATGTCGTAGATGAAGGCGTGCAGACCGTCCGAGCGCTGCTGGGTGTGCAGCCACAGCACGCCGACCTCGTCGGCACCGTCATAGGCGGTCCACAGCCGGTGGCCCTCGGTGCGCCGGCCGTCGGGCAGCAGCCGGGCGTAGTCCTCGCGCGCCTTGTTCCGCGCCTCGGTCGGGGGCAGTAGACCGCTGGCGGCGATGTTCTCGGCGTAGTCGTCCGCTGCCCGCTCCCGGTAGCGGACGTACTGCTCGTCGGTCATCGGTTCGAGTCGGATGGTCGCCACGAACGCACCATAGGTGCTCCACGACGCGCCCGGGGACGGCGGGGACAGGGCGGGGCAGATCGGTCGTACCGGACGGGAGGCCCGCAGCGCCCCGGCGGGCGGGGGCGGCGTGCCGCCCGGGCGTCGACCAGCGGCGCGGCTCACGCGCGAGGGGGTGGCGAACGGCCTGCGGGCTGGGCAGCATAGGTCCATGGACTACGAATACGCGCCGCTGCGGCTGCCGCCGAACGTCGACCGGTTGACCGCCGCGGCGCAGCTGGCGATCCAGGCGGAGTTCTCCGGTTGGGAGTTGGCCCGGGTGCGGCTGTACCGGGACGGCACGCGACAGGTGGTGCTGCGGCGCCGCCGGGTGAACCAGCCGCAGCCGGGTCTGTCGTACTGAGGCACGCGGCGGCCGTCCGTCGACTTCCGCCTGGCGTCCCGCGCCCGGACCGGACGATCGACCCCGGGGGGCTTGTCCCTGCCCGGAAGATCACCGACGGTTGCCGACCGGAGGCTGGCAGCCCCGGTACGGCCCGACCGACGATCATCCCGAGACCTGCGCCGAGCCGCGTGGCAACTAGCCTGAGCCCGTGCGAATCCTGTTCTTCACCAACCCACTGACGGGGCATTTCCTGCCCATGGTTCCGCTGGCCCGGGCGCTGCGGAAGCAGAGGCACACCGTTGCCTTCGTCACCGCCGCCGGGCTGGCTGCGCCGATCGAG
This sequence comes from Micromonospora sp. CPCC 205739, assembly GCF_036906795.1. NCBI lineage: Bacteria > Bacillati > Actinomycetota > Actinomycetes > Micromonosporales > Micromonosporaceae > Micromonospora > Micromonospora sp. CPCC 205739. Next base: position 66,319 of record NZ_JBAKHS010000011.1, on the reverse strand, counting down.
TCGCAGGGCTTCGAGCTGATCCCCGCCGGTCCGCAGACCCACGAGGTGATTGCCGAGCTGCACCGCCGCACCGGCCTCGACATCCTGGCCGGCCAGACCCCGCAACTCGTCGCGGAATTCTTCGTCGGGGCACGCGTCGACCTCGCCGTGGACGACGCTCTGACCGGCGCACGCGACTGGGCGCCGGATCTCGTCGTTTCCGAACACCTCGACTTCGTGGGCCCACTCGTCGCGGCCGCGCTCAAGGTGCCGTCCGTGGTGATGGGCATCGACCCCGCGCTGGAACCGGAACTCCTCGACGCCATGGTCACGACGGCGCACTCCCGGTATATCGAGCGCGGCCTGGAGGTGCCGACGAACGCGCCGTTCGGCCGTCGGCTGCTGGACCTCTGCCCGCCCAGCCTGCAGCGCGACGGTGCGCTGCCAGCCCTCGAGCGCATCGCGCTGCGGCCGGAACCCCACCAGGCGCCCGAAGGCACACCACGCGCGCCCCGGCTCCCGGGCACCGGCCGCCCTCGGGTACTGGTCAGCTTCACCACCGCCCCTGGGGGACCGCCGACCCTCGGCCCGGTGCTCCGGTCGCTGAGCACCCTCGACGTCGACCTGGTGGCGACGACAGGGGGCGCCCCAGTCGAGGATCTCGCGCTGGAACCGGGACGGGTCGAGCTGGTCTCCTTCGTGCCGGCGGCGGAACTGCTCGACGGCGTGTCGGCCGTGGTGCACCACGGCGGTTCCGGCACCACCTTCGGTACGGCGGCCCGTGGCGTCCCCGCCGTCATCCTGCCCGGGACAAGCGGGCAGCAGCGTCAGGCGTACCGCGTCGAGGCCGCCGGAGCCGGACTGGCCCTACCGATCGGGGAGCAGGAACCAGCCGCGGTCGCAGCCGCGGTCGGCCGGCTGCTCGCCGAGCCCGCGTTCACCACTGCGGCACACCGCCTCCGGGACGAGATCGCCGCCATGCCGTCGGCTCTTGAGGTGGCCGAACTCGTCACCACGTCCGTCTCCGGATAGCGCGCGGCGGTGCGGACGCGCACCGGCGTCGTCGTACCTCGGCGCGCGTCCGCCGCCGGAAGCCAGTCGGTGGCCGGTCCACGGTGGGCGAAGTCTGGTCCCCGGCCGGGGCGGCGGTCGGCCCCGCATCCGACGGGATCAGGTGGGCGACCCAAGGCCGTCAGCTGCCTGGCCGACCGGCTCCAGCCCCGGGGCCCGCACCGCACGGTCGGGCCCCCGGGGCGTCGCGGCCTAGTGCTGGTGCCCGGCGTGGTCGTGCTCGTCCTCGTCGAGGAACGGGTGCTCGTCGAGCCGCCCGACGAGGCGGTCGCCGGCGGCCGGCTGGAACGGGCCCACCGGATCGTCGTCGTCGAAGGACTCCAGGTCGACCGGGGTGCCGACCTCACTCACCATCACCACGCCGTCGAGCGGTTCGAGCTCCGGCACGTCCAGCGCGCTCAACGATCCGTCGCCGCTCTGCAGCAGCTCCAGCACCGCCTCGCCGACCCCCTCGATCGGCGCCGGCTCGTCCTCCTCCGGGGTGCCCTCACGGCGGGCCGCCTCGGCCACCCGGATCAGCGCGGACACGCTCGGCACCCGGTAGTCGCGGCGCTGCCGCACCGAGATCACCGCCGGGTGCGGGTCGGTGGCCTCGACGCCCTCGACGCCGCCGAAGCGCTCGTCGGCCTCGTCGGGGTCGATCGACTCGACGTCCCACGGGGTGACCTCGCCGAACGCGTCGAGCAGCTGCTCGTCGTAGGCGTAGGAGGCGTTGTTCAACGCCACGTACGCCTGCCAGACGCCGTCGTCGTCGATCCGGCCCTGGGCGGCGCGCACGGCCGTCAGGTGGGCGCGGGCGGCGTCGATCACGCGCTCCAGAGCAGCGTCCAGCTCACCGTGCTGGTCGGTCATGAGGGAGTCCCTTCGCGATGGGGAGGATGCGGTCCGGCGACGGACCTGGTCAGCAGGTGCGCAGGAACCGGTCGAGGACCCGCACGCCGAACTGTAGTCCGTCCACCGGTACCCGCTCGTCGATGCCGTGGAACAGGGCCGAGAAGTTGAGGTCGGCGGGCAGTCGCAGCGGCGCGAACCCGAAGCAGCGCATGCCGAGCTGGGAGAACGCCTTGGCGTCGGTGCCGCCGGAGAGCATGTAGGGCACCGGTCGGGCGCCCGGGTCCTCCGCGCGCAGCGCCGCCGACATCGCCTCGACCAGATCACCGTCGAAGGTGGTCTCCAGGGCCGGCTGCCGCTGGATGTACTCGATGTCGATGTCCGGGCCGACCAGCTCGCGCAGCTGCCGCTCCAGCATCTCGGACTGGCCGGGCAGGCTGCGGCAGTCGATGGTGGCGGTGGCCCGGCCGGGGATGACGTTGTCCTTGTAGCCGGCGGCGAGCCGGGTCGGGTTGGCGGTGCTGCGGATGGTCGCCCCGATGATGTTCGCGATCGGGCCGAGCTTGGCGATCGCCGCCTCCGGGTCGTCCGGGTCCAGCTCAACGCCGAGCACCTCGGAGACCTCCTCCAGGAAGGCCCGCACCGTCGGGGTGACGGTGACCGGGAAGCGGTGCCGCCCGATCCGGGCCACCGCCTCGGCGAGCGCGGTGACGGCGTTGTCGTCGTGGATGAACGACCCGTGCCCGGGGCGGCCCTTGGCGTGCAGCCGCAGCCAGTCCAGCCCCTTCTCCGCCGTCTCGATCAGGTAGAGCCGGGACGCGTCGTCGATGGAGTACGAGAATCCGCCGACCTCGCCGACCGCCTCGGTGCAGCCGTCGAAGAGGTCCCGGTGCCGCTGCACCAGGAAGTGCGCGCCGTAGTCGCTGCCCGCCTCCTCGTCGGCGGTGTAGGCCAGCACGATGTCGCGCGGCGGGCGGACCCCGGTGCGCTGCCAGTGCCGCACCACGGCCAGCACCATGGCGTCGAAGTCCTTCATGTCGATCGCGCCCCGGCCCCAGAGGTAGCCGTCGCGGATCTCCCCGGAGAACGGGTGCACCGACCACTCGTCGGCGTCGGCCGGCACCACGTCCAGGTGGCCGTGCACCAGCAGGGCGTCGCGACCCGGGTCGGTGCCGGGGATCCGGGCGACCAGGTTGGCCCGGCCGGGCGCGGACTCGTAGATCTCGGCGGCGACGCCGACCTCGGCCAGCTTCTCCGCGACGTACTCGGCGGCGCGCCGCTCCCCCGCACTGGTGGCGTTGTCACCGGTGTTGGTGGTGTCGATGCGCAGCAGGTCGCGGCAGAGTTCCACGACCTCGTCGGTGGGGTCGGGGCGCGCGGAGGCGGGGTCGCTCGTCATCGCCTCTTTCTACCAGTCGGGCAGCCCTCCGCGACGGCCCGGCCGGTGCTCGCGCGTCAGCGGTCCGCGCGGCGCCGCCGCGCCGCCGCCGTTTCACGATCTTGCGGTACGGGTACCGCCTCGGCGTCCCCGCACCGTCCGTCCCCATGCTCCGGCCGCCCGTCGAGGAGGGCCTCATGACCGTCCCGCTGCCGCCTCTGCCGCCCACCGCCGACGACGCCTACCGGCCCGGCGGGCGCAGCATGGCCGACATCGCCGACATCGAGCACCGGCAACTGCTCGACCTGGCCGACCAGGTCACCGACCCGCAGCTGACGCCCGAGCGGCGCCGCGAGGTGGCCGAGGTGCTGACCGCGGCGATCTCCCGGCACCTCTCCGCCGAGGAGCAGTACCTGCTGCCCGCCGCGCGGGCGGCGCTGCCCGAGGTCGTCGAGCGGGTCGACCGGGAACTGGCGGCCGACGCGGCGCTGCTCGCCGCGCTCAAGGCGCTCGACGGGCCGGACGACCCGGCGCTGGCGGACATCGCCGAGCGGGTCCGCCGGCACGTCGCCGCGGTGTCGGCGCTGATCACCCCGCTGCGCGAGGTGGCCACCGACGCGGAGCTGATCCGGCTGGGCAACCGGTGGGAGATCGCCGAGGAGGCGGCCCCCACCCGCCCGCACCCGGGCACACCGGCCACCCCGCCGTGGAACCGGGTGGTCGAGCCGGCGCTGGGCGTGGTGGACAAGGTGCGCGACGCGGTCACCGGACGGCGGACGTACCTCGCCGACCTGAAGCGGGACGCGGCCGACTGATCCATCGTTCGACGCCGATCCGCTCAGACCCTTCCGCCAGCCCGTGCGGTAGTCCTACCGTCACGTTATGAACCTGGAGCTGCGACACCTGCGGGTGGTCTGCGCGATCGCCGAAACGGGCAGCGTGACCAAGGCGGCGTCCACCCTGGGCCTGGCCCAGCCCGCCCTGACCGCGCAGCTCCAGCGCATCGAGCGCACCCTGGGCGGACCCCTGTTCGAACGCGACCGGCGCGGCGCCCGGCCCACCGCGCTCGGCGAGCTGGTGCTGGCCCGGGCACGGGTGCTGCTGCCGGCGATGAAGGGCCTGCAGGACGAGGCGGCCCGGCTGGCCTGCGCGGAGGACAGCCTGGGCCGGTACCGCTTCGGCGGGGTGAACTCCCCGATCCTCGGCCGGCTGGTGCACCGGCTGGCCGCCGAGCAGCCCCAGGCGCAGATCACCACGTACGCCTCCTGGTCGACCGACGAGCTGGCCGCGCTGGTCGCCGGCGGCCGGCTCGACTTCGCGCTGACCGGGGTCTGCGGCGACGCCGCCCCGTCGACCGAGCACGGCCTGCGCTGGCGGGAGGTGGCGCTCGACCCGGTGATGGTGCTGCTGCCGGCCACCCATCCGATGGCGCACCGCGACGAGGTCGCGCTGGCCGACCTGCGCCGCGAGCAGTGGGTGGGCGCCCCCGGCGACGGCTGCTTCGGCGACTGTTTCGCCGCCGCCTGCGCCCGGGCCGGCTTCACCCCCCGCAAGGTCTACGAGACCGACGTGCGCGGCTGCATGGACCTGGTCGACGCCGGTGAGGGGGTGGCGCTGTGCCAGGCCACCTTCCGCCCGGTCGCCGGCCTGGTCACCCGGCGGCTGGCCGGGACGCCGCTGCGCTGGCGGCTGCTGCTGGGCTGGCACCCGGACTCCGCCGCCGCCCGGGTGGCCGAACTGGTGCTGGAGAAGGCGCTGGCGGCGTACACCGACTCGCTGGCGGCGCACCCGGCCTATCTGGCCTGGTTGTTGCGCAACCCCGCGTTCGGGGTGCGTCAACCCACCGGCGTCTGACCCCTTCGCAACGGCCGTCGGCCCGGCGCGGGTCCGGCGGGTGTTCCCGGGCGGCTGCGGTGGCCGCACAACCGATCCAGCGCGGACGAACCGGCCTGGAAGCCCCGCTTCGATCGAAAGACACCAATCGGATTTCTTTCTCTCGCGAGAGCCGTACTTTCGGTCACGATTGCAAAAGTATTGAGTCTTCGCGCTTAACTTTTGCTTTACACGGCACTCACGTCTCCCTATGTTCATGTCACGGTCGTCGATCCCTTTGAGGTGACGCGGATGACGGATGACAACGGAGCACGAGGGTCGGCCCTGCTCGGCATGTACGGCATCAGCAAGAGCTTCTTCGGCGTACCGGTCTTGGACGACGTGCGACTGGAGTGCCTCCCCGGCGAGATCCACGCCGTGATGGGCGAGAACGGCGCCGGGAAGTCGACCCTGATGAAGATCCTCGTCGGGGTGCACCAACCGGACGCCGGGCGGATCGAACTGGACGGCACGCCGGTCCGGTTCCACCACCCCCGCCAGGCCCTGGCCGCCGGGGTGAGCATCGTGCACCAGGAACTCAACCTGCTGCCCGACCGGACGGTGGCGGAGAACATCTTCCTCGGCCGCGAGCCCCGCCGCCGGCTCGCCGTGGACCGGGCGGCCATGGACCGGGCCGCCACCCGACTGCTGGCCACGCTGCGCGCCGACGACCTCATCTCGCCGCGGGCAGTGGTCGGCCGGCTGCCGGTGGCGCAGCAGCAGCTGGTGGAGATCGCCCGGGCGCTCTCCTACACACCGCGGCTGCTGGTGCTCGACGAGCCGACCGCGGCGCTCTCCCCGCACGAGGTGGACACCCTGTTCGACCGGATCCGCCGGCTTCGCGCCGACGGGTTGACGGTCCTCTACATCTCCCACCGACTCAAGGAGATCTTCGACCTCACCGACCGGATCACCGTGCTCAAGGACGGCCGACGGGTGGCCACCGTACGCACCGCCGAGGTGGACACCCGGACGCTGGTGCACCTGATGGTCGGACGGGAGCTGGACCACTACTACCCGCCCCGGGCCGCGCCCGGACGGATCGGACCGGTCCGGCTCGCCCTGCGCGGAGCCGGCGCCGGCCCGCTGCACGACATCGACCTCGACCTGCGCGCCGGCGAGATCGTGGGACTGGCCGGACTCGCCGGGTCGGGCCGTACCGAACTGGCCCGCCTGCTCTTTGGCGCGACCCGGATGACCAGCGGCAGCGTCGAGCTGGACGGGCGGGTACACCGGCTGCGCTCGGTCCGGCACGCCATCCGCAGCGGCATCGGCCTGCTCACCGAGGACCGCAAGGCCGAGGGGCTGGTGCTGCAACTGTCGGTACGCGACAACAGCCTGCTCGCCGTGCGGGCTTTGGGCCGCGGGGCGGTGCGCCGGGCCGGGCTGGGCGACCTGCTCGACCGGGTGGGACTGCGCGGCTCCACCGCCCGGGAGGTCCGCTACCTGTCCGGCGGCAACCAGCAGAAGGTGGTGCTCGCCCGGTGGCTCGCCACCGGCGCCCGGGTGCTGATCTTCGACGAGCCGACCCGGGGCGTCGACGTGGGCGCGAAGGCCAGCATCCACGAGCTGATGCGCGAACTGGCCGACGCCGGCACCGCGATCCTGATGATCTCCTCCGAACTGCCCGAGGTGATCGGGATGGCCGACCGGATCGTGGTGCTGCGCGAGGGCACCGTCGCCGGTGAACTGCCGGCCGGCGCGAGCGAGGCGGAGATCATGCTGCTGGCCACCGGTGAACCGGACCGCAGCGCCGCCCCGGTGGGCGCGACCGGGGAGGGTGGTGCCGCGTGACCGCCTCGACGACGGCCCGACGACCGGCCCGGCCCGGTCTTCCCCTCGACACCGCCGCGGCCTCCAGCGCGCCGGTCTGGCTGGTCTTCGGCGGCGTCTTCGCGGTGGCCTGGCTGCTGGTGGAGCTCAACGGCGGCCAGTTCATGACGGTGGAGAACCTGCAGAACATGGCGGTCCGTTCGGTCGCGCTGGGGCTGGTCGCGGTCGGCCAGACGATCGTGCTGATCGGCGGCTCGCTGGACCTGTCGGTGGCGTACATGGTCAGCGTCACCGCGGTCGGCGCGTCCTTCGTGATGCAGGGCGACCCGGACCGGATGGCGCTCGGCGTCGCGGTCACCCTGGTGCTGGGCGTCGTGGTGGGGCTGGTCAACGGACTGGTCGTCACCGGCCTGCGGGTCAACGCGTTCATCGCCACCCTGGGCACCTCGCTGGTGATGAGCGGCATCCTCAACGCGCTCTTCACCAACTTCACCGGCGCGGTGCCCCGGCAGTTCCAGGGGCTGGGCTACCAGGCGCTCGGGCCGGTGCCGGTCGCGGTGCTCCTGCTGCTGGCGGTGGTCGCGCTCGCCTGGTACCTGCTGCGCCGCACCCGCTTCGGCTACCACCTCTACGCCGTGGGCGGCAGCGCCGAGGCGGCCCGGCTGTCCGGCGTCCGTACCGACCGGGTGGTCGTCACCGCGCACGTGCTGTGCAGCCTCACCGCCGTGCTGACCGGGCTGTTCCTGGTCAGCCGGCTGCGCTCCGGCGCGCCCTGGGTCGGCCCGGACGGCGGGTACGACCTGGAATCGATCGCCGCCGCCGTGGTCGGCGGGACCGCGCTGGCCGGCGGACGGGGCGGCGTGGCCGGCACCCTCGCCGGGGTGCTGATCCTCGCCGTCATCGACCAGGTCTTCAACGAGTTCGAGGTGAACGCCTTCCTCAAGACCCTGATCCGGGGCGTGATCATCGTCGGCGCGGTGGCGCTCTACGCGGCGCGCAGCCGGCGCAGCGAGGGGAGCTTCTGATGACCGCCACCGTGGCCCCGCCGACCGGGCCCGCCGCGGAGCGCGCCGGCGCACGGGCCCGGCGCCTGCTGCGCGCGGTCCCGCCGATCTGGCTGGTACTCGCCGTGGTGATCGTGCTGATCGCCTGGCGCAACCCGACGTTCGTCGAACCGGGCCCGTTCCTGGCCTTCCTGCGCCGCTGTGCGCCGCTGGCGGTGCTCGCCGCCGGCCAGGTCTTCGTCATCATCGCCGGCGAGTTCGACCTCTCGGTCGGCGCGCTGGTCACCGCCGTGGTGGTGGTCGCCGCCCGGCTCTCCGACGGCGACTCGGCCGCCACCTGGTGGCTGATCCCGCTGCTGCTCGCCGCGGGCGCCGGGGTCGGCCTGGTCAACGGCCTGGTCACCACCCGGCTGCGGGTGCCGTCCTTCATCGCCACGTTGGGCATGCTGCTGGTGCTCAACGGCGCGGTCTTCCTCTGGTCGGGCGGTGCCCCGCGCGGCTCGCTGGCCGACAACTTCCGGCAGTTCGGCCGCTTCGGCATAAACCTGCCCGGGCTGGGCCAGCTGCCGTACGCGGTGCTGATCCTCCTCGCCGTGGGCGTCGGGCTGTGGCTGCTGCTGTCGCACAGCCGCTTCGGCCACCAGGTCTACGCCGCCGGCGGCAATCCGCGCGCCGCCGCCCTCTCCGGGGTGGACGTCCCTCGGGTGCGGACGGTCGCGTTCGTCATCTCCGGTCTCGCCGCCGTGGTCGCGGGAATCCTGCTCGGCGGCTTCACCGGGGTCACGGCCGAGGCCGGCGTGGGTTACGAGTTCCAGGCGATCGCCGCCGTCGTGCTCGGCGGCGCGGTGCTGGGCGGGGGTCGCGGCAGCGTCGGCACCGCCCTCGCCGGCGCGCTCACCCTGCAATCCGTGTTCACCCTGCTCAACCTGTTGGGCCTGGCCAAGTCGCTGCGCGACGCGGTGCAGGGCCTGATCATCATCGGCGCGGCCGCGTACGCCGCACACCGGCTGCGCCGGTCCGGCTGAAGCCGCGCCCGAGAACCGTCGTGAGGAGAAGCCCATGAGACCTCCACTACGGACACTGCTCGCCGTCGGTGGCGTCGCCGTCCTCGTCGTCGCCGCCGGTTGCACCTCGACCGCACCCGAGGACGATGACGGCCCGGCCGGCAGCGGCACCGGGCAGCAGTCGTCGTTCTTCGTCCAGGCCGACTACGACGAGCAGATCGCCCAGCGGGCCGGCACCCCGACCGGGCCGGCCGACCAGCCCTGGTTGCAGGCCATCAACCCGCAGCTCGTCGACACCGCGAAGTTCAAGAAGTCCGGCCGGCACACCATCTGCTTCTCCAACGCCGGAGTGAACAACCCGTGGCGGGTGGTCGGCTGGACCACCATGCAGGCCGAGGCGAAGCTGCACCCCGAGATCGCCGCCCTGACCGCCGTGGACGCCGAGGGCAAGGACGACAAGCAGATCAGCGACATCGACGGCCTGCTGGCGAGCCGCAAGTGCAGCGCGCTGATCGTCTCGCCGAACACCACCGCGGCGCTCACCCCCGCGGTCGAGAAGGCGTGCCAGGCCGGCCTGCCGGTGATCGTCTTCGACCGCGGCGTCAACACCGACTGCCCCGTCACCTTCATCCACCCGATCGGCGGGTACGCCTTCGGGGCCACCGCCGCGGAGTTCCTGACCGGCAAGGTCAAGAAGAACGGCCGGATCCTCGCCCTGCGCATCCTGCCCGGCGTGGACGTGCTGGAGACCCGCTGGTCGGCCGCGAAGGTGGTCTTCGACAAGGCGGACGTGAACGTGGTCGGGGTCGAGTTCACCGACGGCGACGCGGCCAAGGTGAAGACCATCGTCAACGACTACCTGGAGCGCTACGGCAGCATCGACGGCGTCTGGATGGACGCCGGGGCCACCTCGGTCGCGGCGGTCGAGGCGTTCGAGGACGCCGGCCAGCCGGCGCCGGTGATCAGCGGCGAGGACCAGCAGGACTTCCTGCGGCTGTGGCAGGAGAAGAAGCTGACCGCGGTCGCCCCGACCTACCCGACCTACCAGTGGCGTACCCCGATCCTGGCGGCGCTGGACATCCTGGCCGGCAAGCAGGTGCCGAAGGAGTGGGTGCTCCCCCAGCCGACCATCACCCAGGACAACCTCGGGCAGTACGTGCTGCCGCAGCTACCGCCGCTGCACTACGCGCTCTGCGGCTGCGAGAAGATGCCCGGCTTCCCGCAGAACTGGGGCGGCAACCAGTAGCCCGCCCGGGCGGGACCGGCCCGGGCCGGTCCCGCCCGGGGTACGCACCGACGAGCTGTGAGGAGCGCGGCGTGCATCGCCTCGGCGCCAACACCTGGATCTGGGTCTCCCCGCTGACCGACGCCCGGCTGGCCGAGCTGGCCCCGCGGATCCGCGGCTGGGGCTTCGACACGATCGAGCTGCCCATCGAGAACCCGGGTGACTGGGATCCGGACACCACGGCCGCCCTCCTCGACGGACTGGGGCTGACCGCCACGGTCTGCGCGGTCATGCCGCCCGGCCGCGACCTGGTCGGCGACGACCCGGAGGTGGTGGCCCGTACCGGCGACTACCTGCGGTACTGCGTCCGGGCGGCGGCCCGGGTCGGTTCCCGGGTGGTCGCCGGCCCGATCTACGCGCCGGTCGGCTCGACCTGGCTGCTCGACGCCGAGGAGCGGGCGGCGACCGTCGGCCGGCTGCGCGACCGGCTGCGACCGTTGGCGGAGCAGGCCGCCGGACTGGGCGTCACGCTCGCGGTGGAGCCGCTGAACCGGTTCGAGACCAGCCTGCTCAACACCGCCGAACAGACCCTGGAGGTGGTCGACGGCATCCCCGGGGCCGGCATCGCGCTGGACACCTTCCACATGAACATCGAGGAGCGGGACATCCCGACCGCGATCCGCACCGCCGGCGACCGGTTGGCCCACGTCCAGGTCTGCGCCAACGACCGGGGCGCGCCCGGCAACGACCACCTCGACTGGACCGGCATCGTGGCCGCCCTGCACGAGGTGGGCTACGCCGGGCCGCTCTGCATCGAGTCGTTCACCGCGGAGAACCGCACGATCGCCAGGGCGGCGGCGATCTGGCGTCCGCTGGCGCCGACCCAGGACCAGCTGGCGACCGCCGGCCTGGCGTTCCTGCGGGCACTGCTCGGCCGCCCGACGGCACCCACGGCCGGCTGACCGACCGGGCGGTCGAGAACCGCCGGGGCGCGGCCCCGGCGGTCGGCCGATCACGCCCAATCGGCATTTAGGACCATCTTTACGGCGATTTCACAATTGCTGAAACACGCGTTGACCGATGTCGATTCGAGGCGCACGGTGACCGTAGAGCAGGAGGTGACGGCGGCCGGCGCGGCCGACGGCACCGGCGAGCGCGGGGGTGACCCCATTCGGCGGCGCGTCGCAGCCCTCCCGCCCGGCGATCGCCCGGGCGGCACCCGGCACCGTGATCCCCGAAAGGAGACGGCATGCGCCGTCGACACCTCATCCTGGGCGCCCTGTACGCACTGCTGCTGTCCCTGTTCGTCGCGCCGGCCGGCCCGGCCACGGCCGCCGCGGCCCCGTTCCGAGCGCTGCTGTTCAGCGAGACGGCCGGTTACCGGCACGACTCCATCCCCGACGGCGTCGCCATGTTCAACGAGCTCGCCGCGCAGCACGGGTTCACCGTGGTGCACTCCGAGAACTCCACCGTCTTCACCCCGGCCAACCTGGCGACCTTCGACGTGGTGGTGATGTTCCAGACCTCCGGCATGGTGTGGGACAACGACGCCCAGCGGCAGGCCCTGCAGGACTACGTGGCCGGCGGGGGCGGCATCGCCGCCATCCACAACGCCACCGACATGGGCGTGGAGAGCGCCTTCCCCTGGTGGGACGACCTGGTGAACGCCGGAGCGCACATGCCCGAGCACTCCCCCGGCGTGCTGCCGGGCACCGCGCACGTCGCCGACAGGGCGCACCCCTCCACCAGCGGACTGCCCGACCGGTGGCAGCGCAGCGAGGAGTGGTACAACTTCGACGCCAACCCGCGCGGCGACGTCCACGTGCTGGTCACCGCCGACGAGCGGACGTACAACCCGGGCAGCCGGGCGATGGGCCCGGACCATCCGATCTCCTGGTGCCGCGAGGTGGGTGCGGCCCGGGTGTGGACCACCGCGATGGGCCACGCCAAGGGCTCCTACGCCGAGCCGTTCTTCCGCCAGCACGTCCTCGGCGGGGTGCAGTGGGCCGCCGGGGTCGCCGCCGGGGACTGCGGCGGCACCGTCTGGGGCAACTTCGAGAAGGTGTCGCTGGACCAGAACACCGTCGACCCGATGGCGGTCGACGTGGCCGCCGACGGCCGGGTCTTCTACGTCCAGCGCGGCGGCCAGGTGAAGGTCTTCAAGCCTTCCGGCGGCACCACCGTCACCGCGGCCACCCTGCCGGTCTACACCGGCGGCGAGGACGGGCTGGTCGGCATGGCCCTGGATCCTGCCTTCGGCACCAACAAGTGGATCTACCTCTACCACTCGCCGCAGGCCAGCACGAGCGACGTCAACCGGCTGTCCCGGTTCACCGTCACCGGGGACACCCTCGACCTGGCCAGCGAGAAGGTGCTGCTCGAGGTGCCGGCGTACCGGTCACGGACCCACCCGGAGCCCGGCCACACCGGCGGCTACCTGGCCTTCGGCCCGGGCGGCAACCTCTACCTGTCCACCGGCGACGACAGCCCGCCCAACTACGACCCGGCCTGGCAGGGGTACGCGCCGCTGGACTGGCGGCCGGGCAAGAGCTTCCTGGACGCGGCCCGCTCCGCCGGCAACACCAACGACCTGCGCGGCAAGCTGCTGCGCATCCACCCGGAGTCGAACGGGACGTACACCGTGCCGGCGGGCAACCTCTTCGCCCCGGGCACCGCGAAGACCCGGCCGGAGATCTACGCGATGGGCTTCCGCAACCCGTTCCGGTTCTCCGTCGACCCGGTCAACGGCTGGGTCAACCTCGCCGACTACGGGCCCGACCGCGGCGGGCCCACCACTGATCGGGGCCCGGAGGGCCTGGTCGAGCTGAACGTCATCAAGCAGGCCGGCAACTTCGGCTGGCCGTTCTGCCACGGCAACAACCAGCCGTACGCGCCGTACAACCCGGACACCGGCCTGGTCGGGGCGAAGTTCGACTGCGCCAAACCGGTGAACAACTCCCCCAACAACACCGGCCTGACCACCCTGCCCCCGCTGGTGCAGCCGCAGATCTGGTACGGCTACGGCGCCTCGGCGCAGTTCCCGGAGCTGGGCTCCGGCGGATCGGCGCCGATGGGCGGCCCGATCTACCGGTACGACGCGGCCAACCCGTCGCCGACGAAGTTCCCCGCCTACTACGACCGGGTGCACTTCTTCTACGAGTGGTCCCGCAACTACCTCAAGGAGATCCACTTCGACGACGCCGGCGGGCTGGTGAAGATCAACCCATTCCTGCCCGCCGGTAACTTCGTCAAGCCCATGGACCTGCGCTTCGGTCCCGACGGCTCGCTCTACCTTCTGGAGTGGGGCTCCAACTTCGGCGGCGGCAACAACGACTCCGGTCTCTACCGCATCGACTACGTGCGGGGCGGACGGGCGCCGGTGGCCAAGGCCAGCGGGACGCCGACCAACGGCAAAGCCCCGCTGACCGTGCAGTTCTCCAGCGCCGGCTCCGCCGACCCCGATCCCGGCAACACGATCAGCTACGCCTGGGACTTCGACGGCAACGGCAGCACCGACTCGACGACGGCGAACCCGTCGCACACCTACACCGCCAACGGCAACGTCACCGCCAAGCTGACGGTCCGGGACAACACCGGCCGCAGCTCCTTCGCCAACGTTCCGATCACCGTGGGCAACACCGCCCCCACCGTGACCATCACCGCTCCACCCAACGGGGGGATGCTCGAATTCGGCCAGCAGGTCGCCTACACGGTGACCGTGACCGACCCGGAGGACGGCACGATCGACTGCACCAAGGTCCTGCTCAACCCGGCGCTCGGCCACGACGACCACGAGCACGGCACCACCGACTACGCCGGCTGCACCGGAACGATCAACACCGAACTGCTCGGCGGCCACCCCGACGGGGCCAACCTGTACTACGTGCTCAACGCCCGCTACCAGGACAAGGGCGCCAACGGCGTGGCCGCGCTCACCGGCTACGGCAAGGCGGTCCTGCAACCCAAGCACAAGCAGGCCGAGTTCTTCACCGGCCAGTCCGGGATTCGGGTGATCGAGCAGTCCGGCGCGGAGAGCGGCAAGCGCATCGGCGACATCAGCAACGGCGACTGGATCATGTTCGACCCGATGAGCGTGCAGGGGATCAGTACGCTCAGCCTCCGGGTCTCCTCGCCGTACGGGGGCGGCAGCGTGGAACTGCGGGCGGACTCGCCGACCGGACAGCTGCTCGCCACCCAGGCGGTGCCGAACACCGGCGGCTGGGACAGCTACCAGCAGCAGCCGGCGGTGAACGTGGCGGCGCTGGCCGGCACGCACAAGCTCTACCTGGTCTTCCGATCCGGCCAGAACAACTCCTTCGACCTGGACTCGATGACCTTCGGCGGGGCCGGGGTGGGCACCGCCCCGACCGGGATCGCGGGGAAGACGTACACGCTGACGGCGCAGCACAGCGGCAAGCTCGCCGACGTGGAGGGCGTCTCCACCGCCGACGGCGCGCGGGTGTTGCAGTGGCCGGCGACCGGCGGTGACAACCAGAAGTGGCAGGCGGTGGACGCCGGCGGCGGCGCCGTCACGCTGCGGGCCGCGCACAGCGGCAAGTGCCTGGCGGTGGCCGGCGGCTCCACGGCCGCCGGCGCCCAGCTGGTGCAGCAGACCTGCGGCACCGCGACCAGCCAGCAGTGGCAGGCCGTGGCGACGGCCACCAGCGGCGTGTACGAGGTCAAGGCGCGGCACAGCGGGCTCTGCCTCGACGTGAACGGCAACTCCACCGCCGACGGCGCACTGCTGATCCAGTGGGGATGTGGCGGCGCCGCGAACCAGCGGTGGCGGCTGACCCCGGTCAGCTGAGGACCGGCGGCCGGTAATGCCCGGCCGGTGGCGGTGCGAACCGTCGCCGGCCGGGTATCTGGCGGACATGACCGACCTCTACCCCGCCGCCGACGACCGGGAGATCCTCCGGCAGGCGGCCGCCGCGCACACCGCCGCCTCCCGCGACCTGGAGAGCTTCCTGCGCCGGCTGCCGGAGGTGCCCGAACCGGCCGACATCACCGAGTACGCGACCCTGCTCACCCTGGAGGAGCAGACCCGGGCCGACCGGCAGGCCGCCGCCAGGGCCGCCGGACTGCAGCTGCCCAGCCTCGGCACCGAGCCGTAGACCCACGACGGCGGCGGCACCCGGGAGCGTCCTCCGGGGTGCCGCCGCCCGTGGCGTCACCGTTCGACCAGGACGTCGTGCCCCAGGTCCAGCAGCGAGTGGCGCCACTCGTCGTCGGCGTTGCCGCGGCGCGGCTTGGCGTCCATCAGGGAGCGGATCCGGTCGATGGCGTCCCGCATCACCTCGATGTCCTCCGGGGTCAGGTCCACCTTGCGCTTGCTGAGCACCCGCAGGATGTGCCGGCCCGGCTGGGGCAGGTCCAGGTCCGGGTTCGGGCCGAACGACTCCTCCCCCGAGCCCCGGGTCAACAGCCACTGCCGCAGCTGTTCGGAGGGCACGTTCACCTCGGCGTGGAAGTCCTCCCAGATCACCTCGACCTCGGGGTCGATTCGCTGCTCACGTACCATCACGCCTCCTCTTCCGGTGGCCCGGACGGCGCCGGGTCCCCGTCGTCGGTCTGCTGCTTCAGGCCCTCCGGCGGCACCCGCACCCGCGCGGGGTTCGCCGTCGGCGGCGCGTGGATCGGTTCGGTGCGGTGGGTCTCCTCGTCGCTCTCCTCCGGTTCGGTCATGTCCGCCCTCCGGGTCATCGCGGATGGGACGTCGAGGCGGCGGTGTAACCGCGCTCCCCCGCGCTCACGTCGATGGCGAGCTGACCGTCGCGCGCGTCGACGGTGACCTTCTGCCCCGGCCCGATCTGGTGCTCCAGCAGCATCCGGGACAGCCGGTTGTCCACCTCCCGCTGGATCACCCGGCGCAGCGGCCGGGCCCCGAACTCCGGCTGGTAGCCGTGCTCGGCGAGCCAGTCCACGCCCGCGGTGGTGAACTCCACCTGGACGTCCTGGGCGTGCAGCCGACGACGGGTCTCCTCCAGCAGCAGCTCGGTGATCTGCCGCAGCTGCTGGGCCTCCAGCCGGCGGAAGATGATGGTCTCGTCGATCCGGTTGAGGAACTCCGGGCGGAAGTTCTCCTGGAGCCGGCGCATCAGCCGCTCGCGCAGCTCGTCGCTCTCCTGGGTGCCACCGGGCTCACCGGCGCCGAAGCCCACCGCGCGGGTGGTGCCGGTGATCAGCTCCGAGCCCAGGTTGCTCGTCATGATCAGTACGGTGTTCTTGAAGTTCACCGTCCGGCCCTGGCTGTCGGTGAGCCGGCCGTCGTCGAGCACCTGGAGCAGGATGTTGAACACGTCCGGGTGGGCCTTCTCGATCTCGTCGAGCAGCACCACCGCGTACGGGCGGCGGCGCACCGCCTCGGTGAGCTGGCCGGCCTCCTCGTACCCGACGTAGCCGGGAGGGGCCCCGACCAGCCGGGCGACGGTGTGCCGCTCCTGGAACTCGCTCATGTCGACCCGCACCATCCGGTCGGCCTCGCCGAAGAGCGCCTCGGCCAGCGCCCGGGCCAGTTCCGTCTTGCCGACGCCGGTCGGGCCGAGGAAGAGGAAGCTGCCCATCGGCCGGTTCGGGTCGGCCAGCCCGGTCCGCGAGCGGCGCACCGCCTCGGCCACCGCGGTGACCGCGTCTTCCTGGCCGACGACCCGCTCGTGCAGGTGTCCCTCCAGCCGCAGCAGCCGGTCGCGCTCCTCCTCGGTGAGCTGACTGACCGGAATGCCGGTGGCCCGGGAGACCACCTCGGCGATCTCCTGCGGGCCGACCGAGGGGACACGGGTGACGCCCTCGTCGCCCCGGGCGCGGCGGATCTGCTCCTCGACCTCGGCGAGCCGGTCGCGCAGCGCGGAGGCCCGCTCGTACTGCTCGTCGGCGACCGCCTGCTCCTTGTTGCGGCGCACCTCGTCGAGCTGCTGCTCCAGCTCCCGCACGTCGGCGTCGGGAGTGCGGGTGCGCAGCCGCACCCGCGCGCCGGCCTGGTCGATCAGGTCGATCGCCTTGTCCGGCAGGAAGCGGTCGGTGACGTACCGGTCGGAGAGTTCGGCGGCGGCGACCAGCGCCTCGTCGGTGAAGCGGACCTGGTGGTGCGCCTCGTACCGGTCGCGCAGGCCGCGCAGGATGGTGACGGTGTCCTCGACGCTCGGCTCGGGCACCAGGACCGGCTGGAAGCGGCGGGCCAGCGCGGCGTCCTTCTCGATGCTCTTGCGGTACTCGTCCAGCGTGGTCGCGCCGATCACCCGCAGCTCGCCGCGGGCCAGCGCCGGCTTGAGCATGTTGGACGCGTCCATGCCGCCCTCGCTGCCGGCGCCGCCCGCGCCGACCAGCGTGTGGATCTCGTCCAGGAAGATGATCAGCTCGTCGCGGTGGGCCCGGATCTCCTCGATGACCTTCTTCAGCCGTTCCTCGAAGTCGCCCCGGTAGCGGGTGCCGGCGACCAGGCCGGCCAGGTCGAGCTGCACCACCCGCTTGCCGAGCAGGGTCTGCGGCACGTCACCGTCGCAGATCCGCTCGGCCAGTCCCTCCACGATGGCCGTCTTGCCGACGCCGGCCTCACCGATCAGCACCGGGTTGTTCTTGGTACGCCGGGACAGGATCTCCACGGCCTGCTCGATCTCGTCGGCCCGCCCGATCACCGGGTCGATCTGGTCCATCCGG
The DNA here is from genome assembly GCF_036906795.1 of Micromonospora sp. CPCC 205739. Taxonomy (NCBI): domain Bacteria; kingdom Bacillati; phylum Actinomycetota; class Actinomycetes; order Micromonosporales; family Micromonosporaceae; genus Micromonospora; species Micromonospora sp. CPCC 205739. The sequence goes on along the minus strand of NZ_JBAKHS010000011.1, from coordinate 48,529 downwards.
GCCAGCTCGGTGAGGTCCTGGCCGTACTGGTCGAGCGTCGGGGTGCCCCGGTCGGGCCGGGGGCCGCCACCCGGGCCGCGCTCGGCGCTGGCCGCCTGCAACGACTCCGGCTGGATCCGGCCGGCGGCGAGCATCCGGCCGGCCGGCGACTCCGGGTTGAGCGGCAACGCCATCAGGATGTGCTCGGGGCCGATGTAGTTCGCCCCCATCGCCCGGGACAGCTGGTGGGCGTCGAGCAGCGCCCGCTTGGCGGCGGGGGTGAGCGACAGGTTCGTCGGCACCTCCCCCCTCGGCGCGCCGTCGCCGCGCCCGCCGAGCGCGTTGACCAGCGCGTCCGGGTCGGCGCCGGCCCGGCGCACCAGGTCCCGCAGCTGCTCGCGTTGCAGCGCGGCCCAGAGCAGGTGGTCGGTGTCGAGGTCGTTGCTGTGCTTCTGGGCGGCCCGCCGGGCCGCGTCGGCCAGCATCTCCCGGGCGTCGGCGGTCATCAGCCGGGTGATGTCGACCCGGTGGGCCGGTCGGCGTCCACCCTCACCCCGCCCGAAGTATCGGGCCAGGAACTCGTCCCAGGGGTCGGAGCCGAAGTCACCGGGTCCCATCATCTCTGTCCTCCGCAATCGGGGCGCGGCACGGTCGCCGGGAGCGACACCGCCAGGGCGCGGCACGGTCGCCGGTGGCTACCCGACGACCGGCGCGACAAACGCCACCGGGTGGCAGGCTGGGGGGCATGGACTCCCGCCCGCTGCTGATCGTCGACGGTGCCAACGTGGTCGGTTCCCGACCCGACGGGTGGTGGCGGGACCGGGCCGGCGCCGCCGCCCGGCTGCGCGACGCCCTCGCGCCGCTGGCCGACCGGGGGCTGCCGCCCGAGCTGCCGCCGCCGGTGGAGGTGGTGCTGGTGGTGGAGGGCGCGGCCCGGGAGGTGCCCGGGGTGACCGGGGTGCACACGGTGCCGGCGCCCGGTTCCGGCGACGACGCCATCGTGGCGCTGGTGCGCGACGCGCCGCAGCGGCGTCGGCTGGTGGTGACCGCCGACCGGGAGCTGCGCGACCGGGTGGCGGCCCTCGGCGCCGAGCTGCACGGCCCCCGCTGGCTGCGCGAGCACACCCACCCGACCGCCTGACCAGCCGGTCCGGTCCGCGCCGCCGGTCCCGTCGGTGGGACCCGGGCACCCCCGGACGGGACCGGACGGACCGCCGGCGGACGCTGTCTGCGCACGTCACGGGGGTAACCGGACACCGGGGCGGGAACACCGACAGGGCGGATGTTCTCTCCCCGACGGGTATACGTTGTAATGGACGTCTCCCCGCCCCCAGGAGGTCACCGTGGCGAGCGTCGCCGAGCTGAAGGCAGCCATCGAGGTCGCCCTCCAACAGATCGGTGACGGGCAGACAGCCGTGCAGGCGGCCGGCGAGAAGCTCTCCGAGGCGCAGCAGACCCTGGCCGGGGCGCTGGAGGGCAGCGGCCACGAGACGGTGGAGAACGCGCAGGCCTCACTGACGCAGGCCGGCCAGGAGCTGGAGGAGTGTCTCGCCGCGACCCTCGTCGCGGTGGAGCAGGCGCAGCTCTACGTCTCGACGCTCTGAGCCGGCGGCCGTGTCGATCATCGAGGATGTCGGGGCGCAGGTGCGCGCCGCCGCCGAGGAACTGCCGCTGGCGCCGCTGACTCAGGCGCTGGAGAAGTTCGGCCAGGCCACCGAGCGGCTGCGCTGGGTCCGGCAGGAGTCGGCCAACCCGATGGGGGTGCCGGAGCTCTCCGCGGCCACCGAGCACGCCGAGGCCGCGGGGCACGCGCTGCGGGTGGCGCAGGAGCAGCTGTCGGCGTACCTGGCCGCGATCGGGCTGGCTCCCGACGGCGCACCGCCGGCGGCGCCGGCCCGCCGCGAGCCGAAGCACGACGCGCCCCGCGCGGACGCCGTACCGCCGGCCGGCCCGGCGCCGCAGCCGCAGGCCGACCCGACCGTCAAGCGGTGGTGGTCGGTGCGGGTGGCGGAGCTGACCGGGGGCCGGGAGGGCCCGCCGGACGAGCCGGACGAGCGGATCGCCGACTCCCGCGAGCTGCTGCGCCGGGTGGTCACCGGGGTCCGCTCCGGCGACCGGGACCGGCTGCACCGGGAGCTGCGCACCGCGCACGCCGACGTCGGCCTCGGGTTGGCCGCGGTGGCCCCGCCGCTGCTGCGCGACCTGGCCGGGGAACTGCTCGGGCACCCGCCCCGCGCCGACGACCTGGGCCGGCTGCGCCGCGAGCTGGACGGCCGGGTCCGCGACCTGCTGCCCGGGCTGCCGCCGCCGGTGCTGGACACCCTGCTCACCCGGGTCTGCCGGATGCCCCCGCCCCGCTCGGGCGAACAGCCGCACGCCGCCGATCCGGCGGTCACCGCGGGTGTGGTGACCGGGGTGCTGCTGGCCCGCCTCGGTCGGGACCTGCCCCGCGACGAGCCGGATCCCGGTCGGGCGCCGGCCGCCGCGGCACCGGTCGCCCAGCGCCGGCCCGACGGTGGACGTCGTGGCTGACCTGCGCAACCACCTGGTGACGCGGGTACGGGGGATGCTCTCCGAGGCCCTCGGCGCGACGCGTACCCGGTTGGCCGACGCCGAGACGGAGTTCACCGCCGCGCGGGAGCGGCTGGTGCGGGTGCGGCGGGCCGCGGCGGCGGTGCCGCAGCGCGTCGGCGCGGAACGCGACCGCCGGCTGGCCGAGATCGACGACCGGCACGCGGCACGGATCGCCGAGCTGGCCCGCCGGGCCGCCGCCGCCGCGCTGCGGGAGGCGCCCGGCGCGGCGTCCGCCTCGTGGACGGCCTGGCGGGCGGCGCCGGCCGGCCGCGGCGAGCCGGTCGGTCCGGTACGCGTCGGCGCGCTGCGCATCGCCGGCGCCGAGCCGGTCCCGGCGCTGGTCCCGCTGCTGGACGCCGGGCACGTGCAGCTGTCCGGCGGCGACCGCGAGGGCGCGGACGCGGTGGTGGCCGCGCTGCTGCTGCGCGGCGTCGGCCGGGCCGACCCGGGCAGCGTGCGGTTGTATGGCTACGACCCGGAGCACCTGGGCGGCGGGCTGGCCGGCTTCGCCCCGCTGGGCACCGCCGGGCTGCTCACCTTCGTCGGCCCGGGCGGGCTGAGCCGGCTGCTCGACGACCTGGTGGAGCAGATCCGCCGGATCAACGAGACGGTGCTGGCCGGCGAGTACGCCTCGCTGCGCGAACTGGCCGCGGCGACCGGGCGCCGGCCGGAGCCGTGGCGGGTGGCGGTGCTGCTCGGCGGGGACGAGCTGTCCCGGCACGAACGCGGCCAGCTAGACCGGGTGGTGCGCACCGGCGCGGCGTGCGGTGTGCACCTGGTGGTGCGCGGCATCCCGCTGCCGGAGGACCCGACGGTCACCCGGATCGTCGCCGAGCCGGGCGACGCCCGTGTCGGCGTCCCGGCCGGCCTGCCGGTACGCCTCGACCCGCCGCCGCCCGCCACACTGGTCACCGAGACCTGCCGGGAGATCGCCTCCCGGGTCAACGCCGGCCCACCGCCGACACCCTTCACCGACCTGCTCCCCCCGCCCGAGCAGATGTGGAAGGAGGACTCGGCGCACGGGCTGACCGCCCCGATCGGCGAGGGCCCGCACGGGCGGCCGGTGCTGCTCACCCTCGGCGACTACCCGCCGCACGCGCTGATCGGCGGCCCCTCCGGCACCGGCAAGACCAACCTGATCTTCGCCTGGATCGGCGCGCTCGCCGCCCGCTACTCCCCCGCCGAGCTGGAGTTCTACCTGCTCGACTTCAAGGAGGGGGTGTCCTTCGCCCGGTTCGCGCAGGGCCGGCGCGACCCGAGCTGGCTGCCGCACATGCGGCTGGTCGGGATCAACGTCAACACCGACCGCGAGTTCGGCCTGGCGCTGCTGCGGTTCCTCGCCGAGGAGCTGCGCCGGCGGGCCGACGCCGCCAAGAAGCACGAGGTCACCAAGCTGGCCGAGCTGCGGGCGGTGGACCCGACCGGGCACTGGCCGCGGATCGTGGCGGTGGTCGACGAGTTCCAGGCGCTGCTGGCCGGCCGGGACGTGGTCGCCCGGGAGGCCGCCGACCTGCTGGAGGACCTGGCCCGGCGGGGCCGGTCGCAGGGCATCCATCTGGTGCTCGCCTCGCAGGACGTGCGGGGCATCGAGGCGCTGTGGGGACGCCCCGCACTGGTCGCGCAGTTCACCCTGCGGATCGCGCTGCCCAAGGCGCTGCGCATCCTGGCCGAGCGGAACGACGCGGCGCAGGCGCTGCCCCGCCACCACGCGGTGGTCAACGCCGAGTCCGGGATGACCGAGGGCAACCAGGTGGCCCGGATCCCGTCGGCCAGCGACTGGGAGACCTGGAGCGAGCTGCAGCACCGGCTCTGGCGGATGCGGCCGCCGGACGCCGCCCCGGCCCGGCTCTTCGACGGCGACGCCGTCCCCCGGCTGGCCGACGCGCCGGACTACCGCGCGCTGACCCCGCAGGGCGACACCCCGCCGCCCCGGGGCCCGGTCGCCCTGCTCGGCGAGATCATCGACGTGCAGGCCCGCTCGGCGGCACTGCGGCTGCCCCGCGCCCCGGGACGCAACCTGGCGGTGCTGGGCACCCGGGTGGACGAGGCCTGCGCGGTGCTCGACGCGGCGGCCCGGTCGCTGGCCCGCCAGCACCGGCCGGGCACCGCCCGGTTCTCCATCGCCTGCCTCGACCCGGACGCCGACCCGGCCGCCCGCGCCCTCTACGAGGACCTGGCCGACGACGCGGCCTGGTACGACGAGGAGACGGTGCCGGAGCTGATGGCCGAGACGGCCGAGGCGTTGGGCCGGCCGGGCACCCCGAGCACCCCGCACTACCTGCTGCTGTTCGCGGTGGACGCGGCGGCCGGGCGGCTGGCGGCGCCCGCCGGCGGGCGCAGCGGGCTGGAGCAGCTGCGCCGGATCCTGCACGACGGGCCGGAGCGGCGTACCCACGTGCTGGCCTGGTGGCGCGGAATCGCCCGGATGCGGGTGGACCTCGGCGGGCCGGCCGCCCGCACCGACCAGATCGGGGCCTGGGTGGCCCTCGACGTGCAGGGCGCGGAGCTGGGCTCCTCGCTCTACCCCGGCACCGGCGGCCCCGACTGGTACCCCCGCCCGTGGCGTGGGCTCTTCTTCGACCGGGCGATGCACCGCACCGGACAGGTGATCATCCCTTATGGTCCCTCCCGATGAACGAACCGGTCGCCAGTGACACGTACGCCGCCCACGTCCGCCGGCTCGCCGAGCTGACCGGCCGGGTCCGGGCCCAGCGCGCCGAGGCGCAGGCCTGGCACGAGCAGCAGTGCGCCGCCGCCGAGCGGGCGGTGGCCGAGGCGACCGCCCAGCTGCGCCGGGCCGAGGCGGAGGTGGCGCAGGCGCGGTCCATGGTGGAACGGGTCGACGCCGAGGTCGGGCACCTCTGGGCCGAGCTGCGGGGCCGGCTGGGGCTGGGCGGGCGGCGGCTCGGCCCGGCGCCGGGACCGGTCCGGGACGCGACCGGGGACCCGGTGGCCGCCCTGCGCGGGGTGCGGGAGCTGCTGGACCGGGCGGGGCAGCCGGGTGAGCTGCCCGCGTCGGTGAACCCCCTGTTGGCGCTCTGCGGGGTGGTGGGCGCGCTGGTGGCGTACCTGCTCGGGGCGGGCGCCCGCGCGCTGGGCCACCGCTACGGCGGTGACCTGGCGGTGGGGATGCCGGTGCTGGCCCTGGTGGTGACGCTGCTCGGCCCGCTGGCCGGGCTGGCGCCGGCGAAGCGGCTGGCGGACCGGCGGCACGCCCTGCTGGGCCCCCGGCCGATGGCGATCGTGCTGGCCGCCGGGGTGGCGACCACGGTGGCGCTGCTGGTGCTGACCCGCTGAGCGCGGCCGTCAGCACCGGCCGGCGCACCGGGCAACCGGCCCGACCTCCCCGGCGCACGGGACAGGTCGGCGGCGGGACGGGTCGGGTCAGGCGGGGACGGCGACGGCCTCGCGCAGCAGCCGGCGCGCCAGCACCAGCCGGTCGGCGTCGTCGTCCAGGCCGGGCAGGTCGCCCACCCGGGTGACAGTGCCGGTGAGCAGGGTGCGCAGCGCCGGTTCGCAGGTGCCGGGCAGGGTGATCGTCCGGTCGGGCAGCCGTAGCGCCACCTGGTGCTCGGCGGTGGTGGTGAGCTGCCAGCGCAGTCCGGCCCGCGGGGCGATCCGGCTGTCGGCGTCGAGCGAGGCGAGCGCGGCGGCCTGCGCGAGGGGCCGGATCGGGGCCGGCCGGGCGGCGGGCCAGGCGCGCCCGCGCAGCCGGGCGGCGACCGCCGCCGGGTCGGCGCGCAGCAGCCAGTCCCGCAGCGCCTCGACGGTCTCGGTCAGCTCCGGTTCGATGGCGTCGGGGTCGGCGACGTCGGTGCCGAAGGGCAGCCCGGCACGCAGCCGGGGGTCCTCGGCGGCCAGCGCGAGCAGCTCCTCGACCAGGGCGTACCGGGTCAGCGCGCGGATGCCGACGGTCAGGTGCAGCGAGGCGGACTCCTGCGCCTGCGCGCTGTGCAGCCAGCCGCGCGGCAGGTAGAGCGCGTCGCCCGGGGCGAGCACCACGTCCAGCGCGGCGGGGCCGTCGGCGGTGGCGGCGACCTCGTCGGCCCGTCCGCCCCAGGGCTGCTTCTCCAGCGGGTCGGGCAGCACCGGCGGGTGGATGCGCCAGTGCTTGCGGCCGTCGACCTGGAGCACGAAGACGTCGTGGGTGTCGTAGTGGGTGGCGAAGCCCTGGCTGCCGGCCGGGGTCAGGTAGGCGTTGACCTGCAACGGCTGCGCCAGCGCGGTGCCGAGGTCGCGGGCGAAGTCGACCAGGGCCGGCCAGGTGCGGTGCAGGCCCTGCAACACCAGCGTGGCGCCGGAGGCGTACAGCTCCAGCACCTTCTCGTCGAGGACCTGGTCGGTGATCTCGGCGCCGGCACCGCCGCCGCCGGTGTAGCGGGCCGCCGGCACGAGCTGGCCGTCCTTGGCCACCCGCAGGAACGGGGTACGCAGGCCCCGCCGGCTGAGCAGCTCGTCGGCGTCGGCGGGACTGAGCAGGTCGGTGAACCCGTCGGGGTTGGGCAGTTCGTCGGCGCGGGAGAGCAGCGGTGCGCGGCCCCAGTGGGCGGCGGCGAACTTCGCCGGCTCGACGCTGACGCAGCGCGCCAGGGCGTGCGCGGCGGACGGATCCGCCGGGCGGCCCTGACGCGCTGCGTCAGGGCCGCCCGGCGGGTCGATGATCGTCACGACGCCGGTCAGCCGGCGCTGCCGTCGGCGCCACCGTCCTGCTGGCCCGGGGTCGCGCCGCCGTCGGCCGGACCCTCGGCACCACCGTCGGCGCCACCGTCCTGCTGACCGGGGGTCGCGCCACCGTCGGCCGGACCCTCGGCACCCCGGTCGGCGCCCTGGTCGGCACCACGGTCCGCGCCGCCGTCGGCGCCGCCGTCCTGGTGACCGGGAGTCGCGCCACCGTCGGCCGGGCCCTCGAGGCCGCCGCCGCTGGTGGTCTGCATGTCGTCGTCGTTGAGTGCCATGGGTCTCCCTCGGGTGTGCCGCCCCGCGGTAGGTCGGGGTCCGTCGTGCAGCGGGTGGTACCCCACGCGCGATCTTCTCTAACCACACCGTAGACGCCGGGACCCGGCGAGAGGGACAGTTCGCCCGGCCCCGCCGGAGCTCAGCGGAGCGCCGCCAAATCGGCGCGGCAGCGACGGCGGTGCCAGGATGGGAGGACAGCCCGTCCGGCAGGAGGTCACCATGGGGCAGCCGCAGCCCGCACCGCTGACGCCGTTGGCCGAGAACTGGCAGCGCGCCCTGGCCGTGGTGGCCCACCCCGACGACCTGGAGTTCGGCGCGGCCGCCGCCGTCGCCCGGTGGACCGGGCAGGGCAGGGAGGTCGTCTACTGCCTGGTCACCAGCGGCGAGGCCGGCATCGACGGGATGAACCCCGAGCGGGCCCGGGTGGTCCGCGAGGAGGAACAGCGCGCCTCGGCCGCCGTGGTCGGGGTGACCACGGTGGAGTTCCTCGGCCGGCCCGACGGCCTGTTGGAGTACGGTGTGCCGCTGCGCCGGGCGATCGCCGAGGTGATCCGGCGGCACCGCCCGGACGTGGTGATCACCAACAACTTCCGGGACACCTGGGACGGGGCGTACGCGCTCAACCAGGCCGACCACATCGCGACCGGGCGGGCGGTGCTCGACGCGGCCCGCGACGCCGGCAACCGGTGGATCTTCCCGGAGCAGCTGACCGGCGCGGTGACGCCGTGGAACGGGGTACGGGAGGTGTGGGCGGCCGCCTCACCGCTGTCCCGGCACGGGGTCGACGTCACCGCGACCTTCGACGCCGGGCTGGCCTCGCTGCGGGCGCACGACGCGTACCTGCGGGGCCTCGGCGACGGCGGCTTCGATCCGGAGGAGTTCCTGGAGGGCATCAGCCGTCCGGCGGGCACCCGGCTCGGCGTCCGCTACGGCGCCGCCTTCGAGGTCTTCCCGCTGGGCCTGCACTAGGCGGTCGCGATGATCCTGATCGGTACGTCCGGCTGGCAGTACCGCGACTGGCGGGACCGCTTCTACCCGCCGAAGCTGCCGCAGCGGCTCTGGTTGGAGCACTTCGTCACCCGGTTCGCCACCGTCGAGGTGAACAACGCCTTCTACCGGCTGCCCGAGCGGGAGACCTTCGCCGCCTGGCGGGCGCGCACCCCGGAGGATTTCTGCGTGGCGGTGAAGATGAGCCGCTACCTGACCCACATCAAGCGGCTGCGCGACCCGGCCGAGCCGGTCGCCCGGTTCCTGGGCCGGGCCACCGCGCTCGGCGACCGGCTCGGGCCGGTGCTGGTGCAGCTCCCGCCGAACCTGCCCGCGGACCCGGCGGCGCTGGACGCCACCCTGCGGCTCTTCCCTGACGAGGTGCGGGTGGCCGTGGAGCCCCGGCACCCGTCCTGGTGGACCACGGAGGTTCGGGAGGTGCTCCAGCGGCGGCGGGCCGCGCTGGTCTGGGCGGACCGGCACGGCCGGCCGGTGACCCCGCTGTGGCGCACCACCGACTTCGGCTACCTGCGGCTGCACGAGGGCCGCGCCCAGCCCTGGCCGCGCTACGGCCGGGCGGCGCTCGCCTCCTGGGTACGCCGCCTGGGCGAGGCCTTCGACGACGCCGAGCCGGCCTACGTCTACTTCAACAACGACCCGGGCGGGGCGGCCGTGGTGGACGCGATGGCCTTCGCGAGGCTGGCCCGACGGGCGGGCCGGACGGTCAGCCGAACGCAGTGAGGCGGCCCGCCCCACCGGACGGGCGGGACGGGCCGAGGGTCATCCGCTCACGGCATCATCCGTTGCAGGTCACTGGGCATGGTGTCCTTGACGTCGTCCCACTGGCCCTGGGTCACGTGCCGGCTCAGGGCGTCCAGCACCACCTGCACCACGCGCTCCGTGCCGCCCTCGACGTCGTACGGAAAGTGCCGCCGCACCTCGAGAAGAAAGTCTTCCCGATTGAGCTTGATCGGCACGTCCGTCGGCTTCCAGCCGTCGAAGTAGATCCCGCGGACCAGCACCGGCAACTGCGCGGCGAACTCCACGCTCTCCTGCACCGGCATCCGGTCGCGCAGCAGGTGCAGAACGGTGCGCAGCGCGCAATAGGACTGGTTGCGTTGCTCCTTCGGCCAACCGTACGCCTGCTCGATGTCCTTGAGCATCAGGTTCGTCTTCTCCAAAGAGGACTCGAACGCCGACTTCAGCTGCTCAGCCATTTGTCCACCCCCGTGCGTCGTCTTCCCATCGTCGGTTGTCGGTGCGGGGCGGCGGCCCGCTCGGCCCCCGCCACAGCCGGGTCGGCCTGAACCGACCGGGTCGCTCGCGGGCGTTGCCGTCGGCCGTTCCGACCACGTGCAGCACGCCGCCACGTCGTCTGTCCGTCACGACCCGAACCGCCATGGGCCACCTCCGTCGCTGTCGGCCTCGCGTCCCGTCGGTCGACGGACCGCAGACACCGTCCATGCTGCGCGGCGATCAGGTGAGCCGGCCTCACCCCGAGCGGGTGAACTCCGGCGGTCGGCTCAGGCGGCGGCGTCGAGCAGGCCGGCCAGGGTGGCGGCGTTGGTCTGGGCGTAGTCGCGGTAACAATTGTTCATCAGCACGTGGGTCTGCTCGGCGGAGTCGGCCAGTTCGCGCAGCTTCGGCGCCCAGTCCCGCAACTCCCGTTCGGAGTAGTGGTAGCCGAACTTCTCGTGGATGTCCTTGCTGGTCCACTTGTCGCTGTGCCCGTGGAAGCGCACCACCGCGAGGTTCGCGGTGGCGGCCAGCACCGGGGGTACGGAGGAGCGGTGGCCCTGCGGCATGTCCACGCCGACGTACGGCAGCCGGTGCTTGCGCAGGAAGGCGAGGGTCTCGTCGGCGTTGGCGCCGTCGAACCAGGAGGCGTGCCGGAACTCGAAGACCGGCCGCAGCGGGCGGCAGCGCCGCTCCACCTCCAGCAGGTACTCCTTGTTCTCCCGCTTGATGGTGAACCAGGGCGGGAACTGGAACAGCAGCGCACCGAGCCGGCCCGCCTCGACCAGCGGGTCCAGCGCGGACAGGAAGCGCGTCCACACCTCCTCGTACGCCTGCGCCGGCAGGTCGTCGGGGTAGACGGTGCGCTTCTCGGTATCCGGCCGCAGGTCCTTGTAGAGCGCGGACACCTTCGTCGGGTGCCCGGTCAGCAGGCTGAACGCCTTGATGTTGAAGGTGAACCCGGCCGGGGTGCGCTCGGCCCACAGCCGCGCGGTCCGTTCGGCCGGCGGCGAGTAGTAGGTGGCGTCCACCTCGACCAGCGGAAAGCGCCGGGCGTAGTACGCCAGGCGCTTCTCGGGGGTGTCCGCGGTCTGCGGATACCACCCGGACTCCAGCAGGGTCGGATCGGTCCAGGACGCGGTGCCCACCTTGATGTCACCCATGGGAGAAGTGCACCGCGCCCGGACCCGACCGGCAACCCGCGACGACGCCGCTCAGGCGGCGCGCCGCTCCCGCGTCTGCTTGCACGCCACGCAGGCGGTGGCCGACGGGAAGATCTCCAGGCGCTCGACCGGGATCGGCGCCGAGCAGCCCTCGCAGAAGCCGTAGGTGCCCTCGTCGAGGCGGGTGAGCGCGTGCTCGAACTGGGCGCGGCGGTCCAGGATCGTGCGCAGCAACGACTGCGCGGTGTCTCGCTCGGCGGTCTTGGTGCCGCTGTCGGCCTGGTCGTCGCCGGCGGTGTCGCCGACCTCCACCAGCCGCAGCACCTGGCTCTGGGCCACCGCCTGCTCGTACTCCGCGGACAGCTCGTCGTAGCGGGCCTTCAGGGAGAGTCGGATCTGGTCGATCTCCGCCTGGGATCGGCCCGTACCGACCGTGTCGTGGACGAGCATCGCTGCCTGCCTTTCGTGGGGCTCCGGCCCGGTCGGCCCGGTCGCCCGGATACGGTCCGCACGGGCGAGATCACCCGTGCTCTGTGAGCCGGGCGAATACCCACCTCCGCTGTGGATCAAACCGACGACTTTTCCGGTCTGGAGTCGACCGGTTCGTCCGGCTCGACGAGGGCCGGGTGCCGAGGGTCGTCGGCCCGGACCACCACGTCGGCGAAGGAGGCCGGGTCGACCTCGTCGGCGTACCGCGCGAAGGCGGGCAGGGTCCAGCGCAGCTCCGGGTCGGTACGCCGGGCCAGGGCGGCCGGCGAGAGCGCCAGGTGCACCGCGAGGTCGAAGGGCAGCCCGCCGCCGAGCAGCAGCGCCCCGCTGACCAGCAGCACCGCGCCAGGCGGCAGCGGGACGTACGCCGCCCGGCTGGCCCGGTCGGTCGCGGCGTCCCAGAGCGAGGGCAGCACCCGTCCGGAGCCGCCGGGGCCGGCGGGGTCGAGCACCTCCCGGCGCAGCCCGGCCTCGTCGGTCCAGCTCTCGTAGTACGCGTCCGGGTTGGTCCGGCCCTGCTCGAAGCGGATCGAGGCGGGTCGCAGGAAATCCTCGGCGCGCACGTGCAGCACCGGGCGGCCGAGCGCGCGCAGCGGGTCGACCAGCGCCTCGGCGAGGCGCTGCGGCGCGGCGGCCGGTGGACCGTCGACGGCGACCCGCAGCCGGCCGGGCCGCTCGCCCGCGGCGTCGGGGCCCGAACCGGTCGCGGCCGGGAGGCCCGGCCCGGTGGTGGCGGAGAGGAGCCGCTCGGTCAGCTCGGCGACGAGCCGCTCGGGCGAGATGGGTCGGACACGCATCCGACCATGGTGCCCCGGCCGGTCGGCCGGTGCGTCGGGGACGCCCGGCGCTCAGCCGGCGCGGTCGATGGTGACCCGGGCGTCGTCGGCGAGCCGGTAGCCCACGCCGTAGACGGTGGTCACCAGGGGGACGTCCACGCCGACCTTGCCGCGCAGCCGACGCACGTGCACGTCGACGGTGCGGACCCCGGCGTGCTCGTAGCCCCAGACCGCGTTGAGCAGCTGCAACCGGGTGAACACCCGGCGCGGGTGGGCCACCAGGTGCAGCAGCAGGTCGAACTCCAGCCGGGTCAGCGGCAGCGGCTCGCCGTCGCGCAGCACCGAGCGGGAGGAGGCCAGGATGTGCAGGGCCGGGATGGTCGGCGCGAGCGACCGGCCCGGGGACCGGCCGCCGGGCACCGGCTCGGCCCGCCGCTCGGCGGGGACGCCGTTGGTGCTGATGACGCCCTCGCCGCGTTCCAACAACTCGCGGGCGGCCTCGAGCAGCCGGCGGGCCGGCGGGGTCAACGACTCCTCACACGCCAACGGGATGGACAGGGTCACGGTGAGCACGGGTGCGGCCGTGTTCGCCGGGCGGCGCTGGCCGCCGGGGGGACGACCGGGAACCGCAGGTTGGGACGTATGCCATCCGGCGCGCGACGAGGCGGGGCTGACCGACATGGTCCTCCTTGGCTGGTCCGGGTAAACCCACGGCCCGGGACGCCGCTTCATCGATGCTTCCCGGCCCCTGAGCGAGGGTCAAGGGGCGGCCACGTTGCATGAATGTGACAATTGACGAACACATCGCAGCCGAACCCTCGCTCTGCGTACGAGCCAGATGATTACAGCAGAGTCACCGGGGTGGCCGGAGACGGGGGTACCCGCTCCGGTTCACATCGGCCGGTGCCGGCCCCACCGACCAGGGCCGACGGTCGGCGGCGCGCCCCGGGGGCGACCGGTCAGCGGAACCGGTCCACCCGGATCCGGGCCTCGTCGGCCAGGCGGTAGCCCACGCCGTACACGGTGGTGACCAGCGGGGTGTCCGCGCCGAGCTTGGCGCGCAGCCGGCGCACGTGCACGTCGACGGTGCGGGCCACCGCGTGCTCGTAGCCCCAGACGCTGCCCAGCAACTGCAGCCGGGTGAAGACCCGGTGCGGGTGCTCGGCGAGGAAGAGCAGCAGGTCGAACTCGATGCGGGTGAGCGGGATCTCCCGGTCACCCTGCCGGACCCGCCGGGAGGCGGCCAGGACCCGCAGGGTGTCGGGGTGCTCGTCGACCGGCACGGGCACGGCCGGCACCGCCCGTACGGCGGCGGGCTCGGCCAGCCGGACCACGCCCTCCCCCGCCTCGGCCAGTTCGCCGAGCAGGTCGACCAGGCGGGCCAGCCGTGGCGTCAGCGGCGCGGCGGCCAGGTCGAGGGTGATGGTCAGCGTCGGGGCGGACCGGGGCCGGGGCGGCCCCGGCCGGTCGGGGCGGCCCGGCGGGTGCGGGCGCGAGGTGATGGCGACGACGGACATCGGTGCCTCCAGATGGCGGGTCGTCCGCCACGCGCGGTGGAGCGTGGCGGTCAGCGCGGCGCCCGGCCGGCGGTCACCGGGGGCGCGGTGGACGGGGAGCCGGGCGGCGGGGTGGGGCCGAGCGCGGGCAGGCCGGCGATGCGCCAGGCGACGAAGCCGCCGATCACGTCGGTGGCCCGGCGCAGGCCGAGGTCGTGCAGCGCGGCGGCGGCCAGCGAGGAGGTGTAGCCCTCCTGGCAGATCACGACGACCGGCAGGTCGTAGCCGACCGCCTGGGGCAGCCGGGCCGGGCAGCGCGGGTCGAGCCGCCACTCCAGCACGTTGCGTTCGATGGTCAGCGCGCCCGGCACGGTGCCGTGCGCGGCCCGCTGGGCGGCGGACCGGATGTCGACCATCAGGGCCCCGCCGCGGTACGCCAGGTGCGCCGCCTCGGGGTCGAGCCGGCGCAGCCGGGCGCGGGCGGCGGCGAGGATCTCGTCGATGCCGCGCGATCCCGTCGGTGGGACCGGACAGTTCTCGATACTCGGGTGAAGCTGCTGCGGCATCCTCGCGGTCCTTCCAGGATCGAGCCGGCGGGCGGGCGTACGGGCGGTGGGGATCACCAGGCGACCCCGGCCACGGCCACGTCGGCGACCCGCAGCCGGCCGGCGACGAGCCGGTAGCGGGTCATCCGGCGCAGCGCCGGCCGGTAGACGTGGACGCTGACGGCGGGCTGGTCGGCCCGGTTGGTCACCACGTGCACGTGCCGCGGGCCGAACCGTCGCCCCGCGCCGGCCGCCAGGCGGTGCGGGCGCAGGTGTGCGCCGGACACCGTCTCCTCGGTCAGTTCCCCGGCGACGACGAGGAAGGCGCCGGAGGAGCCGCCGTGGTCGTGCAGGTCGGTGCCCTGGCCAGGGAGCCAGCTCAGCGCCCACACCTCGTGCGTGTCGGTGGCGGCGAGCCGGGCGTACCAGCGCTCGACCGGGTCGAAGCGCAGCGGCACCGGCCAGGCGGCCGGGTCGGCGTACGAGGAGGCGGCGGCGAGCAGGTCGTTCATGGTGGTCTCCCGTGTGGTGCGTCCGGACACCACTATAGGAGCCAAAGCCTATAGGTTTAGTAGGTAATACCGGATGCTGGGACGGCGGTCCCGCGCTCCCCTCAGGGTCAGCGCAGCACCGGCGGGTCCACCCGGTAGCCCGGCACCGACGGCCAACGGACGGTCAGCACCACCGAGGCCTGCTCGGCGTACCAGCAGTGGTCGACCCGGCCCCACACCACGTAGTCGCCCGGGGTGCCGAGCACCACCGTCCGGTCCGGGAACTCCATCCGGAACCGGCCGCTCACCAGCACCAGCAGCGCGGTCCGCCGCTCCCCCGTGGCCCACCGCGAGCGGGCCTGCCCCGGCGGGTGCACGCCCCACTTCACCTCGATATCGGCGCTGTGCCGCGGATCGCCGGCGGGCATGAAGTGACCGAGCAGCCAACCGGCGTTGGTGGCGCCGTCGACGCCCGCGTTGCCCACGTACACCTCGTCCATGGCCCTCCCGTCGTGGGCTGGCAAGCTACCAGTCCGCCGGACGTGCCCGCCGACTAGCCTGGACAGGTGACCGACGACCTGGACGCGGAGACGCTCGCCTTCGCCCATCGGATGTTCCACCTGGCCCGCGACGGCCGGACCGAGGAGCTGAGCCGCTACGTCGACGCCGGTCTGCCGGTGAACATGACCAACGACAAGAGCGACACCCTGCTCATCCTGGCCGCCTACCACGCCCATCCGGCGACGGTGGCGGCGGAGACCGCCCGCTTCTTCGACCTGCCGGAGATGCTCACCCTGCTCACCTCCCGCTGAGGCGACACCATGGACGATCCCGTACCGGAGCGGATGCGCACGGCGGCCACCGCGCTGCTGGCCGCGCTCGACGAGCCGGCGCGCGCCACCGCCGGTTACGCCTTCGACGACCAGGGCCGACGGTGGCTGGAGTACCGGCCTCGGCCGCGACCCGGCGTCTGCCTTGCCGATCTGGACCGCGCCGGGCGCAAGGCGGCGCACCGGCTGCTGGCCACCGCCCTGAGCCCGGCGGCGTACGCGCAGGCGATGACGGTGGTGGCGCTGGAGGAGGTGCTCGACCGGGCCGAGGGGTGGCGGCGCGGGCGGCACAGCGGCGACTACTGGGTGGCCCTGTACGGCGACCCGAACCGCGACGACCGCTGGGCGTGGCGGTTCGAGGGGCACCACCTGTCGGTGAGCATGACGGTGGTCGACGACGAGGTCTCCCCCGCCCCGGTCTTCCTCGGCGCCAACCCGGCCACCGTCCGGCACGCCGGGCGGCCCGTCTCCCGCCCGCTCGGCGTCGAGGAGGACCTCGGCCGCGAACTGCTGGCGGCGATCGGGCCGGCCGCACGGGACGCGGCGATCGTCGCCGACGAGGCGCCGGCGGACATCGTCAGCGCCACCCGGGCGTCGATCGAGGCGCCGCTCACCCCGCTGGGCGTGCCCGGCGACCGGCTCGGGGTCACCGGCCGGGCCCTGCTGGACCAGCTGGTGGCGCTCTACCTGGACCGGCTCCCCGCCGAGCTGGCCGTCCGCGAGGCGGACCGGCTCGCCGGCGGTGAACTGCACTTCGCCTGGGCCGGGTCGACCCGGCCGGGCGGGCGGCACTACTACCGGGTGCAGGGCGACGACCTGCTGATCGAGTACGACAACACCACCGACGACGGCAACCACGCGCACACCGTGCTGCGCCGCCCCGCCAGCGACTTCGGCGCCGACGTGCTCGCCGCCCACCGCGACCGGGCCCACTGACGCCGGTCAGGCCGGGCGGACCGCCTCGATCAGGAAGCGGCGGGCGTGGGCGACGAAGGCCCCCTCGGCGCGGATCCGCCGGTCCAGCGCGGCGAGCTGCGGCCGGTACCGCTCGACGTCGAAGCCCGGCACCGTCCAGACGACCTTGCGCAGGAACCAGACGACCGCACCGACGTCGTGAAAGACCGCCCGCAGGGTGGCCTCTTCGAGGCGGGCCACGGTCAGGCCGGCGGCCCGGGCGGCGGCGACGGCCTGCTCCGGGTGCCGGGTCGGCGGCGGCGGCAGCGGGCCGAGGATCGCCTCGCTCAGCTCGCGCATCGTGCCCGGGCCGATCTGCTGGGACAGGTACGCCCCGCCGGGGCGCAGCACCCGGGCGGTCTCGGCCCAGCCGGTGGCGACCGGGTGTCGGCTGGTGACGAGGTCGAAGGAGCCGTCGCGGAACGGCAGCCCGGACTCCGGGCCCACCTGGACGACCCTCGCGCCGACCCGGCGCAGCGTACGGCGGGCGACGGCGACGTTGGGCGGCCAGGCCTCGGTGGCGACCAGCAGCGGCGGCGGGGCCGGCGCCTCGGCGAGCACCTCGCCCCCGCCGGTGTCGACGTCGAGCGCGGCGGTGACCTCCGCCAGCCGGGCCGCCACCAACCGGGCGTAGCCCCAGGGCGGGCGGTCCTCGGTGGCCCGGCCGTCGAGCCAGGAGAAGTCCCACCCGTCCACGGGCGCGGCCGCCGCCTCGGCGACCAGCTCGGCGAAGGTGCGTGCTGCCATCCGGCCACCGTGCCCGCCGTCGCCGCCCGCGGGCAACCGGATATCGCCCGGCCGGGGGGGCGAGGGTCAGGCGCGGGGGCGGATGATCTCCACGGTGGCGCCGGCGGCCGGCACGCCCTCCAAGGCCTCGAAGCCGCTCGGCTCACGGCGGCCCGCGTCGAACCGGCGCATCAGGCGCGCGCCCAGCCGGACCCCGACCGCGCCGACCACGAGGGCGACCAGCTCGATGACGAGCAGCACTCCGCCGGCG
Source organism: Micromonospora sp. CPCC 205739 (assembly GCF_036906795.1). Lineage (NCBI taxonomy): Bacteria > Bacillati > Actinomycetota > Actinomycetes > Micromonosporales > Micromonosporaceae > Micromonospora > Micromonospora sp. CPCC 205739. The sequence continues at coordinate 31,056 of NZ_JBAKHS010000011.1, read as the reverse complement.
CCGCGCTGCGGCGCGTCGGCCCGGATCAGGCAGGCCAGCAGGAAGAGCGCGGCCATGCCGGCGTTGACCAGGTTGAAGGTGACCATGGTGCGGCGGGTCCGGCCCGCGCGGACGTCCCACAGGTCGACCATGCCGGCGACCCCGGCGAGCGCGGCGGCGACCAGGGCGGCGATCGCCGTCCAGTAGCCGACCTCGCCGAGGAAGGCCGGCCCGCCGGCCACGTCGGCGAGGTCGAAGACGACCGCGCTGACGAAGAGCCCGAACGGGAACGTCACCAGCATCGGTTGGATCGGATGCCCCTGCACCCGCAGCCGGCTCTCCATCGGTGCCTCCCCAGGATCGCGTCAATCACGGATCCATGGTGCTACCCGGACGCCAATGGGGCGAAACGACGCGCTCAACCCTCCCGGGGACGCGACACCGTGGCGACCAGCCGCTCGGCGACCTCGCGCAGCGGGATGTCCAGCGAAGACGCCGCGTTGCGCAGCACGTCGAGGGCCTCCGGCGCGGGGCACCCGCGCTGGGTCATGATCACTCCGACCGCCTGGCCGACCACGCCCTCCTCCAGCAGCGACCCGTCCAGCTCGCCGGCCCGCTCCACCTGCTTGACCCGGTCGCGCACCGCCTTCAGCAGCAGGCCGGCGTGCTCGGCCAGCAGCATCGCGGTGAGCTGGTGCCGCGCCGTGAAGGTGCCGGCGGAGTCGGTGTAGAGGTTGATCACCCCGATGGCCTGCTCGTCGACGTCGACCGGCGCGGAGATCACCCCGCGCACGCCGAGGCCGCGCGCCCGGGCCGTCCAGCCCGGCCAGCGCTCCTCGGCGGCGAGGTCCTGCGCGACGGTCATCTCGCGCCGCCCGATGGCGGTCATCGCCGGCGACTCCGGGCCGTGCCGCAGGTCGTCCAGCTCCGCCAGCCGAGGGTCGGAAGCGGCCACCCCGGCCGGCTCCCCGGCGCGCAGCGCGGTGAAGCCGCACCAGGTCACCTCGGGTACGGCGTCCCGGGCGATGCGTACCAGCCGGGCCAGCGCCTCGTCGAAGTCGTCGGCGGCGATCAGACCGGCGGTCAGCTCGCGCAGCAGGGCTGCGGTCTCCAGCACGCCGAGGGTGTCGATCAACGGTTCCCGCATGTCCAGGTTCACCGGCGCACGGCCCCCGCGCACCGACCGACCCCGCCGACCGGCCCCGTTGCCTGTCTCATCGTGTGATCTCCCCTGACTCTTGAGCCCCGGGCTACTACCCTCGCAAACCGGGATCGAAACCGCGCAAAGGGGTCCCTTCCGGCGCGTGTCGGCGCCGGAAGGGACCCCGTCTGCCGGTCAGCGCGCGGCGGAGAGCCGCCGGCCGACCGAGGCGATCAGCCGGTCCAGCTCCGAGCCGAACGGGTTGTCGTGGACCAGGTACGTCCAGGTGGCGCTCGGCCGCACCAGCTTGGCGGCGTCCGGCTCCCAGTCGGCGTCGAACTCGGTCTCGGTGAAGGTGGCGATGGTCCGGGTCTCGATCTCGGGGACGAGGTTGTTGAACGCCGGCACCGCCGCTCGGTGGAACTCGTCCAGCGGGTCGAGGCGGCCCAGCGCCCGCAGGTGCACGCCCTCGCGGACCTCGGAGAGCTCGGCCAGGTGCTCGGCCCAGAGCCGGTCGAGGTGGTACAGCGCGATGGACCGGGCCACCCGGGCGAGCAGGTCCTCGTCCATCTCGCCGGCCTTCTCCGGCACCCGGTCGAGCAGCATCAGCGCGGCCACGTCGCTGGTGAGCAGCCGCTCGCGGCGCTCGGCGAGGGCCTTGCGCTGCTGCTCGATCACCACGCTGTAGCGCCAGGTGTTGCGGTGGATCTCGTGGTTGACGCCCTCGGCCACCCGCTGGGCGTGCTCCACGGCGTAGTCCACCTGCTCGTCGGTGACCAGGCCGTCGGCGTTCATCCGCGGCGAGGCCGGCACGGTGTCGCCGGCGTGCCGGACCACCAGGTCGTCCTCCAGGCTGACGAAGAAGACCGAGCCACCGGGGTCGCCCTGCCGGCCGGCCCGGCCGCGCAGCTGGTCGTCGACCCGGCGGCTGTCGTGCCGGCCGCTGCCGAGGACGTACAGCCCGCCCAGCTCGGCCACCCGCTCCCGGTCGGCCTGGTCGCTGCCGCCGAGGCGGATGTCCACGCCCCGGCCGGCCATCTGGGTGGAGACGGTCACCGCGCCGTACGCGCCGGCCTCGGCGATGATCGCCGCCTCCTCGTCGTCGTTCTTGGCGTTGAGCACGACGCAGGGCACCCCGGCGGCGTTCAGGCCGGCGGCCAGCCCCTCGGACTCCTTGACGTCGAGGGTGCCGACCAGCACCGGCCGGCCGGCGCGGTGGCAGCGCGTGATCTCGTCGATCAGCGCCTCCTCCTTCTCGGCCCGGGTCGCGTAGATCCGGTCCGGCTCGTCCTCCCGGACGCAGGGGGTGTTCGGCGGGATCACCGCCACCTCGAGGCCGAAGAACTCCCGCAGCTGGTCGCCGACGAGCACCGCGGTCGCGGTCATGCCGCAGACGGTGGGGTAGAGCGCGATGTACGCCTGCACGGCGATGGTGCCCAGCACCTCGCCCTCGGCGGTGGCGTCCAGGCCCTCCTTCGCCTCGACCGCCGCCTGGAGACCGTCCGGCCAGCGGCGGCGCTGGGCCACCCGGCCGCGCATCTCGTCGATCAGCTCGACCGAGCCGTCCCGGACGATGTAGTCGACGTCACGGTGCAGCAGGGCGTGCGCGTGCAGCGCCACGTTGACCGCGGAGAGCTGCCCGACGTGCTCGGTGTCGTACAGGTCGATGCCGCCGAGCTTCGCCTCGACGGTGGCCAGGCCGGCGGCGGTGAACGCCACGCTGCGACCGTCCTCGGCCACGGTGTAGTGCTTGCCACTGCGCAGGCCGCGCACCAGCGCCGCGGCGGCGTGCACCGGGTCCTGCTCACCGGCGACCGCGCCGGCGAGCACCATCGGCACCCGGGCCTCGTCGATCAGGATGGAGTCGGCCTCGTCGACGATCGCGGTCTTCAGCGGCGGCTGGACCCGCTCGGCAAGGTCGGTGACGAGCTGGTCGCGCAGGAAGTCGAAGCCGGCCTCGCTGACCGAGACGTAGGTGACGTCGCAGGCGTACGCGGCGCGCCGCTCCTCGGGGGTGGAGGCCTCGTTGACCCAGGCGACGGTGAGCCCGAGCAGCCGGTAGACCGGCGCCATCCACTCGGCGTCGCGGCGGGCCAGGTAGTCGTTGACGGTGAGCACGTGCACCGGGCCGTTGCCCAGCCGGACGTGTCCGTACGCGGCGATGGTGGCGGTGAGCGTCTTGCCCTCACCGGTGGCCATCTCGGCGACCTTGCCCGACAGCAGCGCCATCGCGCCGAGCAGCTGCACGTCGTACGGCCGCTGGTCCAGCCCGCGACGGGCGGCCTCCCGGCCGATGGCGCAGATCTCCGCGTACTCCGTGGCGGCACCGGCGGCCTCGGTCAGCTCGGCGTCGTCGAGGGCGGACAGCTCGTCCTCGCGCGCGGCGATCTGCGGCAGCAACTTCTCCAGCGGGGCCAGGTCGACCGTCGTCCCCGGGCGCTGGAGGAACCGCCGGAACCTGCTCTTCAACCGTTGCGACACACCCATGAGCGGCAACGGTACGCGAACCGGCCCGGCCGTGGCTGCCCGGCTCGTCCGGGGCGTCCCCGGTGTCCCCGTTCCGGCCCGTCGGGGCAGGTCAGCGGGGGCGGGGCGGGTCAGCTCACCAGCAGCTGGTGGGCGGCCAGCTCGCGGTAGAGCGGACTGGTGACGGTCAATTCGTCGTGGGTGCCGACGGCGACCACCCGGCCGCCGTCGAGCACCACGATCTGGTCGGCGTCGACGACCGTGGCGAGCCGGTGCGCGACGATCAGCAGGGTACGCCGCACCGCCACCGCGTCGATGGCCCGGCGCAGCGCCGCCTCGTTGCGCGCGTCGAGGTTGCTGGTCGGCTCGTCGAGCAGCAACACAGGCGGGCCGGCGAGCAGCGCCCGGGCGATCGCCAGGCGCTGCCGCTCGCCACCGGAGAGCAGCACCCCGCCCTCCCCCACCTGCACGTCCAGCCCGGCGTCGGTGCGTTCGGCGAGGTGGCCGAGGTTGACCTCGTCGAGGACGGCGCGCAGCGCGGCGTCGGTCGCGTCCGGGGCGCCGATGAGCAGGTTGTCCCGCAGCGTGCCGGCCAGCACCGGGGCCTCCTGCTCAACGTAGCCGAGCCGGGCCCGCAGGGCGGCCCGGGGCAGCCGGCGCACGTCGACGCCGTCGATCCGCAGCGACCCGGAGGTGACCTCGTAGAAGCGCTCGACCAGCGCGAGCAGCGTCGACTTGCCGGCCCCGGAGGGGCCGACCAGGGCGGTGCGGGTGCCGGTCGGCACGGTGAAGCTCACCTCGTGCAGCACCGGCGCGCCGTCGGGATAGCCGAACCCCACCCGGTCGAACTCGATCATCGCGGGGCGGCCGGCCGGCGGGGCCGTCGCCGGGGCCGCGTCGTCCCCGGCGTCCTCCACCGGTACGGCCAGCACCTCCTCGATCCGCTGCAGGGCGCCCAGCCCGGTCTGCAGCTGCGTGTACGCGTGCACCGCCTGGCCGAGCGGCAGGACCAGGAAGAACAGGAACATCACGAAGGCCACCAGGTCGCCGACGGTGATCGCGCCGGCCGCGACCCGGGCCCCGCCCACGCCGAGGACCAGCAGGAACGCGCCCTGGATGGTGACCGCGCTGACCGGGCCGACGACCGCCTGCACCCGGGCCACCCGCAGCCCCGCCGCGTACGCCTGCGTGGCGCTGGCGCCGACGGCGTCGGCCTCGCGGCGCTCGGCGCCGGCGGCGCGGATGGTGCGGGCGGCGGAGATGGCCCGCTCGACGGCGGAGGTCATCTCGCCGACGCGCTCCTGGGCGGCACGGGAGAGCGCGCGCACCCGGCGGGCCACGGTGAGCGCGAACCCGATGCCGGCGGCCACACCCAGCAGGGTCACCCCGAACAGCACCGGGTCGAGCAACGCCATCGCGCCGGCCGCGCCGACGACCATCACCGCGCCGGTGACCGTCTCGAACAGCCCGGAGGTGACCACGGCCCGCAGCAGGGTGGTGTCGGAGCCCACCCGGGAGAGCAGGTCGCCGGTGCGGCGCCGGTCGTACTCGACGATGGGCAGCCGCAGCAGGTGCCCGGCGAGCCGGCGGCGGGTGCCCAGCACGACGCCCTCGGCGGTGCGTTGCAGCAGGAAGTCGCGCAGGCCGCCGAGGGCCGCGCCGACCACCACCAGAGCCACCAGCACCACCACCAGGCCGCCGACCGGGCGGGCCGCGGCCAACCCGTCGAGCACCTGGCGGGTGAGCAGCGGCTGGGCCAGCGACGCGCCCGCGCCGGCCAGCGACAACGCGCCCACCACGGCGAGGGTGCCGCGGTGGGCGCGCAGGTACGGCAGCAGGGCGGCCAGGCCGAGGGGCCGGCCGGCGGTGGCGGTGGTGGTCATGGGCCGACCGTATCCGCCGGCACCCAGTCGGGCGCCGGGGCGGTGGTCAGCCGGTCAGCACCACCTGGAGTTCCTGCCGGCGGCGTTCGGCCAGGTCGGTCAGGAGAGTGGGCGCCTCCTCCAGCGGCACCACCGCCGAGACGAGATGCTTGCGGATCACGTCCCCGTACTGCCGCAGCAGCTCGATGGTCTCGGCGGAGAGCCGTTCCCGGTCCCAGGTCGACGCCAGCCCGCGCGGCACCCGCCCGATCTGCGCGCAGCGCAGCGAGAGCCCGTTGTGGTGGAACTCCTCGCCGAACCGGACGGCGTCCGCGCCGTCCTGGTAGAAGGCCAGGTCGATCACGGTGCCCTGCGGGCGCAGCAGGCGCAGCGCCAGGTGCAGCGCCCAGGCCTGGCCGCGGCACTGGAACACCACGTCGGCGCCCCGGTCCCCGGCGGCGTGGTTCCACCGGGTCTTGAGCACCACGGCCGGGTCGTCGGCCTCCGGGTCGAGCGTCTCCAGGCCGAGCGCCTCGGCGACCTGCCGCCGCTGCGGCGTCGGGTCCAGCACCACCACCGAGGCGGCGCCGTGCCGCTTGGCGAACAGGGCGGTGAGCAGCGCCACTACCCCGCTGCCGACCACCGCGATCCGCCGGCCGCGCACCCCGTCGCCGAGCGAGCGGACGTCGGTGCCGCACAGGTCGGCGGCGGCGTGCAGCAGGCCGTTGGCGCAGATCGGGCCCATGTGCGCGACGTAGACGCCGAGCAGCGGGTCGAGGTCGTCCGGGAGCGGGACGAACCGCTCGGCGACCGGGTCGGCCACCCAGCCGCTGCGGTGCCCGTAGGTCATGGCCCCGACCGTGCCGACCGGTACGGCCGGGGTGCGGCTCTCCACCACCCGGCCGACCTGCATGTAGCCGAGCCGGGTGACCGGGTACGGAGTGCTCGCCTCGCCGGGCTGGAACAGACCCAGGTCCGGGTTCCAGGTGACGTTGAGGTAGGGGTTGGTGCCCTTGACGAAGCTCAGCTCGGTGCCGGCGGAGACTCCGCTGTAGAGCGTCTCCACCCGGAAGGTGCCCTCGCGCAGCTCGGCGGCGTCCTGCTCGACCAGCTCGACGGTGCCGGGGCCGCTGACCACCACGACCTTGTCACGCATCGACGCTCACCCCCGCGCGGGCCAGCGGCGCGGCGGCCGGGCCGGTCGGCAGGGTCACGGCACGGCCGGTGCGGGCCGACTCGGCGACCGCCAGCGCCAGCCGCTGGGTGCGCAGCGCCTCGGCGTACGGCACCCGGACGTCGTCGCCGACCCCGGTCACCGCGTCGATGAAGGCCCGGTCGACGGCGACCCGGGCGCCGTCCGGGTCGGACTCCATCCGGCGCTCCCCGTCGGCGTCGCAAACCACCAGGCCGTCCTCGGCCAGCGACAGCGCCAGCCCGTCGGCGAGGATCTCCAGCCCGGCCCGGTGCTTCCAGGTCAGCACGCAGGCCGCGGAAAGGGTGCCCACCGCCCCGTTGGCGAACCGCAGGGTGGCCGCGGTCACCGAGTCGATGTCGGCGCCCTCGACCGGCGGCGGGCTGCCGTCGCCGTACGCGGTCACCTCGACCGCCTCGCCGACCAGCGACCGGACCAGGTCCAGCACGTGCGCGGCCTGCTCGACCACCGGCCCGCCGGAGCGGTCCCGCACCGCCCACCACGGCACCGGCGGGACCTTGTCCAGCCAGGCGCCGTTGACCATCCGCACCGGCCGGTCGGCCAGCAGCTCGCGGGCCTGCTCCACGATGTGCAGGTACCGCCAGTGGTGGCCCACGGCGGTCAGCAGCCGCTTCTGCTCGACCAGCGCGGCGATCCGCTCGGCGGTGTCCAGGTCGACCGCGACGGGCTTCTCCACGAACATCGGGACACCGGCGGCGATGATCGCCTCCTCCACCGGCCCGTGCGCGAACGGCGGAACGCAGACGTACACCGCGTCCGGCCCGGCGGCGAGCAGCTCGTCGATGTCGACGAAGCTCCGGCCGCCGTGCGCGCCCGCCAGCTCCGCCGCCGCGTCCCGGGCCACGTCGGTCACCCCGAGCAGTTCCACGTCCTCGAAACCGCTCAACACGCGGGCATGGCGTTGTGCCACCCCGCCGGCCCCTACCAGTCCCACCCGGCACGTGCGCATTCCACCGACCCTCTCGACGCTGTTTCACGACTCGGGAACAGCACTTTCCGCAGCGGCCGAACGCGAAACCCGGCGCGCCCGGCAACGAACCGTTCATCTGGCGGGAACCAGCCGGTGCACGGTCCGTGATCAAGCTGTTAGGCATGATCCGGTTAGCGCGCGGGTGGAGATGGGAAAACCAAGTCCGCGTTTTCCGCCACGATCTGGGGGTGTGCCAGTGCGGGATACAGATTCGATCGTCTCACCTGTGGTGGAGGCATGGGCCACGTACCGGACGACTTCGGCCGGCGACTGGCCGGCGCGTCGGTTGGTGCGCGCCAAGGGTGACAGCCGGGTCAGCGTGGTGCTGCCGGCCCGCAACGAGGAGGCGACGGTCGGCGCGATCGTGTCGACGATCCGCGAACACCTGATGGACCGGGTCGCCCTGGTCGATGAGCTGATCGTGGTGGACTCCCGGTCCACCGACCGGACCGCCCAGGTCGCCCGCGCCGCGGGTGCCGAGGTGGTCAGCCAGGACGCGATGACCCGGGGACTGCCCCGGTTGAGCGGCAAGGGCGACGCCCTCTGGGCCGGCCTGGCCGCCGCGGAGGGAGACGTGGTCGCCTTCGTCGATGCCGACCTGCGCGAGTTCCGCCCGCACTTCGTGACCGGCCTGATCGGACCGCTGCTGACCGACCCGTCGGTGGACTTCGTGAAGGGCTTCTACCACCGACCGCTGGTGGGCGCCACCAGCGTGGAGGCCGACGGCGGCGGGCGGGTGACGGAGCTGATGGCCCGCCCGCTGCTCAACCTCTTCTGGCCGGAGCTGGCCGGCTTCGTGCAGCCCCTCGCCGGGGAGTACGCCGGCCGCCGGGAGGTGCTGGAGCAGGTGCCGTTCGTCTCCGGCTACGGGGTCGAGACGGCGATGCTGATCGACCTGCTGGAACTGGTCGGCCTGGACGCCCTCGCCCAGGTGGACCTCGGCGAGCGCAAGCACCGCCACCAGGACACCGCGGCGCTGGGCCGGATGTCCGCGCAAATCATGCACACCGCCTGGTCGCGGTTGCAGCGCCGCGGCTGGGCCAGTCCCGGCACCATGCCGGCCACCCTGCTCACCCAGTTCCGTCGGGGCGGCTCGGACGCGCTGCCCAACCTGGACCGGGAGATCGTGGTCAGCGACGTCTCCGTGGAGGAGCGCCCGCCGCTGGCCCAGCTCAAGCACCGGGTGCCGCGCCGGCGGGTGGCGGCGTGAGCGGCGGGTCGCCGCGATGGGCACCCGACGGCCGGCAGCAGCCGGCCGGGGGCGGAGAGCGGACGGCCGACCGGGCCTCCGCCGAGGGAAGGACCACAGCGCGATGAGCCTCACCGTCCTGATGAACGCCGGCCCCTGGTTGTCCGTGCCGCCTCCCGGCTACGGCGGGATCGAGAACGTCATCGCCACCCTGGTCCCGGAGCTGCGGCGGCTGGGCGTACGGGTGGTGCTGGCCTCGGTCGACAGCAGCACGCTGCCGGTGGACGAGAAGTTCTCGGTCTTCCCCGACGGGCAGTTCCACGCCCTGCAGCGGCCCTACAACCAGGTGTGCGGGATCTCGCAGGCCCACCTCAACGGGGTCGTCCGGCAGCTGCGCCGGCGCGACGACATCGACCTGGTGCACGACCACGTGGAGGCCGTCGGGCTGGCCACCCTCGCCGCGATGGGGCCGGACGCCCCGCCGGCGCTGCACACGCTGCACTGGGACCTGGCCAAGCACCCCGAGCTCTACGGCAACCTCGACGCCGGTGACCGGGTCCGGGTCAACGGCGTCTCCGCCTCCCAGCTGGCCCGCGCTCCCCGGGCGCTGCGGGAGCACTCGGTGGGGCACGTGCACCTGTCCACCCCGCTGGCCGTCGACGCCGACCGCGCGCCGCGCCCGGAGAAGGGCGACTACGCGATCATCCTGGGGCGGATCAACCCGGGCAAGGGGCAGGACGTGGGCGCCCGGCTGGCCCAGCGGGTCGGGGTGCCACTGATGCTCGCCGGGCCGGTCGGGCCGTACCACCGGCCGGAGGACCTGGCCGCGGCCGGGGACGAGGCCCGGCAGAACCCGGACGTGCGCTTCTTCTACGACGAGGTGGCCCCGCACGTCGACGGCGACCTGGTCCGCTGGGTCGGCACGGTGGCCGGGCAGGAGCGCGACGACCTGCTGGCCGGGGCGAAGGCCTCGCTCTTCCCGCTGCGCTGGGAGGAACCGGGCGGTACCGCGGTGGTGGAGTCCCTCGCGCTGGGCACGCCGGTGGTGGCGACCGCCCGCGGCTGCCTGCCCGAGCTGATCGAGCACGGGCGCACCGGCCTGCTCACCGGCGACGAGGACGAGCTCGGCGAGCTGCTGCTGGCGGCCGACCTGCTCGACACGGACGAGTGCCGGCGGGAGGCCGCGAGCCGGTTCACCCCGGCGGTGATGGCGCAGCGCTACGTCGAGCTGTACGAGCGGGTCCGGCAGGGCGCCGGGGTCCGGCAGTTGCAGGTCGTCTGAGGCGTACCCCGACTCGCACGGGCCCGGACCGGCATGGTCCGGGCCCGTTTGTCGTGCGGGGGGACGGGAACGCCGCGACGCGACGGAGGGAGCGCACGATGGCCGGTCCGATGGCCCACTCCCGGGCCCGGCGCAACCCCGCGGACGGCCGCGCGCCGGTACGCCGGGCCGCCGCCACGGTCGGGGTGGTGTTCCTGCTCATCGGCGCCCTCGGCTTCCTGCCGGGGGTGACCAACAACTACGCCGACCTGCGGCTGGCCGGGCACCAGTCCGGCGCCCTCCTGCTCGGGGTGTTCCAGGTGTCGGTGCTGCACAACCTGCTGCACCTGGGCTTCGGGGTGGCCGGGCTCGCGCTGTCGCGCACCGTCCGGCTGGCGCGCGCCTACCTGATCGGTGGCGGCGCGGTCTACCTCGTGCTCTGGCTCTACGGGCTGGCCGTCGACCACGGCAGCGCCGCGAACGTCATCCCGGTCAACGCCGCCGACGACCTCCTGCACCTCGGACTCGGGCTCGGCATGCTGGCGCTCGGCCTGCTCACCGGACGTGACGGGGATCGCCGCTGACGAGGCCCGGTATCCGATCGGTCCGGTTTCATCCGGCGAGACCCCGGGTACCTGGCTGAACCTGGGCACGCGAGCGGAATCGAGGGGCCGATGGCGAGCCGGATCACCTGCGAGGTGCACGACGAGTCACGCGTGACCGTCGTGCGCCTGCACGGCGCGCTCGATCTGGGCACGATGCGGTCGGTGCACACGGTGCTGGACCGCTGCCTCTCCTCCCAGCCGGACGCGCTGGTGGTCGACCTGGCGCGGGTCACGGTCGGTGACCGGCTCGCGCTCTCCGTCTTCGCCGCCACGGCCCGGCACGCCGCCGACTGGCCGGCCGTGCCGGTACTGCTCTGCGCTCCCCCCTCGGACGCGGCCGCCTGGCTCGCCGAGTCCAGCACCTGCCGCGTGGTGCCGGTGCACCGGGACTGCGCCGAGGCGACCCGGCTGGCCGGCGAGAGCGCCTCACCGCGGCTGCGGGCCCGGCTGGAGCCGGTGGCCAGCGCCTGCCGGCGGGCCCGGGAACTGGTCGGCGAGGCCTGCGGCCGGTGGAACGCCCCGGAGCTGGTCGGCCCGGCGTCGCTGGTGCTCAGCGAACTGGTCGGCAACGTGGTGCGGCACGCGCACACCCCGATGCAGGTGACTCTCACGCTGCGCCGGCCGTACCTGCACGTGGCGGTGACCGACGGCAGTCGCAGCGCGGCGCGGGCGACCAGCCCGGAGCTGCGCGCCGAGGGTGGGCGCGGCCTGATGCTGGTCCGGGAGATGGCGCAGCGGTGGGGCAGTGCCCCACTGGCCGACGGGAAGGTCGTCTGGGCCGTCGTGCCCGCCAATTGACCGAAATTCCCTCTTTCGCCTGGTTACATGGTCGGAGGGGCGGGCAAGTCACGCCCGTCCTTTCTGTCGTGACGACGGGGTGAGAGCCGATGCCCAGAGGGGTACCCACGGAGCCGGCGCGAGACCGGGGGCCGGCGGTCCTGGCGCCGGCGCGGTTCGGCGGTTACCCAGGCCCGGTCCGGCCGGCGCTGCCGGGCGCCAAGCTGATCAAGCTGCTCGGGACGACCGACGCCAAGCAGATCGGTCTGCTGTACCTGTCGACCTCGTTCATCTTCTTCCTCATCGGCGGGGTGCTGGCGCTGCTGATCCGGGCCGAGCTGGCGCGGCCGAACCTGCAGCTCCTCTCCCCCGAGCAGTACAACCAGATGTTCACCATGCACGGCACGATCATGCTGCTGCTCTTCGCGACGCCACTGGTGTTCGGGTTCGGCAACTACGTGGTGCCGTTGCAGATCGGCGCGCCCGACGTCGCGTTCCCCCGGCTCAACGCCCTGGCGTACTGGCTCTACCTGTTCGGCGGGGGCATGGTGGTCGCCGGATTCGCCACCCCGAGCGGGGCGGGCGACTTCGGCTGGACGGCGTACACCCCACTGAGCACCGCCGAGCATTCGCCGGGCGTCGGCGCCAACCTGTGGGTGGTCGGTCTGGCCCTCTCCGGCCTGGGCACCATCCTCGGCGCGGTCAACCTGATCACCACGATCCTGACTCTGCGCGCCCCGGGCCTGACCATGTTCCGGATGCCGATCTTCACCTGGAACCTGCTGCTGACCAGCGTCCTGGTGATCCTGGTCTTCCCGCTGCTGGCCGCCGCGCTCTTCGCCCTCGCCGCCGACCGGCTGCTCAACGCGCACGTCTTCGACCCGGCGACCAGCGGGCCGATGCTCTGGCAGCACCTGTTCTGGTTCTTCGGCCACCCCGAGGTCTACATCATCGCGCTGCCGTTCTTCGGCATCATCACCGAGATCATCCCGGTCTTCGCCCGCAAGCCGATCTTCGGCTACACCGGTCTGGTGCTCGCCACCATCGCGATCACCGTGCTGTCGATGACCGTCTGGGCGCACCACATGTTCGCCACCGGCCAGGTGCTGCTGCCCTTCTTCAGCTTTCTCAGCTACCTGATCGCCGTACCGACCGGGGTGAAGTTCTTCAACTGGATCGGCACCTTGTGGAAGGGGCAGCTCACCTTCGAAACGCCGATGCTCTTCGCCATCGGCTTCCTGGTCACCTTCCTGCTCGGCGGCCTCACCGGGGTGCTGCTGGCCAGCCCGCCGGCGGACTTCCACACCACCGACACGTACTTCGTGGTGGCGCACTTCCACTACGTGCTCTTCGGCACCATCGTGTTCGCGGCCTTCGGTGGGGCCTACTTCTGGTTCCCGAAGATGACCGGCCGGCTGCTCGACGAGCGGCTCGGCAAGATCCACTTCTGGACCATGTTCCTCGGTTTCCACGCCACCTTCCTGGTGCAGCACTGGCTCGGCAGCGAGGGGATGCCCCGCCGCTACTCCGACTACCTGCCCACCGACGGCTTCACCACGCTCAACATGATCTCCAGCGTCGGCTCGTTCGTGCTCGGCGCGTCCACGTTGTTCTTCATCCACAACGTCTGGAAGTCCTGGCGGTACGGGGCCAAGGTGACCGTGGACGACCCCTGGGGCTTCGGCAACTCCCTGGAGTGGGCGACCACCTGCCCGCCCCCGCTGCGCAACTTCGACCGGATGCCCCGGATCCGCTCCGAGCGCCCCGCCTTCGACGCCAAGTACGGCCCGCTCGTCGCCGACCTCGGCCGCGATCTGCCGCAGCGCACCACCCGCCCGGCGCAGGAGTTCCACGAGGAGATGCGGCACGAACGGCACGTGCCGGAGTCGCCGGCGGCCGAGGGCGCCCACGGCGCGCGGGAGGCGATGGCCTACCAGCCCGCCCCGCAGTCCGGGGCCCGGCCGGTCGAGGTCCCGGAGCCGGAGCAGGTGCGCCGGCCCAGCTTCGACCAGACCGACGAGCCGGAGGAGAACCCGCTCGACGCCCAGGTGGAGCCCAAGGCGAACGAGCGCTGGCGGCACCCGCACAGCAAGGGCGACACCGAGGAACACTGACCGACCCCGCACCGCGTCGGCGCCCACGTACGCCACCGCCCCCGCGTCCCGGTGGCGGCGGCCCCTCGCGTCGCTCCTTGCCGCTCCCGGCCACCACCCAGCGGAATCTTGGACAGTTGTCGTTCGCAGCGAACGACAACTGTCCAAGATCTACGCGCATAGCGGCCAACGCCCGCCAGCCAACGGGACCGAGTCGAGGAGCTGGAATCCGAGCCGGCGGGGCCAGGCCGAGAAGGGTGCTGGCCCCGCTGCTGCGGGCGGCGCGGTTCAGGCGTCGGCCGTGGCGGGCAGGCCGGCGGCGGTGAGCGAGCGGCGTACCGCGGGTTGCACCCGGGTCAGCCGCAGCGGGACGCCGGTGCGTGCCGCCGCGTCCCGCCCGGCCATCAGGGCGGCGATCCCACCGGCGTCGACACCGCCGGCGCCGTCCAGGTCGACCACGACCTCGCGGGGCTGGCCGGTTACCGCCTCCAGCATCACCCGGCGCAACTGGTCGGCGCCGTCCCGGTCGATCTCGCCGCCCACCTCCACCACCACCCGGTCGCCGGTGCGCTTCAGCGCGATCCGGTTGCGGCCGGTCTCGCACTCCGCGGCGCCGTTCTGCCAGGGCGGCGGGGCGTCGGCGAGCATCGCCTGACGCAGCCAGGTCAGCGCCCGGGACAGCAGCCGGGAGACGTGCATCTGGGAGATGCCGAACCGGGCGGCGATCTCCGCCTGGGTCTGGTTGCCGTAGAACCGCATCGCGAGGATGCGCCGTTCCCGCCAGGGCAGCCGGTGCAGCAGGCCGCTGACCGTCACCCGGTCGTCGACCGATTCCAGCGCGTTGTCCGACTCGCCGACCAGGTCACCGAACTCGGCCGAGCTCTCCCCGCCCACCGGCGCGTTCAGCGAGGCCGGGCTGTAGCCGGCGGCCGACTCCAGGGCGGCGAGGATCTCCTCCTCCGGGGTCTCCAGCCGCTGGGCCAGCTCCGCCACGCTCGGCGCCCGGGACAGCTCGCTGGTCAGCGCCGCGGTGGCCTGCCCGACCTCCAGGATCAGGTCGCGCAGCCGGCGGGGCACGTGCACCCCCCAGGTGCGGTCCCGGAAGTGCCGCTTGATCTCGCCGACGATGGTGATCGCCGCGTACGCGGTGAAGGACCCCCGCTCGGGGTCGTACCGGTCGACGGCGTTGACCAGGCCGAGGCGGGCCACCTGCTCCAGGTCCTCCAGCGGCTCGCCGCGCCCCCGGTAGCGGCGGGCCAGCCGGCCGGCGAAGGGCAGGGCGAACCGGACGAGGTCGTCGCGGGCCTCCTGCCGGCGCTCGGGTGGCAGGCCCGCGATCCGGGCCGCGTACGCCAGGGCGGCCGCGTCCAGGTCCTCCAGGCCGCGTTCCGTCGGCGGTGGTGTGGTCGTGGTGGTCTGTCCGAACATCCGCGCCTCCCTCAGGAAGGTCCCCCGCCCGGAATGGGAGCCGGTCGTGCGCGTGGTCGGGCCACGCACCGGGCCGGAAGTTGGGTCACGTGCCGCGCCGGTGTCACCGGACGCGCGAGAGCGACGGCGCACGCTGCACGCCGTGGTCGGGCCGTCGCAGCGAGCGGTGTTCCCGCTCCGTAGGTACTCAATCACGCGACCGCGGGTTCGCGAGGATGTTTCGTCAGCTCCGTCCGGCGGGTCGCCGGGAAACCGCCGGGCGTCGGCGTTTTCGCCCGGATTCAGGTCACGGCCAGGCCCAACGGGGCACCGTCCTCTCGTAGCGCGGCGACCGTTTCACCCATCTTCAGCGGGGGCGGAACGGGCAGGTCGTACGCCTGGTTGCGGAGTACCTCGGTGGCGCGGCGGGTGGGGACCGGCGCGACCGGGTAGCCGCGGGCGGCGGTGCGGTCCAGCGCCCGGCGCCGGCGGCCGAACGCGGCCACGGCGAGCCACTGGGGCAGTCCGGCCAGGGCGGGCGAGCGCATCCCCGGCGACTCCGGCAGCACGTCCACCGAGCTGAACGGCTCGCTGCCGGCCAGCCACCACTCCACCCCGTCGACGCTGCGCCGGGTGGCGTTCTCGCACCAGTAGGGCACCAGCCCCGCCCGCACCACCTGCCACGGGTCGAGCAGCCGGCCGCACTCGACCACCAGCCGGTCGCCGGTCTTGCCGGCCCCCCGCAACCAGCGCCGGTAGAGGTCGGCCACGGCCGCGCTCAACGCCGTGGGCTGCGGAACGGACACCTCGTGCAGTTCGTGGCCGTGCCGCCGGCCCCAGTGCCGCGCCCCGTCGACGAAGCCGGGCTCCACCCCGTGCTCGGCGTGCTCCCCGGCGGCGGAGACCTCCGGCGGCTCCCAGTGCCCGCCGTCGCCGCCGGCCGACCGGAGCACCTGGCGCAACGCGTGCGAGTCGGGGTGGAAGTCCACCGGCTCCAGGCCACTGCTCGGACAGCCGAGCTGGAAGCTGTGCCCCTGCCCCTCGTCGCTGACCGGCCAGGTGCGGGCGTCGCGGACCACGAGCAGTCCGGCGGCGGGGTCGAGGCGGTCGGTCAGGAACCGGGCGTACGCGCGGGGCAGGGCCTGCCACCGGGCGACCAGCGCGACCGTCGCGCCCGCCAGCGCGCCCCGGCTGGCCGGGCAGTGCACCTGCCGCAGGTGCAGGCCCGGGTTGCCGGCCAGCACCCGGGCGGCGAGCGCCGCGCCGTGGTCCAGGGCCGCGCGGGGCCGGTCCACCGCGCCCCGGGACCAGTGCGCGGTCATCTCGAAGCCGGCGGGCAGCCACGGTACGCCGAGGGCGACCGCCAGGTGCGCCGCCGCGGCGTGCGGGGAGCCCAGCACCACCCCGGGGTAGCGGCGACGGGGGTACTGGTCGACGAACCACCGGGCCACCCGCTCGGCGTCGACCTCGGCGGCCTGCTCCGGGGTGAGCGCGACCCGCCCGGCGGCCCGCACGGCGGCGGCGCGGCGGACCGGCTCGGGCGCGGCGGTGAACCGGGACAGCGAGGTCGGCTGGCCCAGGTCGGCGCAGTCGGCGCCGCTCAGCGCCCGGGCGGTGGCCGCGACCAGCACCCGGGCGGTACTGCCCGCGGCGACGACCCGGTCTCCGGCCATGCCCGCTCCGTCGGCCGTCAGCCCCTTCAGCACCTTGGGCACCGGCCCCACCTTGCCTCGTTCGCTCACCACGCGGCCCGGCTTCCCGTCCGGATGGGGTCTAAACGGGCATTGGGGGCAATGGTCGGCCGGACGGCGGTACGCCGGTCGGGGGCCCTCGGGTGAGTCGCCGCCCACCGGCGTCCGCCGGACGCGCGCGTTTCGGCCGGGCCGCCAGGGGCACATCCGACCCATGAGCGCCGAGCACCCCACCGCCGACGCGGCGGCCACCATCACCCCCTACGAGGACGGACCGCTGCTGGTCCGGGGCGACTTCGCCCTGGTCACCCCCGACGGGCGCAGCATCGACACCCGGCGGGGCACGGTGGCGCTGTGCCGCTGCGGCAAGTCGGCGCTGAAGCCGTTCTGCGACGGCACGCACAAGGCGGTGAACTTCCGCGCGGGCACCGACCGGGAAGGCTGACCCGGGGGCGGGAGCAGGGGCGGTGACCCGGGCG
The DNA here is from genome assembly GCF_036906795.1 of Micromonospora sp. CPCC 205739. Lineage (NCBI taxonomy): Bacteria > Bacillati > Actinomycetota > Actinomycetes > Micromonosporales > Micromonosporaceae > Micromonospora > Micromonospora sp. CPCC 205739. The sequence continues at coordinate 13,923 of NZ_JBAKHS010000011.1, read as the reverse complement.
TCGTCCCGATGCGCTGCCGGACGGCCTCAGGCGGCCACGGCCACCCGGGACGGCTCGTCGGCGGTCCGCAGCGACGAGCTGCCGGCCGCCCAGCTGTCCAGCAGGTGGGCGGCGAAGAGCCGGTCCACGGCCAGGGCGGCGGCCGCGCCGAACAGCACGTCGACGGCGAGGCCGGGCTCGGTGCGGACCAGTCCGCCGCAGAGGTCGTGCGCGGCGATCTGCTCGTGCACCGCGTCCGCCTCGACGTGCTCGTCGTAGAAGCGGGTGGCCACCTCGTCCAGGCCCAGTCGGCGCAGCCCGTTGCCGTACCGGCGGTTGGGCAGCGAGGACGTCATCTCGAAGGCGGCCAGGTGGCCCAGGAGCGCGCCGCGCAGGCGCCGGTGCAACCCGAACAGCGAGATCAGGTTGTTGGTGGCCAGGGTGACCGCGGGCACCCGGTCGAGGTACGCGGCGTACCCGGTGTCCAGGCCGAGCCGGTCGAGGGTGCGGCGGAACAGCTCGGCGTGCATCCGGTCCAGCCGGCCGTTGCCGTACTCGTCCATCTGGATCTCCACCAGCGCGGCCTTCGCCGGGCCGCCGAGCCGGGGCAGCCCCCAGCTGTGCGGGTCGGCCTCCCGCAGGTGGTAGATCGACCGGTGGGTGACGAACTCGCGGAACTGCGCCAGCGTCGCCCGCCGCTGCAACGCGGCGGCCAGCGACGGACCGTCGTCGGCGGCCACCAGGTCGGCCAGCGCCCGCGGCACCCCGCCCGGCAGCACCGCCGGCAACGGGCCGGCCAGCCGGCGCAGGGCCGCCTCGAAGGCCCGCTCGGCGACGGACCGCAGCGCCAGCAACGACGGCTGCCACTCCCAGTCCTCGTCGACCCCCTGCCAGCCGCGGTAGTGCAGCTCGTAGCAGAGGAAGAGGGTCAGCTGCAGGTCCTCGTCGGCGACGGGGTCCGCCGTGCCGAACTCCGCGCCCAACCCCGCCGGCAGGTCGTGCGGCGGCCGCCGCAGCGCCTCGACCACGGCGGTGGAGACCGGGCCCCGGGGCTGCGGCAGCGGCGCGGGCCCGTAGCGGCGGTCGGCGGCGTCGGACATCGGACCTCCTGCAAGCGGACGGGATCTCCTGATGCCCTGGCCCGGTACGACTAAACGAGGTCCTCCGCCTCCACGGTCCTGCGAGCCTCCATCATGTGTTCGCGGACCCGGCGCGAGGCGTCGCCGTCGGCGAAGACCCCCCGCAGGTCGGCCAGCGCCGGTTCCGGCGGGTTCAGCGGCACCTCCGGGTCCACCACCGCCTCCAGCACGCACGGCCGGTCCGCGGCGAGCGCCTCGTCCCAGGCCGCACCGATCAGGTCGGGCCGGTCGACCCGCACGCCGTGCAGCCCCAGCAGCCGGGCCCACCCGGCGTACGGCACGTCGGGGCGGCGATTGGCGACCGGCCCGCTGACCTGTCGGCCGCCGCCCATGCCGGACTGGTCGCGGTTGTTGAGCACCAGCACCACCAGCCGTGGATCGGCCCACTCGTGCCAGCGCTGCGCCACGGTGATCAGCTCGGCGAGGCCGTTGAGCTGCATCGCCCCGTCCCCGAGCAGCGCGAGCACCGGCTGATCGGAGTGGGCGAGCTTGGCGGCGACCGCGTACGGCAGCGCGCAGCCCATCGAGCCGAGGGTGCCGCAGAGCTGCGCGTTCACCCCGGGCGGCAGCTCCAGGTGGCGGGCGTACCAGTAGATCACCGAGCCCACGTCGACGGCGACCGCGCTGCGGCGGGGCAGCCGGCTGGAGAGCTCGTGCAGCACCAGCTGCGGGTTGACCGGCTGGGCGGACGCCTCGACCCGGGACAGGGCCTCGGCGTACCACCGGTCCACCGAACCCTCGACGGTGGCACGCCACTGCCGGTTCGGTTCGTCGCGTACCCGGGTGAGCAGCGCGCGCAGCGTCTCGGCGGCGTCACCGACCAGCGGCACGTCCACCCGGAGGCGGCTGCCGATCCGTCGCCCGTCGATGTCGATCTGGATGGTCCGGGTCTGCCCGTCCATCGGGAAGTACTCGGTCCACGGGTTGTTGGTGCCGACCAGCAGCAGCGTGTCGGCTCCGCCCATGAGCTGGGCGGCGGCCGTGGTGCCGACCTCGCCGAGCACCCCGGTGTGGAAGGGCAGCCGTTCGTCCAGCACCGGCTTGCCCAGCAGCGAGCTGGCCACCCCGGCGCCGAGCCGGTCGGCCAGCGCCACGATCTCGTCCTCCGCGCCCCGGGCCCCCTGGCCGACCAGGATCGCCACCCGCTGCCCGATGGTGAGCAGCGACGCCGCGGCGTCCAAGTCCGCGTCGTGCGGCAGCACCCGGGCCAGCGGCTCCCCCGGCGTCGCGGTCATCACCCCGGCCTGCGGCTGGAGATCGGGTACGGCGGTCTCCTGCAACTCGCGGGGCAGCACCACGCAGGTGGGGCTGCGGGTGGCGGCGGCGGTCCGGAACGCCTGGTCCAGCAGGCCCGTCACCTGCCGCGGGGAGCGGCCGTAGCGGACGAACTGGTTGCAGACGTCGCCGAAGAGCCGACTCAGCCCGATCTCCTCGTGCGCGCCGCCCAGCGGGCCGACGACGTCCTCCCCGACGATCGCCACCACCGGCTTGCTGTCCAGCTTGGCGTCGTACAGGCCGTTGAGCAGGTGTACCGCGCTGGGGCCCTGGGTCGCCAGGCAGACGCCGATCCCGCCGGTGAACTTGGCGTGCCCGGTCGCCATGAAGGAGGCGGTCTCCTCGTGGCGGGCCGGCACGAACTCCGGGTCGCCCCCGGCGTTGTCCAGCGCCGCGACCAGCGGGGCGATGGCCACCCCGGGGTAGCCGAAGGCGCGCGGCACCCGCCAGGCCCGCAGCCGGTCCACCACCAGGTCCGCAACGGTCCGGTCAGCCATTGCCCCGCCCGGGGGTGCCGGCGTCGACGTAGCGCAGCACCGCGCCGACGCCGTCGGTCAGGTCGGGCGCCTCGTCCGGGGCGAGCACGGCCAGCTCGGCGTCCGTGCCGACCAGGGCGCGGAGCAGGGCCGCGTCGGCGCGGACCCGCTGCGGGTCGCGCACGGCGGCGAGCTGCCCCGGCTCGGTGGCGATGTCGGTCGGCTCCGGGCCGATCCAGAGCTCGCCGTTCGCCGACGGGTCGTCGACGATGAGCATCGTGTCGACCTGGTTGCGCTGCAGGGCGGCCACCACGGCCTCCAGTCCGGCGCCGACGTCCTCCTGCATCCCGAAGCGCTCGAGGGCGGCGGTGACGTGCCGGTCGGCGACCTCGGCGATGGTCTGCACGGTGATGTCGTCCATCGCCTGCGGGTCGGCGCCGCCGGCGCGCGCGCCCGCGTCGGTACGCACCATCACGTCCTGCCAGCGATTCGGCATCTGGGCGGCGATCATGCCGGTGGCCCGGATGTCCCCGGCCAGCACCACCACCTCCGCGCCGACCTTCTCGGCCAGCTGGACGGTGGCCGCGACGGCGTCGCCGGCGTTGTGGTGCCACGCCTCCATGGCGGAGCGCTGGTAGCGCGACTGCGACCAGCCGCCCGGCTGGACCCGGCGCAGCTGGTTGCTCTCCCGGCCGCTGACCTGCGCCCGGCGGGGTACCCCACCGGCGCTGATCGCGATCGCCTCGGCGCCGGTCCGGTCGGCCAGCACCCGGACCCAGGCGATCTGCTCGCCCCGTTGGGCGACCAGCGGCATGGTGTGCGGCAGTGTGGACCAGACGGCCAGGTCATTGAACGGCGGCGCGCTGAGGTACTCGGTGAGCACCACCCGGCCACCGGCGGCGAAGATCGCCACGCCGTAGTCACCGGGCATCGGGTCGTGCCCGCGCACCGCCCGCCCGACCGCCTCCACGGTCACCGGGTCGGCGCCCTGCTCCAGCAGGCTCCCCTTGAGGGCCCGCCAGCGCAGGTCCACCTGGGGATGGGCGTCGTGGGTGTCCCTGGAGGCGTCCAGGTAGACCGAGCACCACGGCCCGGGACGGTCGTAGAGCGGGCGCAGGAAGGACAGCTGCATGCTCGAGACCCCTTTCCAGCTCGGCCGCCCGCTTACCCGCGCCACCGGCGATGTCACCTCGCCGGCACCACCGCGTGGCCGGGGTTCATTCACGTCGTTCGACCGGGCCGACCGCTACCATCAGTGCACGTTCCCGGACTCTCGGTGGTGGCCATGGACAGCGATCTCCGGCTCCGCGTCGTCCATCCGACGCAGCGGATCCTCACCGGGCGGGTTGTCCGGTTGCTGGAGGGGTATCCCCGCGAGGTGCGTATCGGCCAGCCGGTGCTGGTCGCGGTGCTGACCGCGGCGAGCGTGGTGGGGCTGCTGATGCTGCTGGTACGCAGCCTGCTCTCCACCGGCGGGGGTGGCGGCGCCCGGCGCGGCTGGAAGGATCTGAAGAAGGGCCCCGAGTTCCTGGTCACCCCGCTGCGGGTACGCGACGCCGCGGGCCTGCTCTACGAGGTGGAGCTGCACGGCCACCTGCCGCAGAGCGCGCTGCACCCGGCCGACCACGTGCAGCTGACCCTGCGCCGGCAGGCCGACGCGGACCTGCCGCCCCGGGTGGAGCGGATCGTCAACGTCACCACCGGGCAGCTGCTGACCCCGCGCACCGCGACCCTCTGGTCGCACCTGGGCCCGCCGCTGCTGCTCCAGGCGCTGCTCGGCGCGGTGCTGCTCGCCGGCGTGGCGGCCTGCTCGGTGGTCACCGGCTGACACGTTTCCCCGCCTACCGGGCCGGGCACCGGGAGACATGTTTCCCGGTTTCACCCTGGAACACCTCGACGTGGGCCCGGTGCGGCTGCGCGTGCGGCACGGTGGGTCCGGCCCGCCGGTGGTGCTGCTGCACGGGCACCCCCGTACCCACGCCACCTGGCATCGGGTCGCGCCGCTGCTCGCCGACCGGTTCACCGTGATCTGCCCGGACCTGCGCGGTTACGGCGGCTCGTCGAAGCCGCCGGGCGGCCCCGACCACGCCGGGTACGCGAAGCGGGCGATGGCCGCGGACGTGGTCGGCCTGCTCGACGCCCTCGGCCACGACCGGGCGGCGGTGGTCGGGCACGACCGGGGCTGTTACGTGGCGATGCGGACGGCGCTGGACCACCCGGGCCGGGTCAGCCGGCTCGGCGTCCTCGACGGCGTGCCGATCGGTGAGGCGCTGGCCCGCTGCGACTCCCGCTTCGCCGCCCGCTGGTGGCACTGGTTCTTCCTGGCCCAGTCGGAGAAGCCGGCCGAGCGGGTGATCAACGCCGATCCGGACGCCTGGTATGGCGGCTCCCCCGCCGAGATGGGCGAGGAGGCGTACGCCGATTACCACCGGGCCATCCACGATCCGGCGACGGTGCACGCGATGTGCGAGGACTACCGGGCCGGTCTTGGTCCGGACCGGGCGGCCGACGAGGCCGACCGGGCCGCCGGGCGGCGGATCGCCTGCCCCGTGCTGTTCTGCTTCTCCACCCGCGACGACATGGAGGAGCTGTACGGCGACCCGGCCGCGATCTGGCGGCGGTGGGCACCGGACCTGCGGGTGGCGTCCGTCGACTCCGGGCACCACCTGGCCGAGGAGGCGCCGGAGCAGCTCGCCGCCGTGCTGGGTGCGTTCCTGGCGGCCGAGGGCTAGCCGACCGGGGTGAGCGGGCGGGCCGGCTCGGGGACGGTGCGCAGCATGCCCCGCCGCCGGGCCCAGCGCTCGAAGAACAGGGTGGCGAACGGCGGCACGGCGCTGATCAGCGCCACGGCGGTGACGAGCAGGCTCCACCGGTGGGTACGGGCCATCACCAGCACCAGCAGCCCGTAGGCGACGAAGAGCCCGCCGTGGATCGGCCCGAAGATCTTGACGCCGATCTCGTTGTCCGGCGGGCCGTACTTAACCGCCATGCCGACCAGCAGGGCCAGCCAGGAGCACGCCTCGGCGATCGCCGCCGCCACGAAGAGCCGGGTCGTCTTCTCACGCATTGGGCCATGCTAGCCAGCCGGGTCGGCCCGCCCGGCGCAATCGCACCGGAGGCGACGGGGATCACGGAGGCCGCGAATGGGTAGGTAAGAGTCCTTCGGGTCTTCCCCACCCGCCCCGGGACGTGCGAGGTTTGGGGGAGCCAACGGTGACAGGGTGGTGACCATGGGCGAAGACGTCGGTGCGCGGACCTTCAGCCGAGAGGACCGGGCCCGCTACCGCGAGAAGGTGCGCCGGTGCCTGGACGTCTTCGCCGAGATGCTGCGCGAGTCGCGCTTCGACGTCGAACGGCCGATGACCGGGCTGGAGATCGAGCTGAACCTGGTCGACGAGGACTCGATGCCGGCGATGCGCAACGCCGACGTGCTGGCCGCCGTCGCCGACCCCAGCTTCCAGACCGAGCTGGGGCAGTTCAACGTCGAGATCAACGTGGCGCCCCGCCGGCTGGTCGGCACCGGCACCGCCGAGTTCGAGGAGCACGTGCGGGCCAGCCTGAACGCGGCGGAGCAGAAGGCCCGCACCGTCGGCGCCCACATGGTGATGATCGGCATCCTGCCCACCCTGCGCCCGGAGCACCTCACCGCCGAGACCCTGTCGACCAACCCGCGCTACGAGCTGCTCAACGAGCAGATCTTCGCCGCCCGCGGCGAGGACCTGCGGATCTCCATCAACGGGGTGGAGCGGTTGACGACCACCGCGGACACCATCACGCCGGAGGCGGCGTGCACCAGCACCCAGTTCCACCTCCAGGTCAGCCCGGCGCAGTTCGCCGACTACTGGAACGCCGCCCAGGCGGTCGCCGGGATCCAGGTGGCCCTCGGCGCGAACTCGCCGCTCTTCTTCGGCCGGGAGCTGTGGCGGGAGACCCGCATCCCGCTGTTCCAGCAGGCCACCGACACCCGCTCGGAGGAGATCAAGGCCCAGGGGGTACGCCCCCGCGTCTGGTTCGGCGAACGCTGGATCACCAGCGTCTTCGACCTGTTCGAGGAGAACGTCCGCTACTTCCCGGCGCTGCTGCCGGTCTGCGATCCGGAGGACCCGGCCGAGGCGCTCGCCGCGGGTGGGGTGCCGAAGCTGGCCGAGCTGCGGCTGCACAACGGCACCGTCTACCGGTGGAACCGGCCGGTCTACGACGTGCTCAAGGGCCGCCCGCACTTGCGGGTGGAGAACCGTGTCCTGCCGGCCGGGCCGACGGTGCTGGACACCGTCGCCAACGGCGCCTTCTACTTCGGGCTGGTCCGGGCCCTGGCCGAGTCGGACCGTCCGCTGTGGTCGCAGATGTCGTTCAGCGCCGCCGAGGAGAACTTCACCAACTGCGCCCGGCACGGCATCGACGCGCAGGTCTACTGGCCGGGCCTGGGGTACCTGCCGGTGACCGAGCTGGTGCTGCGGCGGCTGCTGCCGCTGGCGTACCACGGGCTGGACCGGTGGGGGCTGGACCCGGGCGAGCGGGACCGGCTGCTCGGCATCATCGAGCAGCGCTGCCTGACCGGGCGCAACGGGGCGACCTGGCAGGTGGAGACCCTGCACCGGCTGGAGTCCGCCGACCACCTGGACCGGCCGGAAGCGCTGCGCGAGGTGGTCCGCCACTACGTGGACCTGATGCACAGCAACCGCCCGGTGCACGAGTGGCCGCTGCCCTGAGCGGCGAACCCTCCCGCCGCCCCCGGGCGGTCAGACCTTGAGCACCACCTTGGTGCAGTCGTCCTGCTTCTTCTGGAAGAGCTTGTAGCCCTTGGCCGCGTCCTTCAGCGGCATCCGGTGGCTGACGACGAAGCTCGGGTCGATCTCGCCCTTCACGATCCGCTCCAGCAGCGGCCGGGTGTAGCGCTGCACGTGGCACTGCCCGGTGCGCATGATCAGCGAGCGGTTCATGAACGCGCCCATCGGGAACTTGTCGACGACGCCGCCGTACGCCCCGATCACCGAGACCACTCCCCCGCTGCGGCAGGCCAGGATCGCCTCGCGCAGCGCGAAGGGCCGCTCGGTCTCCACCCGGCCGGCCTGCTTCACCCGGTCGTAGGCGTACATCGCGGCGTTGCCGTGGTGCCCCTCCAGACCGACCGCGTCGATGCAGGCGTCCGGGCCCCGGCCGGCGGTGAGCCGGTTCAGCTCGTCCAGCACGTCGAGCTGCTCGTAGTTGATCGTCTCCGCGCCGGCCCGCTCGGCGGCGAGCCGCAGCCGGTACGGGTACCGGTCGATGACGATGACCCGCTCCGCACCGAGCAGCCGGGCGCTGGCGGCGGCGAGCAGTCCGACCGGCCCGGCGCCCCAGACCGCGACCACGTCACCGGGCGTGATGTCGCACATCTCCGCCCCCATGTACGCGGTGGGGAAGACGTCGGCGAGCATCAGCGCCTGGTCGTCGGGCACCTCGTCGGGGACCTTGATCGGGCCGACGTCGGCGAACGGCACCCGGGCGTACTCGGCCTGGCCGCCGGCGTACCCGCCGAGCAGGTGGCTGTAGCCGAAGATGCCGGCCGGCGAGTGACCCATGATCTTCTCGGCGATGCCGGCGTTGGGGTTGGAGTTCTCGCAGACCGAGTAGCGGCCCTGCTGGCAGGAGGCGCAGTTGCCGCAGGCGATGGGGAACGGCACCACCACCCGGTCGCCGACGGCGAGGTTGTCCACCTCCGGGCCGACCTCGACCACCTCGCCCATGAACTCGTGGCCGAGGATGTCGCCCTTGCGCATGGCCGGGATGTAGCCGTGGTACAGGTGCAGGTCGGACCCGCAGATCGCCGTCGAGCTGATCTTCACGATGGCGTCCCGGGCGTTCAGGATGCGGGGATCGGGGACGTTGACGACCTTGACGCTGTCCTTGCCCGTCCAGGTGGTGGCTCTCATCGTCTTTCCTTCCCGGTGGCGTTCAGCGGGTGGGCAGCGGCTGGGCGGGACGTTGCTTGAGCTGCTGGTGCAGGGTGATCCCCTGTGGACTGGCGTCGGAGCGGACCACCTCGCCGGTCTCCAGCACCTGCTTGAACCGGCGCAGGTCGTCGCGGATCTGCTGCTCGGGCTCCTCGCCGAAGAGCTTCGCCACCGCGCGGCCGAGCCGCCCGGCGGGCGGGGCGTACCCCAGCTCCACCCGGACCTCGGTGCCCCGGTTGCCGGGGGCCGGCACGAAGCGGACCCGGCCGGCGTTGGGCACTCGGGCGCCGGGCAGCGAGCGCCAGGCGATCAGCTCGTCCGGACGGTCCTCGACGATCTCGGCGTCCCAGCCGACCAGCCGGCCGGCGGGCCCGCGGGCGGTCCAGTGCGAGCGGCGCAGGTCGTCGGCGCGGACAGACTCGAGGTGGGCCATGAAGCGGGGCAGGTTCTCCAGGTCCCGCCAGAACCGGTACGCCTCCGACGCCGGCCGGTTGACGGTGACGCCGACCTCCATGAGGATCAGCCGTTCCCGGGCCCGGCGGGCCCGGCCGGCGCGGACCGCGGCGATCAGGTCGACGGCGGCGATGCCGGCCACGACGGCGGTGGTCACGGCGACCCGCCGGCGCCGCTCACCGCGCCGGTCGGCCAAGGCTCGGCCGAGCAGCGTCAGGTCGGCGGCGTCCCCGGCCACCCGGGTCCAGGCCCAGCCGCCGGGGCGGCGCCCGGCGATCAGCCCGGCGGCGTGTCCGAGCTCGCGGGCGGCCACCGCCGGGATGACGCCCGCCGCGTGCGGAGAGTCGTCCACCCCGGTCAGCCGGGCCACCGCACGCGGGGCGAGCAGGCCACCCGCGCCGAGGGCGAGACTCACCACGCCCAGCAGCCGGGGCAGCCCGGTGCCCCGGCCCTTACCTTCCAGCTCGTCCAGCACCGTCGGGACCGTCTTCTCCACGTCCGCACCACCGTCGCTCGGCCGTGACCGCCCACCGGGACGGCCCGGCGGCCGGAAGCCGCCACGCCTGACGCTATGCCCGCCAATCGCCCCACGAACCCTGAATCGATACGAAACCCGGACGGATCTCCGGCGGTGCCGGGCCGGCGCCACGTCGCGTCCCTCCGAATGCTTGACGTGATCGCGCTGTCCTGGGATCGGGGGCCGCCGGTCGCCGTGCTGGTCGCGAAACGGGGTCGCGCCGTCGATCGGGACTTGGCACCCTCAGCGGATGCAGACGACCGACGACCTCGCCGCCCTGCGCTACGCCCGGATGCGCTGGAACACACCGTTGTCGGAGGAGCATGCCGCTCTGCTCCTGCAACGGCTCGACATCTGGCCCGGCGCGCACGTGCTCGACCTCGGCTGCGGGTGGGGCGAGCTGCTGCTGAGGGCGGTGGCCGCCGGAGGCGTCCGCGGCGCAGCAATGACGACGGGCGTGGGAATCGATACCGACCAGGCTGCTCTCGCGAGGGGGCGGGCACTGGCGGCTGACCGGTCACTGGACGAGCACGTCACGTTCGTCAAGGGGGAAGCGGCGACCTCACGGGAGTCAGCCGACCGGGTCCTGTGCGTCGGCGCCTCGCACGCCTTCGGCGGGACGGCCGATGCCCTCACCGCACTCGCCGCGTACGTGCGGCCCGGTGGCCGGCTCCTGTTCGGCGAGGCGTACTGGGAGCGCCAGCCAACGGCCGAAGCTGTCGAGATCTTCGGGGAGGAGACCGTGCCGCTCGCGGATCTCGTCGAGCACGCCCGTCGCCTGGGCTGGCGAGTCCTGCACTTCAGCACGGCCGACCAGCGCGAATGGGACGACTTCGAGTCCACCTGGCGCGCGGGCCAGCAGGAGTGGCTGCTGCAACACCCGCACGACGTTGCCAGAAGCGTAACCTATTGGTTACGCTTCTGGCGTGGACGAGGTAGCGGGCGCGATCGCCGATCCGGTGCGGCGGGAGATCCTGCTGATGCTGCGCGACGAACCACTCTCGGCAGGCCAGATCGCCGACCGGTTCGTGATCAGCCGGCCGGCCGTCAGCCGTCACCTGCGCGTGTTGCGCGAGGCCGGCCTGGTACGCGACACGGCCGACGGACGTCGGCGTGTCTACACACTGGTCGCCGCGCCGCTCGACGAGCTGGCAGGGTGGCTGGGACGGCTGATGCGCCCGTCGGGCTGGCAGCACCGCCTCGATGCGCTGGAGACCGAGGTCTACCGCGCCCGCCGCGAGCGGCACACGGCCGCCGGGCGGCACCCATCCCAGAAGGAGACCGCATGAGCCCGACACCCACCGGCCGACTGTTCGGCGACGACCTCGTGCTGACCCGCACGTTCCGCGCTCCCGTGGCTGACGTCTGGGCGAGCCTCACCGATCCGGCGCGCACGGCACGCTGGTTCGGCCCGTGGCAGGGCGACGCAGCACCGGGACGCACGATCAAGGTCCAGATGGTGCACGAGGAGGGCAAACCCTGGATGGACATGACCATCGACGCGTGCGAGCCGCCCCGCCGGCTAGCGGTTTCCGCCGTGGACGAGCACGGCGGCTGGCACCTGGACCTGGTGCTGGTCGAGAGTGCGGGCGTGACCGAGCTTCGGTTCACGCAGCACCTGACCGGTACGGAGGGCGTCGGCGAGATCGGACCGGGCTGGGAGTACTACCTCGACGCGCTGGTAGCCTCGCGCGCCGGACAGCCGACGCCGGACTTCGACGACTACTACCCGGCGATGAAGGAGCACTTCGAGGCGCAGCGATAGAGACGCATGTCGAATGACGCTTGCTAGCGCGGTCGGCGGCAGAACAGTGGCGCAACGGTCGAGGAAACGTTAGAGGGCGACGTGCCGTTACTGCCGGCCCACGCCGGCATTCATGATCCGTAAGATCATCCGACCTTGCCTCGGATCGCCCGGATGCGGGCACCGCGAGAATCGACGCGCGTCCCCGCGCTGGCCCGGCCTGCTCTGCCAATCCGAGAGCCCGTACAGTCGCGTGGTGACCATGGAGCAGGTCCGGCAGGCATATGCCTCCGTCGCGGAGCTCTACATCGAGCTGTTCGGTACAAGCCGGCAGGTACACGCCGACGACCTCGCCTTCATCGGGCGGCATCTGGCGGGCCGACCTGGCACGGTGCTCGATCTGGGCTGCGGGCCCGGCCATATCACCGATTACCTTCGCTCGCTGGGCGCCGATGCAACGGGAATCGACATGGTCCCCGAGTTCATCGCCCATGCGCGCACAGCCCACCCGAGCGGTAGCTACCAACTCGGGTCGATGGAAAATCTCGCCGTTGCCAACCACTCCATCGCCGGCATCCTGGCCTGGGGCTCGTTGATCCACCTGCCACCGCAAGATCTCGACGGCGTGCTCGCTGAGTTCCGGCGAGCGATGTCCCCGGCCGGAACGTTAGTGCTTGGTCTCTTCGTAGGTGACGAGGTCGCCGCCTTCGACCACAAGGTCGTGACCGCCTATCGCTGGCCCCTCGACGAGTTCTCCGAGCGACTGGCGCGAGCCGGCTTCACGGAAGTTGAGCGCCTGCAGCGGCCCAGCGATGGCAATCAACGGCCGCACGCCGCCATCGCGGCAATCGCAACCTAAGGGTGAGCTGAGTCGGCGAGCCTCCGTGCTCGCTCATCGGCACGACCGCCCGTCGACCACCAGCGCGCCGGCGATAGGCCGTCACGCCCCCGTAGCGATCGGATCGCGGCAGGAGCGTGCACCCGACGGCGACCCGATCAGCGGCACGTGTCACGGGCAAATACGTTGGCTGGCATCCGATGATCGGGAAAGATCCGACGACGAGGTGACCCAGGTGCGGACTCGACTGCGGCAGCTGCGAATCGGCGCGCGGACCTTCGTATGGCGCGCGGAGATTCATCACGTACGGGGCAGCGGTGATTGTCACCGGTGCATTCGCCTGCGGGTCTGGGGCTCTGGGAAGACGAGCCAGGCACTCCAGGCAGATTTGCTGTCGGTCGCCCGGCCGGCACCGTGGGGAGCATGCGCGACCGACGGCGCCTATCCGGCATCGGCCGAGGTACGAGCCGTCATCAGCTACGCCCTGAAGCACGGATGGCAGCCTGAGAGGCGGGGCGGAACGTTCGTGCTGTCAGAGCACGAGCATGCAGCGGGGTTCACCTTGCCCGATTTCCTTCTGACCGATCGCCTGCGCACGCCCGAGAGCGCAATCCCACGCTTCGAGTCATCCACGCCTGGGAACGTCGTCATCGAGGTTGACCGTCACAGTTCTGCACGGCGCTCCGCCGGTAAGATCCGCTTGCCGTAACAGGCCGTAGGGCGCGGTTCGCGGCAGATCAGCGTGCTCGACCAACGTGTTGTGGGTTAGGTTACGTCGTTCAGTTTGTCGAGCGCGCCGTCGTGCTAGTCGTCGTATCGGTGCGGGCGCCTAGCACCCGCCGGCCCGGACCACAGGAGGCGACATGTCCGACGAGATCAGGCTCAGCGCGGTCACCCTGGACTGCCCGGACGCGGTCGGCTTGGCGGAGTTCTACGCCAGCATCACCGGCGGAACCCTGACACACGCCGGGGACGGCTGGGCATGCGTGCTGAGCCCGGCCGGGCGGATCAACTTCCAGACTGTGCCCGGATACACGCCACCCACCTGGCCCGACCCCACCTCGTCGATCATGATGCATCTCGACTTCATGGTCGTGGACCGAGACGCCGCCGAGGCCCGCGTGCTCGCTGCCGGAGCAACAAAGCACGACTTCCAGCCCAACAGCGAACAGTGTTACGTCTACGCCGACCCGGCTGGCCACCCGTTCTGCCTGACCACCTGGGAGGCCACGGCTACACCAACTCAGCTCGGCTGATCGAGCCGCGCAGACGAAGGCCACGGTGCTGCTCACGGGCGGATCACCGCGCCCCGTACCAGCCCCGAGGTACCCGCTCATCGGCTACTTGTTTCATTGACCTGCGACCGTGGCCCGGCCAGGCTTCGGTTGAGGCGCCCGGGCTGTCGCTCTCATTTCGGCTGCCCACGCTGGTCGTGTGGCTCTCATTTGGCCTGCGCGGCCCGGGCGTCGCCCCAGGGCGGGGAGAGGCTCAAGAGGGGTTTGCTCTGCTCGAAGTAGCGTTGCCCTCCCGGCTCGACAATCCAGGTGGATCGAGCATCGGAGGACGCGG